>JAFMKB010000035.1 GCA_017853205.1 Gammaproteobacteria bacterium
CTATAAAAGCAGAGGAGAGAAAGGGCCTAATAATCTATTTCATCACACTGGGCGTTCCTGATTATGGAACTATTAAGCCGATGAATTCTAACTACAAGAAAATTAATCAACAAGGATAAAAAATATGGCCAAACAACGCTCTCAAGCTCTCTTTCTATCGCTCTTATTTTCACTCTTGACCCTGTCTTCTTGCGCGACAGTCACTTCCTCTACTGCATCTTCAACGGCCGATGGCATCTGGGATTTCACTATGAGTAGCCCCTTCGGCGCGGTCAACGCGGTCGTAACGCTCGACACTTCAGGCGATACTCTCAGCGGCACATTTGACCTGGGTAACGGCCGTCTCTGGGCAATCGAAGAGGGAGTGGCATCGACCAGTGAAGTCACTTTTAGGATAGACAGAGATGGCTCTCCGATGGTTTACGACATGAGTGGCACTGTTAACGGCAGGACCATCGTCGGCGTCGCACGTGCCATGGGTGCCGAGGCACCTTGGTCTATGACGCGGAGAGACTAACTCAGGCGACGCACCCCATTTTTGACTGAATGCAAGCTCCGCCTTCTTGGCTGATATTCAGCGCCAAAGTGTGTTCTAATCTTTGCCTTAACTATTCTTCAAAGAGGCGCGCGATGTCACTAGATTCGACTTACCTTCAAATGTTTTCAACGCTCACACCCGAGGGTGAACTCCGCCTCGAACTGAAAGAGCAGCCCATGCCTACACCAGGCGAGAACGAAGTGCTCATTCGCGTTGAGGCAACTCCTATTAATCCTTCTGATCATGGAGTGATGTTCGGTTGGGCGTCGATGGCGAGTGCGTCCTCATCAGGCAGCGGTGCGGGTAAGGTCCTGAGCGCGCCGGTTTCTGCACAAGGCATGGCGGTGATGAAAGCGCGAATCGGGCAAGCACTTGCAGTGGGTAACGAGGGTGCCGGCACAGTTGTCGCCACCGGCTCTAGCGAACTCGCAAAAAGCCTAGACGGCAAAGTAGTCGCCGCGATGGGCGGTGGGATGTATGGCCAGTATCGCTGTGTCGATGCGTCTGTTTGCTTGCCACTCCTCGAAGGTCACACCGCGAAAGACGGTGCGTCGAGCTTCGTCAATCCGTTGACTGCATTGTGCATGATCGAGACGATGAACTTAGAGGGGCATACAGCTCTGGTACACACAGCGGCAGCGTCGAATCTCGGGCAGATGCTCAATCGCATTTGCCTCGACGGCGGCATCGATCTCGTCAATATAGTTCGTAAAGAGGAGCAAGAGACCTTGCTACGCGAGATGGGCGCAAAATATGTTGTGAACAGCAGCAAAGAAAGCTTTATGGCTGATCTAACCGACGCAATTCATGCAACCGGCGCAACACTTGCCTTTGACGCAACCGGCGGAGGCACCTTGGCATCGACTATCCTTTCGGCGATGGAAGCAGCTGCGGCGCGCACCCCTGGCGCGTATAGCATTTACGGCTCGGTCAAGCACAAGCAGGTGTATTTGTACGGTGGACTCGACACGTCAGCCACGATCTTAAACCGTGGCTACGGCATGGCGTGGGGGGTTGGCGGTTGGCTACTGCCAAATTTCCTGGCACGCGTCGGTCAAGAAGTAGCGACACGTTTGCGTACCCGCGTCGCGACGGAAATGAAAACAACTTTCGCTAGTCACTACACCAATGAAATCTCTCTCGCCGAAGCGTTAGATGCTGACATAGTCGCTCAGTACAACTCAAAATCTACGGGTAAGAAGTTCCTCATTTGCCCACAGAAGTAAATAAACAACCGTGCTGCCCTTGATAGCGCTCATGGGTGGCACGGCTTTATCACTAGAATGCGGCAATCGTAGTGCGATGCAGAAGCCTATCTTCCCCCTCATGCCCACCCGTGGCTCTATGCAACAACGCTCGGTTGTCCCACATAACTAGCATCTGTGGCTCCCATTTATGGGTGTATACAAACTCGCTCCTACCTTGCCAGTCACTTAACTCTTTTAGAAGCGAAAACGCCTCCTCCTCCGATTTATCGACCAATCCTACTATGTAGCCTAGACAGCTATAGAAACCCTCGACTCCTGTTTCTGGATGTTTGAGTACAAGCGGATGTGTTTGTAACTTGAGTGCGTCCACTGATGGTCTTATATCCATACTACGGTCAGTTGTTTGATCTTCTTTACCGTACATACCCTCTGGTGAATAGGCGGCCTTGGCGGAATGGATTGCAACAAGATCACGGTACTTATCCTGCTGATCTCTAGGCATTTCACACCATGCCCTCTGCTGATCAGCGAATAGTGTGTCTCCGCCTTTTGAAGGTATTTTTATTCCATAGAGACACGTTCCAGCGGGCGGGGCTTTCTGAAAGCTCCAGTCGGTGTGCCAATTTTCTGCGAACAGCGGGGCTTTCTCATCAGCTCTTCGCTCTACAGCGATAATATTTTTTCGACCCTTAATCGGCGCAATAAAAGGGTCATCTCCAAAACCTCCAAATGCGAGAGTGAATCGCTCTAGATCGTCATCACTCATAGACTGGTTTGGGAAACTCAAGACTTTATGCTTGAGCCATGCCTCGCGTATCTCAGCTATTTGCTCGTCCGAAAGTGATTGAGAGAGGTCCACTCCCGTCACTGATGCACCACATACTTGTCCAGACGGCGTCACAATGATTCCCATCAGACTTCTCCTTTCTCTTGTACTTATTATGCGTTTTAACCGCTAATTCGAACTACAAATTATACGCGCGCTGAAATGCCGGCCGCTGCTTTAGCCTAGTTACATAGCGCACAGTATTGGGCTTGAAGCTGTCTGCTAATCCCAGCGACTCGGCGAACACAAGTGAGAATCCTATGCTTATATCCGCAATCGTAAAGCGATCAGCACAGAGATATTGACGATTCTCGAGTGCCGTCTCGACGCAGCGAAGTCGCGATAAAAACCACTTAGTGTAGTCTTCTACTATTTGCGGGTTTTTCCGTTCCTCGGGCTCGTGCTGGGAGTATCGCAGCACCAGTGTAAGTGGAAACGTGAGCGTCGCGTCGCTTCGATGCAACCAATTTACGAAAAGCCCGTAATCTGGGTCCATAGGGCTAAGGGTTAGATTCGTCGGTCCGTATTTTTCGCTAAGGTAAAGTGCCATAGCCGTCGACTCGGTAAGTGTCACATCGCCATCGACAAGCGTGGGCACCGTGCCGAGATTATTGATCTCAAGGTAACCCTCGAAGGTGAGTCTTGGGGGGAATGGCATAGTGATTAATTCGTAATCCAATCCCATTTCTTCGAGCGTCCAAAGCGGCCTCAGCGAGCGCGAGCGCTTGCAGTGATAGAGTTTAATTGTCATTCATTCCCTCGCAGA
Source organism: Gammaproteobacteria bacterium (assembly GCA_017853205.1). GTDB lineage: Bacteria > Pseudomonadota > Gammaproteobacteria > Pseudomonadales > Pseudohongiellaceae > UBA9145. The sequence continues at coordinate 3,339 of JAFMKB010000035.1, forward strand.
TTAGGCTAACAGTATAGAAGGGAAAGCGATGTCAAACCAAGCAAAGGCAAAACCATGAACTCTATCCAGAACAAGGTTGTATTTATAACTGGCGGCGGCCATGGCATTGGGCTTTCTCTCGGCAAAGTCTTTGCAGGCCACGGCGCTAGGGTTGTACTCGCGGACATTGATGCGCAGCGATTAAGCACCGCAAAAGCGTTGCTTGCAGAAAGCGGACTCGCTGTCGAAACAATAGTCTGTGACGTGGCGGACGCAGGGTCAGTAAAAAAAGCTGCTGACTTTACTATCGAGCGATTCGGTAAGGTGCATATTGTTATTAATAACGCCGGCGTAAGCCTTGCTGGCAAGCCCGGTGCGATACCGCTCGAAGACTGGCGCTGGATCGTCGACATCAACCTCATGGGCGTCGTCTATGGCGTCGAGGTATTCGTACCACTCATCATGTCGCATGGTGAAGGTGGCTACATCATTAACACCGCCTCGATGGCCGGACACATCGCGGGGCCGTCAATGTCACCCTACCATGCCACTAAGTATGCGGTGGTGGGCTACAGCGAATCCATCAGACAAGACCTTCAGGCCAATAACATTGGGGTAAGCGTATTGTGCCCTGCGTGGGTACGAACCGACATTCACAACGCAGGAATAAACAAGCCCTCGCTAGCACAGCATTCGAAAGCGCGCCGAGAGGCCTTCGAGCCTGGAGTCTCTGGTTTCGCTGAGGTAATCGAGAATGGGATTGCTCCCGATGCGCTCGCGCAGTGGGTTTACGAATGTATGCTTGCAGAACGTTTTTATATTTTCTCCCACCCTTCGATGACAAAACACATAAAAACCCGCGCAGAGCTTATAGAAACTGACTATGCAGCGATTGTGGAGGATGGAAGATTCTCGGCGCACTAAATTTCTCACGCCAAGATTTCGTGCAAAGGGCAGCACAATAAATCTACACAAAAAAAAGAGCTTAGAATTCACTTAAGAAATCAAAGCTCTTTTTTGCACACACTACTGTGTAATGGTGCGGACGGGGGGACTTGAACCCCCACAACCGAAGTTACTAGCCCCTCAAGCTAGCGCGTCTACCAATTCCGCCACGTCCGCAATACTTTTTAAATCACTAACCACTTGACCCATTACTGATGACCAAGAAGCTAGTCGCTATCTCTAACAGGCGCGCATTATCGCCTAGGTTTGTCTTGAACGCTAGAGTTCATCGCCAGTTGGCAGAGTAGGAACGTCTGCCTGACTGTCCTCAGCTACCGGCATTTCGTCATCTAACTGAGGTAAGTCAGACTGCTCGCTAGTAGAGAGAGTTTCGAGCAACTCAGGATTAACAACCGGCATCCCAGACGTTGATCCAAAGCCAGTTTGATTCTTAGCCACAAGCGAAAGGGAGAGGCTAGTAACAAAGAAAATAGTTGCACAGACGGCTGTCGCACGGACTAGGAAGTTGCCCGAACCTGATGAGCCAAAGACTGTTTGCGATGCGCCCGAACCAAAGGATGCGCCTGCATCCGCGCCCTTGCCTTGCTGCAGCAAAACGAGGCCTACGATGGCAATCGCGACGACGACATGCACTATAACGATGATTGATTCCATGTTCGTACTCTTGTTAATTTCCGGTATTGACGTCTGATCAGGCCATTGCTCATCGGCTTAGGCGCTGGCGCAGATCGCGTTAAATTCTTCGGCCTTTAAGGAGGCCCCACCAACCAATCCACCGTCGATGTCGGGCTGGGCAAACAACTCAGCCGCATTGCTTGCTTTGACGCTACCTCCATAGAGTATTGGCGTCGTCTCCGCTAGAGCCGCATCTAACTGCTGCAACCGATTACGAAGTGCTGCATGCACTTCTTGGGCTTGAGCCGGCGAAGCTGTCTCGCCGGTGCCAATCGCCCAAACCGGTTCGTAAGCGACGATGCATTTCTCAATGCCTTCGATCCCAATTTGCTGTACTACTGCGTTCAATTGCCGTAGCACCACGCATTCTGTCTTGCCTTCCTGCCGCTGAGCGAGCGTTTCGCCGACGCAGACAACGGGCGTTAGTCCGGAGCTAATCGCTGCGGCCGTTTTTGCAGCAACCAACGAATCGCTTTCACCGTAAAGTTCACGCCGTTCAGAATGGCCTACCAATACGTAGCGAACCCCGAATTCAGCCAACATCCGAGCAGAAACTTCTCCGGTGAAAGCCCCTGACTCGGCGTCACAGACGTTTTGCGCCCCTACCGCAATGCGTGAGTTTTTCGAACTCTCGCTCAGTTGCTCCACTACTTCTGCGATGTGCAGACTGGTTGGGCACACGGCTATTTCTATTGCCGGGTCTAAACAGCTTGAATCGATAGTAGCGAGTAGCTCAGAGATCGACTCACGCGAGCCGTTCATTTTCCAATTGCCTATAACTACTCTGCGACGCATGGTTTAGGCTCCTCCAATGCACTACCGAGATCTCGATTCGGAGACCTAAAAAGCCGCCCCCAGCTCAAGCAAAACGGGCGGCAAGTCTACCCAAGATGTTGATCTCTTGCAACGTCTCTCACCGCTTGGGCAAGCTGTTCGGCAAGACGAGTGACGTCTGAGGCATCTTCACCCTCGACCATAACGCGCAAAACGGGCTCTGTTCCGGAAGGGCGAAGAAGCACACGCCCGCGCGCGCCGAGTTCAGCCTCAACTCCCTTCACAGCGTCTATTATCGCCGCGTTGCCAACAAGCCCGGCACCGTGACTGATGCTTACGTTAACCATCTTCTGCGGTAATTTATTCATCTGCGTGCGCAGCTCGGCCAGTGACTTGCCGCCGTTGACTACCGCGGCGAGCGCCTGCAGAGCAGAAATTATGCCATCGCCGGTACTCGATAAATCTAGACAGATAACGTGCCCTGAGGATTCTCCACCGAGGCTCCATCCACGCTTTATCATTTCTTGCATCACGTAGCGGTCGCCAACAGGCGTGCGGGTAAATGAAACACCAAGCGATTCCAGTCCCAGTTGCAAACCTAGGTTACTCATCTGTGTCCCTACCACCCCGCCAAACTCAACTCCCTGACGAAGACGGTCGCGGGCAATGATGTAGAGAATTTCGTCGCCGTCGAGCACATTCCCCAAATGATCAACCATTACAACTCGGTCTCCGTCCCCGTCGAAAGCGACACCGAGATCTGCTTTTTCAGCAATTACGCGGTCGGCAAGCACCTGTGGTGACGTCGAACCAGCATGCTGATTGATGTTCAGGCCATCTGGCGCAACACCTTGTGCGATAACGGTTGCGCCAAGTTCAGTAAATACGCTCGGCGCGATGTGATAGGTAGAGCCGTGAGCACAGTCAACCACTATTTTCATTCCATTGAGGCGCAGGCTTTGCCCAACGGTGCTTTTGCAGAATTCGATGTAACGTCCGGCAGCATCGTTAACTCGCGAAGCCTTGCCGATCAATTCGGGACGAACGGTGGTTAGTTCCTTTTCAAGCTCCGCTTCTATCGCATGCTCGATGTCGTCGGGGAGTTTAGTGCCCGTGCCCGAAAAAAACTTAATGCCATTGTCTTCAAAAGAGTTATGAGAGGCGCTGATCACAATACCCGCTCGCGCACGAAGCGTGCGCGTAAGATAGGCAATAGCAGGAGTAGGCATTGGGCCTAAGAGGCCAATGTCAACTCCGGCAGCAGCCACTCCTGCCTCCAACGCCGCCTCGAACATATAACCAGAGATACGCGTGTCTTTACCAATCAATATTTTCCCGCGGGAACCATTCGTACTGGCAAATACGCGCCCCGCCGCCCAACCGAGTTTGAGCATGAAATCGGGTGTAATCGGCGCTTGACCAACCGCTCCACGGATGCCGTCGGTGCCGAAGTATCGCTTTACCGCGGGGGCGCCTTGAGTAGCGGAGGGAGTGGGCGCTGCGGCATTAGGGACTGAGCCTAGGTGTGTGCTTGAGACAGACATGAATTGGGGGTCGCTCCTTTAATTTTATTAGAGCACTCAGTCGAGCGCTAAGTTCCCGCAAAACGCGGAGTGTACTCTAATTGCGTCGACCGTTGCAGCGACATCGTGGCTTCGTATGATGCTCGCGCCTCCCAAAAGCGCCAGCGTCGCGGCGGCAACCGATCCTGCGAGTCGCTCGGAGACCGGTCTTCCAGTCGCTGCGCCGATCATCGACTTACGTGACACACCTACGAGCAAGGGTGCGCCGAGGGATTCAAAACGTGTAAGGTCTCGTAGTAGCTGATAGTTATGGGTCTGACTTTTCCCAAAGCCAAAGCCGGGATCGAGTAATAAGCTCTCTGCAAAAACACCCTTTGCTAAACAATAGTCACGGCGCTCGCTGAGGAACGCAGCGACCTCCTCAACGAGGTTGCTGTACGCGATGACTTCAGCTTCCTTATTCTGCTCGAACACAGCTTGCATCGATCGAGGCTGTCCGCGCATATGCATCAGGCAAACCGCGACACGATTGTCCACGATAGCGCTCAGCGCTCTATCATCGGCCAGCGCTCGCACATCATTGACTAGTTCGGCGCCAGCGCCGATTGCGGCTTTCATCACTTCAGCCGAACTCGTGTCCACAGAAAGGCAAATATCAAATCGCGCTTTGAGCGCTGCGACAACGGGGACGACGCGTTCTATTTCTTCGCTCACAGGTACCGGCGTCGCGCCGGGTCGCGTAGATTCACCGCCAACATCCAGAAATGAAGCGCCTTCGGCAACCATTTCTTCTGCGCGGTACAGCACTTTATCAAGGTCAACAACGAATGCTTCATGCCTTAGATTCGGCGCCGAATCGCGCCCGAGACTCGCTCCGTCGGAGAACGAATCGGGCGTGACATTGAGCACGCCCATACAAAGTGGTGAACTCAGATCTATCTGTCGCGACCCTGCAAAGAGGATTTTTGTCATTGGCAACTCTATAGAGGGATCATTGATTTTTTATGCTGAGTGTTAACAAAAAAGAGAACCGCAGGGGTTCTCTTTTCTGTCGTACATTTCCGCAAGCGAATGACGCTGCCTAGTAGCAAACGGCCGATTAGTGCTCGCCTGCGGGCCCTCCGATAGGGCCTGAGGTTTCGTCGCGCGCAGCCTTTGGTTCTTCAGCCTCACGCTTCGGCGCAGAGCCACTTCCGTCGGAATCACTCCAGTCGGCAGGAGGACGCGGCTTGATGCCGTTCATAATATCGTCGATCTGATCGGCGTCAATTGTCTCGTACTCCATCAGCGCCTCCATCATCATCTCCAGCTTGTCGCGATTGGTCTCGAGAATGTCTTTAGCCTTGCTGTAACAAGAATCAATGATTTTGCGCACTTCGATATCAATCGATTTCGCCGTGTCACTCGAGAAATTCTTAGACTGCGAGGCCGCGGAACGACCAAGAAAAACCTCACCCTCGTCTTCCGAATAAAGCAGAGGCCCTAACTCAGGCGACAGTCCCCACTTGGTTACCATATTGCGTGCCATTTCGGTTGCGCGCTGAATATCGTTCGACGCGCCTGTCGTTACGCCATCAGCACCAAGCGTCATCTCTTCGGCGATGCGACCGCCATAGAGACTGCATATCTGACTCAGGATACCGAGTTTGCTTAGGCTGTACCTATCCTCTTCTGGCAAGAACATGGTTACGCCAAGCGCGCGCCCGCGAGGGATGATGCTGACCTTATAAACGGGATCGTGCTCTTCGACGAGTCGGCCAACAATCGCATGGCCCGCTTCGTGATACGCAGTATTCCGTCTTTCCTTTTCTGACATGACCATCGACTTGCGCTCTGCGCCCATCATGATCTTGTCCTTGGCCTTCTCGAATTCCTCCATGGTGACCAAGCGCTTGCCTGCTCGAGCGGAGAACAGCGCCGCTTCATTCACGAGGTTTGCAAGATCAGCGCCCGAAAATCCAGGTGTACCGCGGGCAATCAGGCTCGCCTTAACGTTGTCGTCAATCGGCACCTTACGCATGTGTACTTTGAGAATCTGTTCGCGGCCGCGAATGTCAGGCAAGCCAACCACGACCTGTCGATCGAAACGGCCCGGTCTGAGCAGCGCCGGGTCGAGCACGTCTGGTCTGTTAGTGGCAGCGACAACAATTATGCCGTCGTTAACCTCAAAACCATCCATTTCGACGAGTAATTGGTTCAACGTCTGCTCACGCTCGTCATGCCCACCGCCAAGGCCGGCGCCACGATGACGCCCGACAGCGTCTATTTCGTCGATAAAAATAATGCAGGGAGCTTGTTTCTTTGCCTGATCGAACATATCGCGAACACGCGAGGCGCCGACGCCCACAAACATCTCGACGAAATCAGAACCTGAGATTGAAAAGAAAGGCACTTTTGCCTCGCCGGCAATAGCTTTAGCGAGGAGCGTTTTACCCGTACCAGGCTGGCCAACCATGAGTATGCCGCGAGGAATTTTGCCGCCGAGTCTCTGAAACTTGTCCGGCTCGCGGAGAAATTCAACGAGTTCCTTCACGTCTTCCTTGGCTTCATCTACGCCCGCAACGTCTGCGAAAGTCACCTTGATCTGATCTTCACCCAGCAATTTCGCCTTACTTTTCCCAAAAGACATGGGGCCGCCTTTGCCGCCGCCTCCACCGCCCTGCATTTGACGCATAAAGAAGAAGAACAAACCAACAATGACTAATACCGGCAACAGCGAGAGGAAAAGTTGAGAGAGGAACCCTGGCTTCTCTTCTTGCGTGCCGCTAATAGCGACATTCGATTCGAGCAGCTCATCCATCAATCCACGGTCACCGATCGCGGGCATGATGGAGCGGAAACGCGAACCATCGCTGCGGTAGCCGGTGATCTGCAAATTTTGGATGTCTACCGCTTGCACACGACCTTCTCGCAGCTCTTGCACGAACTGAGAGTAAATAATGCTGTCGGCTTGAGGATCCCGATTAATGTTGTTGAACACGGTGAGCAGCACGCCCGCAATGATCATCCAAAGGACCAAATTCTTTGCCATGTCGTTCAAGGGTAGTTCCCCCGCTGAAGTGATTCTGTTTGTCGTGGAGAGCGGCTAGCTATCGAGACAAAGCGTGGAGCTTGCTCGACGACGCAATTCGCGACTCGTCTATTAAGTGAAAAGTAACACATTTTTGCCTGCGTCACTCGCTGGTGACATACGCGGTACAACAATTATTGATCTGAATACAATCGAGGTCTCACGCCGGCGCTAACTCCCTTTGAAACCAGACGCTAGGAGATAAATCTCACTAGATCTGGCACGCGATGCTTTTGGCTTCCGAACCTTTAACGATGTGAAATTCTCCTTCAGCTGAGTCTCGAATTCCCTGAGACCCTCACCGTGAAAGACCTTCACCAGAAAGTACGCCCCTGGACGGAGCACGGATCTTGCCAACTCTAGCGCAAGTTCTGCGAGATACATCATTTTCGGTTGATCGATGTCACGCATACCACTCATATTGGGCGCCATGTCCGACATTACAAGGTCTGCACCCCCTTCTGGAAGCATTCTGAGAAGCTGATCGAGCACGGCCTGTTCGGTAAAGTCTCCCTGCAGGAACTCGACTCCGGCTAAAAAATCAATCGGCAGAATATCGCTTGCGATCACACGCCCCTTATCTCCCACTAAATCGACGGCAACCTGCGACCAACCGCCAGGCGCTGCCCCGAGATCAACAACCGTCATCCCGCGCTCGATTAGTCGGTCTTTCTCCTGTATCTCCAGAAGCTTATAGCTTGCGCGCGAGCGGAGGCCGTCCTCCTGACTTCGACGTACATATTCGTCATCAAAGTGCTCTTTAAGCCATTGCTTACTGGTCTTAGACTGTGCCATCGTTCATTCTCGTTAATCAATTGCGTTCCGCCGCGAGCTTCCCTACAATCCGCAGCCCGCGACTCAGCTAGCACTAAGGTCTATTATGACGCTCAACAACGCCGACAAAAAGCGCTTCCGCGCAATTGGTCATCAGCTCAAGCCTGTAATCACAATTGCAGAGAAGGGTTTGTCCGAAAATATCCAGCTCGAGCTCGAGCGCGCGCTTAACGACCACGAACTTATAAAGCTTAAACTGATAACCGGCGACAAGGCCGAAAAAGCGGCACTTATCGATGAGATAGGCGCACTAAGCAAGGGTACCGTCGTGCAGACCATTGGCCACGTTGTGCTCCTCTACCGCGCGGCGAAGAAGCAAGACCCTAAACTGTCTAATTTGGTGCGATTCCAGTCGTAAGTAGGCTTGATCAGCAAACCTACCCATGGACTGTGGCTTTAGAGGTGTTTAACACTCTCAATTTCATATTCCACATCGCCCGCAGGCGCCTTGACCACGATTTCGTCGCCCTCAAACTTGCCCATCATCGCGCGCGCAATAGGTGAACTCACAGAGATTTTGCCCTTACTCACGTCAGCCTCGTCGTCCCCAACAATTTGATAGGTTACCGTTGCCTCGGTGTCTAAATTGATCATTTGCACTGTCGTGCCAAAGATCACCTTACCGGTTGGCTCTATTTTCGTCACGTCAATAATTTGAGAGCCTGCGAGTTTGCTTTCGATCTCAGCAATTCGACCCTCACAGAAACTTTGCTGCTCGCGCGCCGCGTGGTACTCGGCATTCTCTTTGAGATCACCATGCTCTCGCGCCTCCGCGATCGCCTCAATAATTTTGGGGCGAGTCACACTTTTGAGTTCGGCTAGTTCTGCTCGAAGACTCTCTGCACCCTGAATCGTCATAGGAACGCTTTGCATTCTTGTCGCCTTTTAGTTGATTTCAAGCTGCGCATGAAGGTTTTGCAGCGTGTACACAGACATATTATTGCCGTATTCGAGTGCTTCGCAAGCCGCTAGCGCGCCGGCAATAGTTGTTGTGCAGTAGACGCGATGTCGCAGCGCCGTGCGGCGAATCATCGACGAATCGGCAATGGCCTTTTTGCCTTCGGTCGTGTTGAAAACAAGCTGTATTTCGTCGTTCTTCAACATATCGACGATGTGAGGCCGACCTTCCGCTACTTTATTTACTCGCGTCACTGGTAGCCCCGCCTCGGCAATCACCTTCGCTGTGCCTTGCGTTGCAACCACATTGTAGCCTAAAGCAATCGATCTGCGTGCGACTTCGGCGACAGCTGATTTGTCCGCCTCTCGCACACTTATAAACACGTTGCCCGACCTCGCGAATTTCTCGCCGGCACCCATTTGAGCCTTAGCGTATGCCTCGGCAAAGGTTTTGCCAACCCCCATTACTTCGCCAGTTGACTTCATTTCTGGACCGAGGATTGGATCCACACCGGGGAATTTAATAAACGGGAATATCGCCTCTTTGACCGCAAAAGTGTCAGGAATGATCTCCGCTTCGAATCCTTGCTCGGCAAGTGAGGTTCCCACCATGCAGCGCGCAGCTATTTTGGCTAGCGAACGCCCGATGCATTTAGAAACAAACGGTACAGTACGAGAGGCGCGCGGATTCACCTCGATCACATAGAGCTCGCCATCTTGATACGCTAATTGCGTATTCATCAAACCAACGACGCCAAGCTCCAAGGCGAGCGCTGTAACCTGAGCTCGTATTCGGTCTTGAACCTCGACGGGCAGATTGTAAGGTGGCAACGAACAGGCAGAGTCGCCTGAGTGAATGCCGGCTTGCTCGATGTGCTGCATGATCGCGCCAACTACGGCTTGTTTGCCATCGCTCACCAAATCAATATCGATCTCGATCGCTGCGTTGAGGAAATAATCGAGCAGGACAGGACTCTCATTCGATACCTTCACAGCATCGTGCATGTAGCGCTTTAACTCTTCTTGGTTATAGACGATTTCCATCGCGCGCCCGCCTAGAACATAGGACGGTCTAACCACAAGCGGATAGCCAATTTCATCAGCAGCAGCGTAGCTCTCCTCTACACTGCGCACAGTCCGGTTTGGCGGCTGTTTCAAGCCGAGCTTTTCGATCAACTTCTGGAAGCGCTCGCGGTCTTCGGCGCGATCAATCGCGTCGGGCGAAGTTCCGATGATGGGGATTCCGGCGGCCTCTAGACTCTTAACGAGATTCAAAGGAGTCTGGCCGCCGAACTGCACGATCACACCCTTTGGCTTCTCGAGAAGCGCGACCTCGATCACATCCTCGAACGTTAGAGGCTCGAAATAGAGCCGGTCTGAAATATTGTAGTCAGTCGATACCGTCTCTGGGTTACAGTTGACCATAATAGTTTCGTAACCGTCCTCGCGCATTGCGAGCGCTGCGTGCACGCAGCAGTAATCGAACTCGATACCTTGACCAATCCTGTTTGGCCCACCACCGAGTACCATTATTTTGTCGCGCGTGCTTGGCAGCGACTCACATTCTTCCTCATAGGTCGAATACATGTAGGCCGTCGCCGACACGAACTCGGCCGCACAGGTGTCGACGCGCTTGTAAACCGGGCGGACATTAAGGCTGTGGCGGTGTTTCTGAACATCAATCTCTAGGCAACCAATCACCTGCGAGAGACGCTTATCGGCAAAGCCCTTACGCTTAAGCTGACGCATTTCAGCGGCATCTATCGACGCTAATTCTCTGCCCATTAACCCCTGTTCAAGTTGGATGAGTTCTTCAATCTGGACGAGATACCAAGGATCGATGCCTGTGAGTGAGTAGACTGTTTCCATTGACCAGCCTTGGCGGAACGCATCCCCGATATACCAAATTCTTTGCGCACCCACCTCGGTGAGTTCACGCGTAAGCACTTCGCGCGCATCACTCAATTTGGTATCAAGAATTGGCTCTAATCCGCACATGCCCACTTCGAGTCCACGCAAAGCTTTTTGCAGGGACTCTTGGAAAGTACGCCCAATTGCCATCACCTCGCCGACAGACTTCATTTGCGTGGTAAGCCTGTCATTCGCCTCTGCGAATTTCTCGAATGTGAAACGTGGGATCTTTGTAACAACGTAATCTATTGTTGGTTCGAACGACGCCGGTGTCGCGCCGCCCGTAATTTCGTTACTAAGCTCATCGAGTGTGAAACCAATAGCGAGCTTCGCTGCGACCCTTGCTATGGGAAATCCCGTTGCCTTTGAGGCTAGCGCCGAGCTCCGTGAGACGCGCGGATTCATCTCGATAACAACGAGTCGGCCGTCTTTAGGATTGATACCGAACTGCACATTCGATCCTCCGGTTTCGACGCCAATCTCACGGAGTATTTCGATAGACGCGTTGCGAAGAATCTGATATTCCTTATCAGTCAGCGTCTGCGAAGGAGCAACTGTTATAGAATCTCCTGTGTGAACACCCATCGCATCGAAGTTCTCGATGGAACAAACGATTATGCAGTTATCATTCGTGTCTCGAACTACCTCGAGTTCGTACTCTTTCCAGCCAATTAATGATTCATCAATCAATAATTCGTTCGTAGGTGATAGCTCAATACCACGCTGGCAAATTTCCTCAAACTCTTCTTTATTGTAGGCGATACCTCCTCCGCTACCGCCCATCGTAAAGGAGGGTCGAATGATGCAAGGAAAGCCTATTTCCTCGAGGGCCTCAAATGCCTCTGCCATATTATGCGCGATCTGATGACGAGGCGTTTCCAAGCCAATTTTCTTCATCGCGCGATCGAATAGATCACGGTCTTCGGCTTTATCGATCGATTCAGATTTCGCACCAATAAGCTCGACGCCGTATTTATCGAGCACGCCATGGCGGTTTAGGTCGAGCGCGCAGTTAAGCGCGGTTTGTCCGCCCATTGTTGGCAGGATCGCATCGGGGCGCTCTTTCTCAATGATCTTTTCAACTATCTCCCAGTTAACTGGCTCTATATACGTAGCATCCGCCATCGAGGGGTCGGTCATGATAGTTGCGGGATTAGAGTTTACGAGGATTACACGAAGACCCTCTTCCTTTAACGCTTGGCACGCTTGGGTTCCCGAGTAGTCGAACTCGCAGGCTTGCCCGATGACGATGGGGCCGGCACCGAGTATTAGAATGCTTTGAATGTCTTTGCGTCTTGGCATGTGCGCTAGTGCTCTCTTGTATTCTCATTAATTGGGATAAGTCGCCTCCCGAGGAGACGTCCGACAATCACGCGCTAACTGCGCCGCTCTAACAGTTCGATGAAGTGATCGAACATAGGTGCAACATCGTGCGGACCCGGGCTTGCCTCAGGATGCCCCTGAAAACCGAATGCGGGCACATCGGTGCGCTCAATGCCTTGTAGTGAGCCATCGAACAACGACTTATGCGTGGCTTCAAGGTTGGCTGGCAGCGTTGCTGCGTCAACTGCAAATCCGTGGTTCTGGCTTGTGATCAATACCGTATTATCACGCAAATTCTGCACCGGATGATTCGCACCATGATGGCCCAATTGCATTTTTACTGTCTTTGCCCCGCAGGCAAGCGCAAGGAGTTGGCAGCCGAGACATATGCCGAAGAGCGGTATTTTTTGCTCTAAAAACTCCTTGATAGCGTCAATCGCATAGTCGCAGGGCTCCGGATCGCCAGGACCGTTGGACAAGAATATGCCGTCAGGATTCATCGCGAGGACGTCTGCTGCAGGTGTCTGCGCTGGCACCACTGTAACCTCGCAGCCGCGTTCGACGAGCATGCGCAGAATATTGCGCTTGGCACCGAAATCGTAGGCAACGACGCGAAAGCGACTGGGTACGTCTTTGCTGTGGCCGTTTACCAAGTCCCAAACGCCCTCTGTCCAGGGATACTGCACTTTCGTCGACACAACTTTTGCAAGGTCCATGCCTTTTAGCCCAGGGAATTCTTTTGCTTTGTCGACGGCGCCTCCTTCACCCATGTTTTCGAGAGCTGCGCCAGAAACGATACAGCCATTGAGCGGCCCTTTGTCGCGGAGAACGCGGGTTAGTCGGCGAGTATCAATCTCGGCTATTGCTACAACATTGCGCTCAACCAAAAAGTCCTGCAATGTTTGCTCGCTTCGCCAGTTGCTCGCAATGAGCGGCAGATCGCGGATCACAAGGCCGGTAGCCCAAACGCCATCGGACTCATTGTCTTCGTCGTTAGTGCCAGTGCTGCCAATGTGAGGATAGGTAAGGGTTACGATTTGTTGCGCGTAGGAGGGGTCGGTCAGAATTTCTTGGTATCCAGTCATTGAGGTATTAAATACCACCTCGCCACTGGCGCTCCCTTCGGCGCCTAATGCGACACCGCGAAAAATACTGCCATCCTCTAGTGCTAATACAGCTAGTGCGGCCACTCTCACTCCTTATGCTTTTCTGGGTTATCAGGTCTTCGCCTTGCCAATTTCTATTCCATTTTCAATTGCGCCGCGCTGCTTTTGAGCACCAGCCTCTCGGCCGCGCTGAACCCCCTAACTTGCGCAGTACATGCAGGTTAGGAGGGCCATTGATGGGCATGAAAGGCTGAAAAAACAGGCACAAAAAAAGCGGATGAAGAATCTCTTCACTCCGCTTTTTTAGGAATTCGCAAAGGTCTCAGCATTCGTCATACTGAGCGAGTATTATAGAGACATCACCCCTAAGTTGTCTACGATGTTCTCCTAAAATGCTAAATATTAGCGATAAGGAATCGTGATCTAGTCGACTAGACCGAGTACGTCCTGCATGGAATACAGGCCTGCGGGTTTCGAGGACACCCATTCGGCGGCCCGGACAGCACCGCTGGCAAACGTCATTCGGCTACTTGCCTTATGCGTTATTTCGACACGCTCTCCGAGGCTAGCAAAAGTTACCGTATGGTCACCTACAATGTCACCTGCCCGGACTGTGGCGAACCCGATAGTCTTTCTATCGCGCTCCGGCTCCGCGCCTTCCCTACCGTAGACCGCGACTTCTTTTAGATCTCGGCCTAAAGTTTCGGCGATTACCTCGCCCATTTTAAGCGCAGTGCCAGAGGGCGCATCCTTTTTGAATCGGTGATGAGCCTCTGATATCTCAATATCGACATCTTCTCCTAACACCGCCGCTGCTTTTCGCAGCAACTGCAGGCATAGATTTACGCCGACACTGAAGTTAGGCGCCATCACGATGGGTATCTTTTTCGCAGCGTCATCAATGGCAGCGAGGTTTTCAGGCGTGAATCCAGTTGTACCGATAACCATCGCCTTACCAGCCTGGCAGCACAGCGCTAGGTGCTGGAGAGTGGCCTCTGGGCTGGTAAAGTCAATTAGCACGTCGAATGCATCGAGCTTATTCTCGAACGACGCCTCTGCTACGACACCTAAGGATCGGCCGAGGGCCAGATGCCCGATATCAGCGCCAAGCATTGGGTCTTCTAACAAGACGCTCGCTGCACTCACCTTTATCGGCGCCGAGCTTGCCTCAACCGCTTCGACCAGCGTTCGGCCCATGCGGCCGGCTGCTCCCGCTATTGCTACTTCGATCATGATTTATTCCGGTTACCACATACCCTCTAAGAGGTTGAAGTATACAGCCTGAAGCGCTCTACACCAGAATCACACAGAATTTACCCACCTTTGCCCGAAACAATTACTCCTATAGGTTGTGGGAGTGCATTTTTTTATACAAACTGATACAACTGTAGCGTTATTGCATCGCAAGCCGCAGTCTACGCAGAGAGTGGTAAGGGAAATGGCAGAAAATAAAAAAACTAAAGAGTTGCAACACGATGAAAGCGCAGAGATCACAGCGCGTCGCGCAAGGTATGAAAAACTCGTGTCCGCCCTCTATCAAGATGTCTATCGGTACGGGTTTTGGCTTTGCAAAAGCCAGCCGCTAGCTGAAGACCTCGTACAAGAGACCTTTTTACGCGCTTGGCGCTCGCTCGATAGCCTCCAAAATGAGAATGCTGCCAAGGCATGGCTTTTCACCATACTACGGCGAGAGAATGCACGGCTGTATGAACGCTACCGGCCCGAGCTCGTCGATGTCGATGAACAGGTAGTCGTAGAAAAGGACACGGGTGAGCCAGACCATAAGATGGAGCGCCGTTGGTTACTCGATGCGATAAACAGGCTCGAAAAAGACTATCGAGAACCGCTTCTGCTGCAAATTATTGGTGGTTTCAGCGGGAAGGAGATCGCGTCAATTTTGGGCCTCAACGATAACACCGTTATGACTCGACTGTTTCGGGCGCGTACCAAAGTCATCAATCAGTTTGGCTCAAAATCCAGAAAATTTTCCTCACAACTATTTCGAGACTAGTTTCAGCTGGCGGATAAGCCACTCATGCGATGGGATATTTCGCCACAAACCAAGGTTAAGAAACAAAATGATACAACCTAAAAAATACCCGCCACAACTCCCACTCGGTAAACTAAAAACGCTGTAATTTAGGCCACTTATACGCATTTAGTCCTCGCGTACTTGGCGGCCTCC
Source organism: Gammaproteobacteria bacterium (assembly GCA_017853205.1). Classification (GTDB taxonomy): domain Bacteria; phylum Pseudomonadota; class Gammaproteobacteria; order Pseudomonadales; family Pseudohongiellaceae; genus UBA9145. The sequence goes on from JAFMKB010000035.1 coordinate 18,582, forward strand.
CTCCTTGCAAAAGAGATGTATATACCGAAACGAAAATAAGGTTGAAAGAAAACTCCACCTTTGCCTCTCAACTAATACAACCTTCTAAATTCAACCGCTAAGGTCTAAGCAAATTAAATGGATCAGAAAACGTTTCGCGAAAAAATTCTGAGCGACCCATTCGCTGACGATCCGCGAGTTTTGGAGGCCGCGGACGCAGATGAAGAACTGCGGGAATTGCTATTCACGGCTCGCGGAGTTGAAGCAGGTATCGCAGACCTGCTCGCCGCCGTACCCGTTCCGGCTTCGCTTTACGGGAAACTGGTCACGCTGCCCGACGATAATGAAGACGGTGAGGCGGATGAGAATAACGACTTCAAATCTCCCATGAGCAATTCGTCTTCATATATTGCGACGGCCAGGGCCGCAGCGCAGCAATACAGACTCGCGATATTAATCGCACTTATCATCGCCATCGCCGCGAGTCTTTCCATCTTTCTGCCCGCCCCTGCTCCTTGAGCGTCAGGTCTGTCATCAGAACTGACTTGCAGCCATCGCCATTAGAGATTCCGATCCCGCCTCAATTTCTGCAAGCAGCGAATGCACTCGCGGCACTTGGCGTGCGAGGAAAAACTCCCCCACTTTCACGAGGCCATCAAGATACGCTGCATTGTTGTCGTTTTTATCAGCGAGGGCAGCAGCTAAGATTCGCTGCCACATGAAGCAGTAAAGCGTGAGTCCCATAAGCTCCATGTAGGCATAGGACGCCGCACCTATTTCCTCAGGGTTCTGGGAAGCCCCCTCGATTACAAAGCGAGTCGCCTCTGCAAGCACACTGCGACAAGTTGCCAGCGAAGACAGGTAGGGCTGCATGGCGGCGACATCCGCCTGCGCCGCTACAAAGGCATCCATTTCTTCAGAAAGGAGTGCGAGCAACTCACCATTGACGCGCACGGTTTTTCTGCCCATAAGATCGAGCGCCTGTACACCATTTGCCCCTTCGTATATCTGAGCGATTCGAGCGTCTCTGACGTTTTGCTCAAGGCCCCACTCGGCGACGTAGCCATGTCCACCCAACACCTGCTGAGCCATCACACAGGCATCGAAACCACGATCGGTGCAGTAGGCTTTCTGCACCGGAATCAACAGCGAGACCAATTTGTCCGCGCGTGCTCTGGCATCAGCATCCGGATGAAATCGCGAGATATCGAGCTGCATCGCAGCGAAAATTGATAGTGATCGACCTGCCAGCACATTCGCGCGGATAGTAAGAAGAAGGCGACGAACATCGGGATGAACAAGCAGCGGATCTGCAGAAGCTTCTGGCTGCTGAGGCCCAGTGGGAGCGCGGCCTTGCACGCGCTCTTTGGCATACGCCGCGGCAACCTGATAGGCGCTGTCGGCAAGACCGTTCGCCTGCAGCCCCATCGAAAGGCGCTCGTAGTTCATCATTGTGAACATGTGCGACAAGCCGTTGTTAAGCTCGCCGACCAGATACCCTTTCGCCTCGTCAAAGTTCATCACACAGGTTGGCGATGCCTTGATTCCCATCTTGTGCTCTATAGACCCGCAGCGCACACCGTTACGCTCGCCAGTGAGTTCGCTCTGCTCATCGACCAGCATTTTCGGCACGAGGAACAGCGAGATGCCACGCGGACCAGCTGGCGCATCGGGTAATTTTGCGAGCACTAGGTGAATAATGTTTTCAGCGAGGTCATGCTCCCCGGCCGTAATGAAAATTTTGGTACCCGAAAGACTGTAGCTTCCATCGGCATTAGGTACCGCGCGCGTCTTGATCATGCCGAGATCGGTGCCCGCGTGGGGCTCAGTGAGACACATCGTGCCCGTCCAAACGCCCTCATACATTTTAGGCAAATAACGCTGCTTCAATTCCTCACTACCGTGCTGGCTAAGCGTAAGCGTCGCTCCTGTGGTGAGAATCGTGAACAATGCGAAAGAAGAATTTGCCGCGAAACTCATTTCTTCGATTAGCGCCGACAACGTCTTTGGCATACCCTGACCGCCATACGCGACTTCGCCGGTCAGTCCCGCCCAGCCTCCCTCGGCATAGGCTTTATAGGCTTCTTTAAACCCGTCTGGTGTGGTCACTACCCCATCGCTGTATTGACAGGACTGCTGGTCACCGCTTTGATTAATCGGCGCAAGCAGGCCCTCGGCGATCTTACCCGCCTCTTCAACGATAGCCGAGGTGAGGTCGGTCGAAACTTCTTCTGTGCCAGGCATCGACGAGAACAAGGTATCGGCGGTGAAGACATTGTTAAGCAAAAAGCCGATATCCTGAATCGGAGCTCTGTAGGCAGGCATTGGTACTCTCCTAGGGCATTCAAATCTGATAATTCGTGTTTTCAGCGCATGGGTTCAACGCTAATCGTGCATTTGACCGTGTGTTAACGAAGGAAGTATAGGGGAAGATCCCTACAAACCCTAGCTACGCAGCCGGTCAGAACGGGCAAATATCGCTATAACTGGACATAGCCGCATCGAGCGACTATCTCTAGAGCTGCAGCAACAAACCCGCTGCTGACTGCCCGCTTTGGGGTTTATTTTGACACTTGCAAAAACACTACGCCGCGTCGTTGCAGATCGATTAGCTCACGCCCTCTCTGGCCTATGCTGTTGCTGCGGATTAGACTCCGACACGCGGACAACACTGTGCAGTTTTTGTCTTGCGGGCCTGCCTCGCGTTCGACGCGCGTGCCCTTTGTGCGGTCTTAGCAAAGAAAGTGTTAGCGAAGGGGACTCGCGGGATCCATCTGATCAAGGGCCCGGCGATGTTTGTGCTCGCTGTCTTACTCACGCGCCCGTTTTTTCGCTTTGTCGTAGCGCATTTGCCTACTCCTCGCCAATTGATCAGCTGATTACCGACTATAAATTCAATGAGCGTTTAGATATCGGGGCGGGACTGAGTGACGAACTCGGGCGCGTCATGGAAACATTCTACTCAGCCAACGGAGTTTGTAGCAGCGTCAACGGGAAACCGTCGGCAGTCATCGCCACACCGCTGCATCCTCGACGGCTCAGACAGCGCGGTTTCGATCAGGCTCAGTTCATTGCGCGACGAGTTGCGCGCAGGTTAGCACTACCTGACCTCAGCAAGCGGGTTGCGAGGATTCGACACACGACACCTCAAACCGAGACGAAAACCAAAGCCGAGCGGCAACAGAATCTTCACTGCGCTTTCAAGATTAAAGAGCGCGAGCGTCTCAGCGGCCACTCGCACGTCCTTGTGATTGACGATGTCATAACAACTACCGCGACCGTGTCGTCACTGACGACTGTGTTGCACGATGCGGGTATTGCAAAAGTCGACGTTTGGGGCCTCGCGAGAGCCGAGTTACGATCGGCACGCTGAACGCGAAGAAGGGTTGGATGTTAAGCAAAGGGGCGCTTTAGAATTGGTATTTGATCGAACCATAGGCGACGCGGCCGTTTTGGTCGAGCAGGCGCGTTGATGAATTGAGAATCTGCGCTGTTTTCTCATCGAATAGATTACGAATGCCGAACGAGATAATGGCTCGATCTTTCGCGCCTGTTTTTACACTGTAGCCGTATTGCAAATCGAAGGTCGTAATATTGTCGACAAGATCATTAATCTCGTCTAGATCGAGCTCGCTGATGTCTTTAAACGAATCGAAGTAGTTTGTGATCGCAGTCGCTGTGTGATTACCGAACTGCCAAGACAGCATCATGCTGCTCTGCAGCTCCGGACTGACAAGACGGTCGTCGAGGGCGCCCATTTCCTCGCTGCCAAGCTCGAGCAGGGCGCCGGTATTGTCGAAATCCTGCACGTAAGTCGACTTCGTGCTGAGAGTGAATTGCCCGAAGCGACTGGTATCCCAAACATAAGACGCGCTCAAATCGAAACCGTTGGTTTCGAGCTGCGAGCCAACGAGCGGATTATCCACATTAAATTCGTTAATCTTTGAATCTTGAATATACAGGTTCGATGCCCGCGGCCGCCAATCGCGACCAAGGCTCGCCTGTGCCGTTGACTCATTGACCTCTAAGCGCCAGGCGTCGGCGCTGACGCTCAGTCCATCGAGGGGCTCTACGGCCACACCAAGATTGAAATTGAGCGCCTCTTCGACCACGGCACCCTCGAAACCGGTTTCTTCCACATTGCGGGCAATGCTCAAAGCCGGTACGGCACCGTTTAAAATAGACGAAGGCCCGATTCGAAAACTCGCGCTACCCTGGGTGCTTGACAGAGTCTGGCCTAACAAGCTCACCGATTGGCCGTTTGCCACCGATAGCGCGCTTTCGAAGCCGCCCTGCGCAGAAACGCGCGTGGACATTGCTTGAAGATCATTAGCAGGCGTGACACCACCGAGCGTCTGTGCCTCAGCACCCGTTGGGGCGAGGCTGGCGATTGCAGCAAACAGACCGAGCGAGAGTGCACAAAGCGGATTTGCCACAGATGCAACCGTGCCGCGCGATAGGCTCTCCAGGCACGACACCGGCGAAGCGTCGGCCGTAAAGGCTGATCTAGCAAGATGACTGTCTGTTAAGTAAACGTTGCGCACGCCTTCCGCCTTGAGTTGGTCTGGTACGAATGGAAGCATAGCACTCAATTCGCCTCAATCGATACCCCGTACATCACGCGATTTTGTTATAAATCTTGACCATGACGCGTCAATTTTTTCAGCAGCTCGCAAACAGTTAACGACTGACCCGACAATACGAGATCGGGCCACAGTTCAGCGAGGGGCTCGAGCACAAAAGCACGCTCGGCTGCTCGAGGATGAGGCAGCTTAAGCGTTGCCGAATCAATGATTTCATCGCGGCAAAAAATCAGATCGAGGTCGATCGTCCGAGACGCGTAGCTGGCGCCGGCCACGGGCCGGCGACGTGCTCGGCCAAGATCGAGCTCGATCGAAAGCAATTTATCGAGCAATTCTTGTGCGCTCAATCCCAAAGCGGGCTCGATTATTGCGACGGCGTTGCAAAAAGCTGGCGCCTCGTCGCCAAGCCCAACGGCCGCCGTCGAATAAATACTCGACAGGTGGGGTGTGCAGCGAGAAAGGGGCTGCAACCGGCTAGCCGCCTCACCAATGAGCTGGGCAGGAGAGTAACCTCCATGCGCCAGATTAGAGCCTAGCGCAACGACAGCGCAAACAGCCCCGCTATGCGTCGTGATAGGCAGCTGACAGCTCATGAACCGACTCAACGAACACGGCGACGTGATCGGGATTTACCGCCGGCGTGATGCCGTGACCAAGATTAAACACGTGACCCGGATTGCTTCCGAAACCAGCAAGGATTGACCCAACTTCAGCTCTAATTGCCTCTGGTGAGGCATAAAGCATAGAGGGGTCCATATTGCCTTGAAGCGCCACTTGCGCGCCAATGCGTTCACGCGCATTTGCGATATCTGTTGTCCAATCTAGGCCGACAGCATTACAGCCACTCGCAGCGATAGATTCTAGCCACTGACCACCATTCTTAGTAAACAGGATGACGGGGACTTCACGGCCATCGTTGTGGCGTGTCAGGCCGCCGATAATTTTCTGCATGTAGGCAAGTGAGAAAGCACGATAAGCCGAAGGTGTGAGCACGCCACCCCAGGTGTCAAAGATCTGAACAGCCTGCGCGCCCGCCGCTATTTGTGCATTGAGGTAGTCGATGACGGCGTCTGCGAGCTTATCAAGCAGCAAGTGCATCGCCTCAGGATGGTTGTAGAGGAATTCTTTTGCATACCGGAAATCCTTGCTGCCACCGCCCTCGATCATATACGTTGCAAGCGTCCAAGGGCTGCCCGAAAAGCCGATAAGTGGAACCGAACCATTGAGCTCGCGCCGAATCAGTGCCACCGCATCGGTAACATAGGACAGCTCGCTTGGGATCGAGACGTCGGGGAGATTCTCAACATCTGCTGGTGTACGGATCACCTTTTTAAATTTAGGTCCCTCGCCTTCGGCAAAATAAAGCCCCTGCCCCATCGCATCTGGAATCGTGAGGATATCCGAGAACAAGATTGCCGCGTCGAAAGCATAACGTCTCAGGGGCTGGAGCGTGACCTCACAGGCAAGCTCGGTATTTTTACAAAGACTCATGAAGTCGCCGGCTTGCTCGCGCGTTGCGCGATACTCAGGCAGATAGCGACCAGCCTGGCGCATCATCCAAACCGGTGTTCTGTCTACCGGCTGGCGGAGGAGCGCGCGCAAAAAGCGGTCGTTCTTGAGGGGCGCAAAATTGGAATTTTGTTCAGTCACGGGAGTTGACCTCGAGTCGCGGGCGGCATAGTGCCGCGCTCACTGGTGGCGTAAAAAGTCTGCAATTCTACACGAGGCAGCAGCCATGACCAATGTGCGACGCGGCCAAATTATCGCGACGCGCGGATTTCCGCCTGTACGGCAGAGATAGACCGAACCCATGGACCAGAGGCAGCGAGCGCCTGCGGTAGACGATTAAGCGTGGCCTCGGCCTCGGCACGAGTCGCAAACACACCATAAGCGACAATATACCAAGGCGCACCTGCGCGCTCAGCCCGATAGTAACCCAGGGTCTGTCTAAGCCCGTTGCCATTACGCTCAACAAAAGCCTTCACATTAGCTTCCGAACTAGCGCCCAGTATCTGCAGACTGAAACCCTCAGCAGGCGCGGCGAGCAGCTGCCTTTCGAAGGGACTGCCGCTTAGGATACTTTCTCGCCTCTGCGGTATTGGGGCAGTCGTCGAAGCCGGTGCTGTCGCGGAGGATGCTGCGCTAGAGGGGGCAGCCGGCGGAGCTTGCTCCGAGAGTACTTCCGAGCGCGGGGGAATTTCTCGCGCTTGCGGAACGGCTGGCGGAGGTGTCGTCGCGGGTGCTGACGTCAAAGCAACCGATGATGACGCACTAGACACACGCGGCTCATTAACAGGCGCGGACGGCACTCTCTCCGGTGTAGCCGGACGACGAATCTGTCCGCTCGCCGAAGACGGGATGGCCAAAGTTTCGGAAGTCGTTTCGACAGATGCCACAGAAGAGTCCGCGAGTGGAGCCGCGAGCTCGATCACGCCCGAACGCGGCTCATCCGGAATGCGCCAGAAAACCACTAATGCAAGGACAAGAATCGAAAGTCCTCCTGCGGCTAGCCAATAATTGCGCGCTGCGGCCAGACGAGCAGGTAGAGACTGAAAAAGTGCAGTGGTGGCAGTAAGGTAACCTGTCTTATTTACTGCGCTGCCGAAATCGCCTTCGTCATCGTCAAGAAAATCATGAGTGATGGCCGACTCGTCGCCGCGCTGAGCCTTCACCGCGCTCTTGAGCTGCTCATCCTCGCCGAAGTCCAGCTCTAACTCCTCACCGACACGGAAGGTCGCGCTTCCAATGCTTGGTCGGAAATCTGGCTCTAGCCACTCATCGATATCGCGATCAAATTCGTCGTCTGACGCGTCGACCAAGGCCTCTTCTTGCTGCTCGCAATCATCGAAATCTGCTGATTCTATCGCTACCGCATCTTCGCTTTCCGCGCTGCTGGCGACTATGCCGAGGAGCTCATCAAAGCTTTCTTCGGACTCCTCATCTATATCGATTGGCGCCGGCGCGATCGATTCAGGCGGCACGATAGACTCGGTCAGCCCGGCTG
>JAFMKB010000007.1 GCA_017853205.1 Gammaproteobacteria bacterium
AACAATGACAAACGCCGAGCTTAACAGACGAGCCTTCCTAAGAGCCGGCGGCGATGCGATGAAGACATCCTTTATCGCCCTCTCCTTCCCTGCGGTCTTAACAGCTTGCGGTCGCGCCCAACAGGCGCGGCTTTTGGGAGAAGGCTTCACCTCATTAAGCGCCGATGAAGCAAGGGAATACGACGCAATTGCCGCCCGAATAATACCCTCCGACGATAGCCCCGGCGCGCGCGAAGCAGGTGCCGTCTATTTCATTGACAATGTTATTAGCGACGCGTTCGAGGATCAAAAACAGCAGCTTCGCTCTGGCCTCGAAGATCTTCAAGCTAAAACCGCTAACCTTTATGGCAAGACCCAGTTCGCTGACCTTACCCCCATCCAACAGGACAGCCTTCTCACACAAAGTGAAGGGACTGATTTTTTCGCAACAATCCGCTTTCTCGTCATTGCCGCCATGTTTTCGTTACCTGAATACGGCGGCAATAAAGACAAGATTGGTTGGCAGCTTATAGGCTTTGAAGACCGCCATGCATGGACACAGCCATTTGGCTATTACGATTCAGAGTATCTACAGAAAGGAGAGTAATCCGCATGGCTGAACAGGAAACGTCGGTTACTTATCCTACTCGCGAAGCGGTCGACTTCGTCATCGTTGGCTCTGGCGCAGCCGGTGGCGTGATGGCGAAAGAACTTTCCGTCGCAGGCTTCTCAGTCGTCGTTTTGGAACAGGGCCCGCATCTTAAAGCGAGCGATTTTAAACATGATGAATGGAGTTACGACTACAATGGCGGCCTTATCTGGGGCAGCAAACAAGGACACCCTCAGACTTTTAGAAAGGCTGCGGACCAAACCGCAAGGCCGGCTGAAGCGGCACTAGGCTATGCCCATAACGTTGGGGGCAGCAGCGTTCACTTCTCAGGAAATTTCTGGCGCTTCAGGCCTATCGATTTTATCGAGGCGAGCGTTCGCGGGACTATCTCAGGTACTAACTTTGCCGACTGGCCAATCACTTATCAAGAGTTAGAGCCCTACTATACCAAGGTCGATTGGGAGGTCGGAGTATCGGGGCTACAGGGGCCGTGGGACCCACCTCGAACACGAGATTATCCCTGTGAGCCTATGCCCATCAAAGGCTCGGATGTACTACTCGAGCGCGCGGCCAAGAAACTAGGTCTTAATCCCTACCCTGCGCCCGTGGCGATACTCTCACAGCCTCATAATGGTCGTCCCGCCTGCATTCACTGCGGCTTCTGCAATGGCTTTGGCTGCGAGGTAAACGCAAAGTCATCATCGATGGCGACAATGATTCCCCTAGCGCTCGCAAGCGGGCGCTGCGAACTACGCACCGGCTGCACAGTCTCTAGGGTATCAACCCGTCCCGACGGCAAAGTTGACGAGGTCGTGTACTGGAATGCCGAGGGCGAGGAACACGCTCAGCGCGCTAAGGCTGTGGTCCTTTGCGCGAATGGCGCTGAAACACCGCGACTATTGCTTCTATCGGCCTCCGCGCAACATCCACAGGGGCTCGGCAATTCAAGCGGCTTTGTTGGTCAGAATTTGATGTTTAACGGCTACACATCGGTTGTCGGCCTGTTTCCTGAACCCGTAAATGCCTATAAAAGCATCCCCGCCACGCGCGTTATTCATGACTTCTATGAACTAGACAGGACTGTTGGCTTTTACGGCGGCGGGGGCATAGACGGCAGGCACTACGCACGCGGGACACCGCTTAACTCTGCGCTGATGAGCGGCATGTTCGGCGGCCCTAAATGGGGAGCTGATTACAAAAGGAGTCTTGAACAAGAATTTACGCATACCGCGGCGTTTGATGGACACACAACATCACTTCCGCTTGCGACGAACACGGTGACTCTAGACCCGACACTTAAAGATAAATGGGGGCGCCCCGCGCTTCGCTGCACCTACATGGATCACCCTGACGACCTCGCTACCATGAAATTTTTCTTCGATAAAACCAACGAACTCATGGAGGCTGCAGGCGCCTTGAGTCAAGCGGGAAGCTATCCTGAAAACGGCCAAGAGGGAAACGTGCATCTGCTGGGAACATGCAGAATGGGAAACGATCCTACGAGCTCAGTTATCGACAAATACCACCGCTCGCATGATGTGCCTAATTTGTTTATCTGTGATGGCTCAAGCCTTGTGACGTCGGGTCGCGGCCAGCCAACGATGACAATTATGGCACTAGCTTTTAGAGCAGCAGATCATCTGATTCAGTCGGCTCGACGCGGTGAGATCTGAGTTCCTCTTTCTGTCCTTGAAATTTGGTGAGCGACATTAGATCTCAGACCACCTGGCAGGCGTTACCTCTATCAAATAAACCGAGCAAGATTCGAACGTGACGGCTCGGATCCACAGATTACAGGACGATAAAATACTCAATGGATCTTATTTTTTTTGATTTAGATGGCACACTTCTTAACGAATCCTCCGTAATCTCACCGTTTACCAAAGAAACACTCGGACTACTTAAAGATAAAAACATAGCCTTCACAGTCGCCACTGGGCGCACCATGCTCTCAGCTAGAACGATTCTGCAGGGACATGATTTTGATCTCCCGCAAATCTATACCAATGGCGTGACTATATGGGACCCCCTCAATAGCCAACTCACACTCGAGAATTTGCTTACAACCGCTGAGATTGAAATGGTCGTCGACACAACCTTGAGGCAAGGTGTTACCCCATTCGTGCATGCAATCGATCCGAGTAATCACTTTATTTATCATGCTGCGCCGCAGCATCGCGTCGAGAGGGAGTTGATTGCTACCCACTACGCAGGAACAGAGGCCAAACTTCTTCCTTTAGAGGTGCTGCCAAAAGACAGCCAAGTTACCAACATAAGTATGATCGGCTCGGAAGCAGACATTACCAACATTTGGAGAAGCGTAAATTATCATCCCAACCTCGTAACCTATTCAGGCCCAGCTATTGAAGGCGAATCCTATCGCTGGATGGACATCCATCATTGTCTAGCGAGCAAGGGCGCGGCGGTTAACACCCTCAAAAAGCAGCTTGGCGCGAGCAATATAATCTGCTTTGGCGATGGAGATAATGACCTAAGCATGTTCCAACTTGCTGATGAAAGCTATGCGCCTCAGAACGCACGCGAAGAGGTAAAAGAGGCAGCTAGCGCGGTAATTGGGCACAACCACAAAGATGGCATCGCCCACTTCCTGCGCGAACGATTTGCGCTCTGATTGATTCTTAGAATTTCAGAGCCCTGACCTGCGATAATCCGCGGAGAAGTCCGCTATTACAGTGATGTCGAACTGCTTTTTGACGACGTTGATGGTTACGCCGTAATCAGCGAAACGAACCTACCCTGAGCCAAGAATTTTAATTCCGGCAACTATCCTATCGATATAAATGGGTTTGTGATTAGTTTAAGGTACAAGATGGTGCCCGGGGCCGGAATCGAACCGGCACGGTGTTTCCACCGAGGGATTTTAAGTCCCTTGCGTCTACCAATTTCGCCACCCGGGCTGGGGGCTTGAGTTGCAGTGTAGATGAAGCCTAAGTGTAGGCTAGCGGCAAACCGTGCAATTCGGTTTTCCCACGATCACTGCAAAAACATAGAAGTGTGTATGGAGGCTGGGGTCGGAATCGAACCGGCGTTAACGGAGTTGCAGTCCGCTGCATGACCACTCTGCCACCCAGCCCTATCACGTTCTTATGCGAGGCCGAACTATAACAAAACACATCCGGAGAGGCATTCTTTTTCTGCTACAGTGCGAATACTAATTCAAACCCAAACCTGGCGACGATTTAGTTGATATGGGAGAGAAAAAAGATTGGAGCGGGAAACGAGATTCGAACTCGCGACCCCGACCTTGGCAAGGTCGTGCTCTACCAGCTGAGCTATTCCCGCTTTATCTGGTCACCTAGTCTTGTGTCTAGGCAGTGATTCGGCTACTCAACAAGAGTGCTTCCTCGACTCTGTGAATAACCTTTCCGGTTATTCCGATGACAGGGGCCTGTTGCCATCCAGAGAGAGCGTATTTTAATGCCAAACCGTGGCAAGTCAAGCGCTGATCGCACTGTATTATTTACTCGCCGCTAAACATCTCGCTCCGTGCCGCCCTGAAATAAGACACCATTGACCACAAGCCGAGAGCCGCAGCCACCCAAATCAGGGCAAGACCTAAATGGAAGAACAACGGCATCACAGATGGACTTGCGCCCAACAGCAAGGTTATTGCGATCATTTGCAGCGTCGTCTTTAACTTGCCAATCCAAGCCACCGCGACAAGATCCCTCAAGCCCTTTGCCGCCATCCATTCTCGCAGCGCAGAGATAGTAATTTCGCGCCCAACAATAAGTAGCGCTGGGACCAATAGATCTTCATAGGAAGCGAGTAGCAAAATGAGAATTGCCGTGACAAACAGCTTATCGGCAACAGGGTCAAGAAAAGCACCGAAAGGCGAACCCAAGCTGAGCCGTCTCGCAAGAAAGCCATCGAGCCAATCGGTGATACTGCCTATGATAAAGAAGCCAGCCGCGACAAGCTGCGCAAGGGCAAAATCAGCCTGATAAAAAAGCACGATTATGGGAATTAGTGCGATGCGGCTGAGAGACGCAAGGTTGGCCCAATTAGTCATTTTCATTCTCGTCTTACATGGCTCGAAAACAGGTGTTGCGACACGCTATTCTACACAAGGTTTCATGACTATGCTTTATCCTGAGCTGTTACCGCTAGCAGAGTGCGCGACCAAACGCACAACAGCCTTAGCTGACATGGAAATGTTCGTAAATTGCCGCAGCGAGTTTTCCACTTATCCCTGCTACTTTGGCAATCTCCGACTCTGCCGCGCGTTTTAGCCCTTGCTGACCACCAAAATGCTTCAGCAGATCGCGTCGCCGCTTAGGGCCTAGTCCAGGGATATCTTCTAGCTGCGAGCGTTTTCTCGTATTGCCACGACGCTGCCGATGAGAAGTGATGGCAAAACGATGCGCCTCATCACGAATCTGTTGCAAAAGGTGCAATGCAGGCGACTCTGTAGCGATTGCGATTTCACTGACCCGCTCGCCCTCTTTCAGAAACAGCGTCTCCTGTCCTGCGCGACGGCTTATTCCCTTAGCAATACCTAGTAATAAAAGCGAATCAAGTTCAAATCGTGCGAGCACCTTGGCTGCTTGCGATAGCTGCCCCTTGCCACCGTCAATCAGGAGAATATCGGGAAGCTTACCCTCCCCCTTCTTCAATCGTTCGAAACGTCGATTCAACACCTGCTCCATCGCCGCATAGTCATCGCCCGGCGTGATGCCCTCGATATTAAAACGGCGGTAATCGTTCTTTACTGCCCCATCGGCATCAAATACAACACAGGAAGCGACCGTCCCCTCGCCCCCGGTATGACTTATATCGAAACACTCAATTCTTGCTGGTAGCTCATCGAGGGCAAGCGCTTGTTGCAGATGCGCGAACCGACGTTTGCTGTTTTGTTTACTCGCCAAATGAGCGCCCAAGGCTTCGGTAGCATTTGTTAGTGCCATCTTGAGCCATTTTGCGCGATGTCCACGCACATTCGACACAAGGCGAACCTTCCTGCCAGCAACATATTCCATCGCCTCGATAAGTGCGCCACTCTCGGAGAGAGCATCTGAAATAAGTAATTCTGCTGGTAAATTTGCACCGTTCTCCTCGCCGAGATAACTTTGAGAAATAAAATCGCTGAGCAACTCATCAGCATCCGAGGCGAGCCTGTGTTTCGGAAAGAAATTTTTGCTACCAAGAATGCGCCCACCCCGCACGTAGATTACATGAACACAAACACCCGCCGGCTGCATCGCCACAGCTATGACGTCTGCATCCTCGCCTTGGTTTGCGACAACTTGATCTTCCTGAATTCGCCGCAGCACGCCGATCTGATCGCGTATTTTCGCCGCCTTTTCGAATTCTAGAGCCTCAGCAGCCGCCTCCATGTTCTTGGTCAATTCAGACGTCAGCTGAGTGCTTTTGCCCTGAAGAAAAAGCGTGGAATAACGCACATCGCGCGCATACTCCTCAGGCGAGATAAGCCCTACACAAGGCGCAGTACAGCGATCAATCTGATATTGTAGACAGGGTCTGGTGCGATTTTTAAAGTAACTTTCCTGGCATTGGCGCACTTTAAAAACTTTCTGCATAAGCTGCAGCGTATCTCGCGTTGCAAGCGCACTAGGATAGGGACCAAAATATTTTCCTTTGCGCGACTTGCGACCGCGGTAAAACATCAGCCTAGGGTAGTCGGCATGATCCGTTAGCAGAATAAATGGATAGGATTTATCATCCCTAAGCTGAATATTGTAGGGCGGCTTAAGTTCTTTGATTAAGCTCTGTTCAAGCAGCAATGCCTCGGTTTCACTATGCGTGATGCTAATTTCAATGCGTGCGATTTTCGCGACCATCGCCATGGTCTTAGTCGTCAACCCCGACGCCCTAAAGTAGCTCCCAACGCGTTTTTTAAGGTTTCTCGCCTTACCGACGTAAATAACTCGTTCGTCGCCGTCAACCATTCGATAAACGCCAGGCCGACTGCTGAGATTGCTTACAAAATCTTTGTGATCAAACGGTTCGGATGATTGTGACATAAGCGAAGCAAAAGCTAAGATTGAGCTCAACGATGACTCAAGAAGGGTTGAGAGCGAATAAATGTTCCACTAGTGCCGCGAAGACTAGCCTAAGGCGGAAGCCCACTCAAGTACGGTGACGCTACCCTGCTCCCAGCTTAAGGAAGTTTAGAGTGCTAGACGATGAGAACTTCCGGCTGGAGTGCGATACCAAACTTATGCAAAACAGAGCTGCTCATTTCCTGCGCAAGAAGAAAAATCTCTTCTCCCGTCGCCCCCCCATGATTAACTAGCACGAGTGCGTGATGATCAAATACGCCCGCTAATCCCTTTTTACGCCCCTTCCATCCTGCCGTATCGAGAAGCCATGCCGCAGAGACCTTATAGAAATCGCCGTTTTCTAAGGGAAAGGCAGGCACGCCGTCATGTTTCTCACTAATCTTACGAAACTTTTCTGCGGAGATAACTGGATTTTTAAAGAAACTCCCCGCATTACCAACCACCTTCGGATCTGGCAGTTTGCTCCGCCTGATTTCACATACCGCATGGTAGACCTGCTCTGCAGTTACCTTTTCATCTGCGTCAAATCGTTCAGCTAACGCAGGATAAGTAAGAACAGGCGCATCGCTATCAGACAAGTCAAGCTCGACCTCAAGCACGATATACCTTCCACGCGGCGCACGCTTAAAAAGACTATCTCGATAAGCAAAATCGCAAGCCTCACGCTCGAATTCGAGGTTTTTAGCCAAGTGGGTATCAAAGACGTGAACTCTCTTCACGAAGCGCTCAATCTCGACGCCATATGCCCCGATATTCTGTATCGGCGCTGCACCCACGGTGCCCGGGATTAGCGCCAGATTTTCGAGGCCGAACAGATTATTCGCAAGTGTCCACTTTACAAGAGCATGCCAATCCTCACCGGCTCCAATACGCAGCCGTGTTGGACTCTCTTGTACGATGCCGGTGAGCTTAACGATGATTATCAACCCCGGGAAATCGCGTACAAACAGGACATTACTTCCACTGCCAAGCACCATCAGCTCTAGATGATTGTCACGAGCAAACTCAACAGCCTCATAAAGCGCGGGTAAATCAGTCACTTCGATCAAAAAGTGAGAATATTGTTTCACACCGAACGTTGTATAGGCTTCGAGCGGTGCATTCTCTATAAGATTCGACAAACGTGCCTCGCTCATTTAAGGAACGCTCGCACTGCCATGAGGTCTTCAGGCGTGTCGACTCCCGGCGGAATACGCGCAGGCGCAATCGATACGTGAATAGCAACACCATTATAAAGCGCACGCAATTGCTCCAGCCTCTCAACGGCTTCGATCGGAGCCACGGGCCATGTAACGAATTTGCGTAGGACACCTACTCGGTAAGCATAGATACCTATGTGGCGGTAGCATCCATCAGGTAGCGATACACTAGCGGGTATAGGCGCGCGACTAAAATAAAGTGCTCGCCCAAACTTATCCATGACCACTTTCACGGAACTCGATTCTATATACTCGCGCTCATTCTCAATTGGCTCACAGAGCGTTGCCAAGCCGTAATCTGCATTGTGCTTTAGACATTCGGCTACCTGATCGATTGCCTCTGAGGGGATAAGCGGTTCATCTGCCTGCACATTGACCACACAGTCTGAATCATGAAAACCTAACGCATCTACCACTTCGCAAATTCGATCGCTACCGGACTGATGAGAGGCTGAAGTCATCAGAGCCTCGGCACCAAAGGCGTTTGCCACCTCGAGAATACGTTCATCATCCGTCGCAATCACCACACGCGTTGCGCCACTCAGCAATGCCCGCTCCCAAGTGTGCTGGATCATGGGTTTACCCGAAATGTCTAGCAAGGGCTTACCTGGTAGTCGTGTCGACGCATAGCGCGCTGGGATTACAACAGAAAAGCTCATCGGTACGACTCGACCTCTTCCAGTGTTAACTCTCGCGCTTCATTTATAAGCATTACAGGTACGCCGTCCTTAACCGGATACGCGAGCGCGTCTATTCGGCAAATAAGCTCTCCAACCACATCTTCGGCGGGCCTCGATTCTTTATCGAAAACGAGTTCGCCATGACACTGGGGACATGCCAGAAGAGTTAATAATTTTTGGTCTACCATAATCTTACCTCATTGCGAGTAACCACTAATTGGCGTTTTGCACTTTCTCCGCTCGGGCCGTTGCGAGACATCTATCGAAAGCGGCGAGAAAGTTTTCAGATAATCTGCACCGGATGCTCAGATACCAGAAATTATTCTGCGCAAAATGCTCAATTTTCACAGCATCCTTTTCTGTCATAACTATCGGCTGCTTATCATCTAAACCAAGCGCTTCAAAGTCTTCTTTTTTAAACCAATGATGGTCTCGAAAGCTAAATCGCGACACCTTATGCGGTAATTCGTCTAGAATCGAGTAAAAGCGTTCGGGGTTTCCAAGGCCCGAAACTGCTTGCAGACGGCTACCCATCTTAAAAGGCGCACCACCGTAAGGACGTCGCTCACCACTTAACACATTGATAAAGCAATCAGGCTCAATAGTCATCGCGAACCCTTGTGCAGAATAGCGGTATCCGGTCGTTCCATTCACTTGGAGCGGCTGAGACGATGTTTGCTTTTCCTCGTTGCTTGACCATGACACACTGTTGTTCAACAACGTCGCTCGCACCTCTGGTGACATAGCTTTCGCACCGTTCACAACAACGAGATCGGCTTCGCCTAGTCGACTGAGCGGCTCACGCAGCGGCCCTGCGGGCAAGCAAAGCTCATTCCCGAACTGTCTTTCACCATCGACAACGATCAATTCAATATCACGCGCCATTGCATAGTGTTGCAAACCATCATCACAAAGCACGACGTCAACAGAATACCGATCCAATAGGCACGTGATAGCTGAGACGCGGTCTGGATCGATGACGACTGGACATCCACAGTGCCTCGCGATGAGCAGCGCTTCATCGCCAGACTCTTGCACTGCCGTATCGCCAGTCACATTAACTGGAAAGTCTTCAGACTTGCCGCCGTAACCGCGACTAACTACACCTGGATTTATGCCTTGATTCTTTAAATGTGCGACCAGGGCAATAAGCAATGGAGTCTTCCCCGTTCCGCCAACACTTATATTGCCGACCACTACTACCGGCACAGGCCATTTCTCTGCTTTTACCGAGAGTCGCTTACGCCTTCGCGCAGCAAGCTTTGTAAAAAGCCAATGCAGAGGCCAAAGAGCATAGAGCCACTTCGCCTTGTGGTACCAGGCTCGTTCAATAAATGTCATTCCGTTCTCTCTAAAGGCTCTCGCGTTGCGATACTTAAGCCTACGAACCCTGCACGACCGATTGCTTCCATTGCAGAGACTACAGCCTGATGTCGCACTTCCGCGTCAGCGACAAGTACCACCAGCCGAGAAACATCACCACCAGATTCTAGCTCAAGCCCCCGAACCAGACTCTCCACCTCAGAATTGATCAGGCGGCGTCCGTTGATTGCATAACCTCCTTCTCTATCAACCAACACTTCGATCGATTCAATAGAACTCTCGGGACTTCCTGATGCCTCAGGCAAAGACACAAGAAGTCTCGTTTCACGACTGAATGTTGTTGTCACCATAAAAAAGATGAGCAACAGGAAGACGATATCAATCAGCGGTGTTAGATTTAATGCTGGCAACTCTCGTCGAGCCTGCCTAAATTTCATGATCCGCTACTCCTTACCTCAACAGTCTTATCACTGTGCAAGGCATCCACTAGTTTTAGCGATTCTTGTTCGAGACCCAATACCAAAGCATCAACTTTACGCAAAAAGAATCGATGTGCAGCGTAAGCAGGGATCGCTACACAAAGACCAGCTGCGGTCGACACCAAAGCCTCTGAAATACCGCCGGCGAGAGCATTTGCGTCACCCGTGCCAACGAGCATTATCTGTCCGAAGACACGAATCATTCCCACTACAGTCCCCAGCAAACCTAGCAGCGGAGTCACCGCTGCTATTGTTCCCAGCGTTTCAAGATAGCGTTCTAATTCATGGACTATCTGCGCGGCTGTTAATTCGATAGATTCGATCATCGCAGCACGCCCAAACTTGCTATTCGACAAGCCGACAACTAACAGCCGCCCTAGGGGGGATGCTCGTCTCACCTCTCGTAGACGCGACGAATCGAGCTGCCCATTCTTGATCCAAGTCCAGACCTGAGCCAGCGCGTATTTGGGTATGACACGCGTAGTACTGAGTGTCCAAGAGCGCTCGATAACTATAGCAATAGCGATAACTGAACAGAGTAAAATGGGCAGCATTAATATTCCGCCCGAATTAAGTATGTCGAACACTGCTTAAACTCCTGCGCTTGCGGAGCGACGACCTCTCGTCGCACCTCTCTTTCACCCAAGGGGTAAGGGCTATTTCTAATCTTATCATAGGCGTTTGGCTATGGGTCTCCAATAGCGGCGGTGTGTCTCTCGATAAGCGCGCGGAAACGACATGCGCCCTTGCCGATTCAATTCCACGGTGAGCATTCCTCGTGTTGCAGTGTTAAATGCCTCTATCCCAAGTAGCGCATAGCGAGATAGAACTTCGGAGTGCGGATGTCCAAACGAATTTTTATAGCCGGCAGCAATGAATACTACTTCAGGTGTTGCGCGTTTGAGCAATGCATAGCTAGAAGACGTTTTGCTGCCATGGTGCGGCGCGATCAGAAGCGTTGTCTTTAATTCGTGCTCATAGCGCAGCGCCAGTTCCACCTCATCATTTCGCTCAATATCCCCTGTAAGGAGAATCACGGATTCTCCTAGAGCTATTCTGAGGACGCACGACTGAGAATTCTTAGTCCTATCTCTGCTCGACGCCTCTCCATCGCTAGCGATGGCTGTCGGGCTTAGGTAAGAGAAAACTACACCGTCCCAACGCCATGACTCACCCGCGCGGCACGAACGCAGCGTCATCGCGCGCTTACCGAGAAATTCCGCGTAAGCCTCGGTATTTTCGGCGTAGCCACCCGCATGAATATCCGCTATGGGAATCGAAGCTAGAACGCCTGCTGCGCCGCCAGCGTGGTCATTGTCGGCATGACTTATAACGAGTCGATCTAGCTTTTTTATACCTAACGCTCGTAGAGCGGGCTTGATCACGACACTACCCATTTCAAAGTCCGCACTAAGGCTTGCGCCAGTATCATAGAGAAGTGTGTGGCAATTGGTTCTTATTACAAGGGAAAGACCTTGTCCCACATCGAGCAAATTAAGACGCAGAGAGGCTGGAACTTTACTGCATTTGTTTTCATGGGTCTCTGCGCGCCAGTCTGTAGCAGTAAGAGCTATTGCAGTGACCCAAAACCCACAAACACAGCGAGTTCGCCAAGCGACAGGAAAAAGACAAATACAAAGACAAACCACAAGAAGGAGGTAGCGCGCGGAAGAAAGGGTGACTTGCGGAGCCCAGACGAACTCAAATTCGGCAACTGCCGCAAGCAACAAAAATAACTGATCACATAGTCGTTCAGCGAGTAAAAACACGCCCAGTGCGTTCTCTTCGAATAGAGCCAAATCAAGTACTGCGAGAAGTGAAGCCGGCAGCAATGC
Organism: Gammaproteobacteria bacterium; assembly: GCA_017853205.1. GTDB lineage: Bacteria > Pseudomonadota > Gammaproteobacteria > Pseudomonadales > Pseudohongiellaceae > UBA9145. Next base: position 12,150 of record JAFMKB010000007.1, read on the forward strand.
GAAGGTAAGAAGAGGAATCGCCAGCAAATTGACTAGTGGTGCTATCAAAGACACATCGATACCCAAAACAAGCAAAGGCAGAAAGAGCGCCAGCGCCACAATGAGTTGAGGTAAGACCAATCGCTTTGCTTGACGCGATAACCAAGAAAGCGTTGGGGAGTCGCCGTTATTCCCCTCGTCGGAGAACTTGTTACTTTGTGGCGAGGCAATGGCGAGTACTAACGCCAACACGGCGGCGAAGCTAAGCCAAAACCCTGAGCCTGTCGCGGCGAGCGGGGAACCAATAAGAACAAAGGTGAGTGCGAGCAACAGACCAGAGACTACGCCAAGGCGTCGCGAAGTAAGCTTAGCGCTTGCGAATACCGCGAGCATCACAACCGCACGCTGCGCCGGCAGGCCCCATCCTGAGAGCAAGGCAAATACCGTAGTGCCAACCACACTAGAACAAAGACTGAATACCTGACGACTCGGCACAAGAGGCGCGAGTAGAGGTAAAAAGAAAAGCATGAGTCGCCATAGCGCACGGGATAACAATAGTAAGAACACGGCGATCATTCCTACATGCAGCCCTGACACCACGAGGAGATGGGTTGTTCCGGTTTCACGAAGCTGATTCCAAACCGCTTGAGTTATAAGGCTAGAATCGCCCAACCCTAACGCCAGAATTACCCCTGTGTGCCGCATGCTGTCGCTGTTATCTAAAACTCTTTTACGTATCTCGAAGCGAAGCTGTTCGATTAATAAAAACAAGGATGGGATACCATTACCTTGTTTCTCAACTGACCTCACCTCAAGTGCTCCGCGGACATAACCCTTCGCGAGAATTTTGTTTCGAAATAAAAGCGCCTCGTAATCGAATCCTCCCGGATTAGAGAAACCATGGGGCCTATTCAGCTTCACGGTAAGTTGCAGTCTTGAGCCTGGCCTCAACTCCGCAGGATAATAGAGCGGCCTTTCTTCGCGCTCTGCTTCTCCTCCAGTTCTATCGTCGGAACTAGGCATGTAATAACTCAATAGAATTCTGCCGCTAAAAGGAATTTGATTGCCACAGGCTGAATGTCCAGCGGATTTAGTGCGCATCGACGGTAATCGCTCGTGAACGCTTGCTGTGTCTTTATTTGGCATGGGACTAGCAAGCAGACAGGCGGCTTTTACCGCGAATTCGAACCGGTATGCCTCGCCGGCAACAGAGGGTAGATTAAGCACAACGCCCTCGATGAAGAGAGGTATGCCCTCGAATTCTTGCGGCAACTGATGATCGAGTTGTTTTTCTGCCGTCACCGCATGAAACAAGGCGCCACAGCAGAATACAATGCAGACAGAGAGCCATAGTCCCACCCGAGCTCTCTGTTTTACGGCTAGAATTCTACGAATACACAGAGACGAGGTCGCTATCAGAATGAGCAAAGCGCACAGCGCTAGCAAAAAAGACCTGATAAGTGCTAAGTCCGACGCGCGGGTTACGCAGAGTATGCCAAGACAAAAAGCGGAAAGAAAAAATCGCATGAGCCACCTTTGCAGTGGCCCTTAACTTTAGTTCGATACTGCTGAAGAGGCGAATTTGTGTCAGTTTTTGCTAATCGCCCCGCAGGACTGATGCTGGTCGCAGAGATGCTGCTTGGCGCGCCGGATAAAGCGAAGCAAGGACAGAGAGAATCAAAACCCCAGCCGCAATCCCGACTATGTCAGACATGAGAACTTGCGAAGGTAGAAAATCAATCGGATATATTTCGGGATTCAAAAGCACCACGCCGGTTGCTGTTTCGAAGGCAGAAGCGATCTCCCCTATCCATAGTGCGCCGAGCACACCCAACACAACACCGGCAGCGATACCAAACAGAGCAATCGCAGCGCCTTGCCAAAGAAAAATTGTTTGAACAGTTTGCGTATTAGCGCCTAGCGTCATCAGTATCGCAACATCATCACGCTTATCTCGTACAATCATCACTAAGCTGACAACTAAATTGAACGCGGCGATTGAAATTAACAACCACAGCATGAAGCTGACAATACTCCGAGAGAACTGGATATTTCTATAAATAGCACCCAAGTTGGTGGTCCAACTTTCGATGACGATTTCGTCACCGAATTTACTGCTCAACCTATTTCGTATGCTATCTGCTACTAATACATCTTGGGTAACGAGAGTAAACGCTGATTGAGATGCCCGCATCCGGAGTAGCGCCCGAGCATCGGCAAGTGTCAGCGTGATCAATTTTGCATCGAGCTCTTCGCTTCCAACACGGGTTATAGCGGCTATTTCGAACGATCTAAAGGTGGGCATCGTTGCTAATGGGTTCGGTGTAAGCTTGGGCGAGAACACGTCGATCGAGTCACCCACCTCGACGCCGAGGTCGCGAGCCAACGTCGCACCAACAACGACTCGCCAGCGTGAATCAGCGAGTCGATCTAGGCTCCCCGAAACTGCATACTTCGAAAGTCTAGCGAATGATTCACTCTCAATATCAACACCGTTTATAGCGACCGCACGACTGGCCGTCGGCGTTGCAACAACACCGAGACTCGTGACGACTCGAGAAAGAGCGATTACATCGCTTTCGGACAACAGAGTCGCGCCCAGTGAAGTCCACTGCTCGGTACTGAGATCTTGTTCGCTGCTAACCGTTAGGTGTGGAATGATCCCTAGAACGTTCTCGCGCACTTCTCGCTCGAAGCCATTCATGACAGACAAAACAACAATTAAAAGCGATACACCGAGAGCCAGTCCTGCCACTGAGATGAGCGACATGAACGAAACCAAAGAGCTCGACGAGCCTACGCGAACGTAGCGCGAGCCGATACGACGGGCTAGGCTTAGCGATCTAAGCAGCGGCATAACGCCTGCCGCAATGAGAGGGTCAGGCTTCGACATGGAGTTTCCCAGCGACCAGTGATAGTCGCCGATCCATGGCCGCGGCAAGCGCCACATCATGGGTAACAACGATAAAACTCGTTGCCAGACTTATGCTGAGCTCTTTCATCAGCACATGAATCTCCAGCGCCGTTTGTCGATCGAGGTTTCCCGTCGGCTCGTCCATCAATACACACTTAGGTTCACTGACGAGAGCCCTCGCAATTGCCACTCGCTGCCTTTCCCCACCCGACAATTCCGCAGGCTTGTGTGTAAGCCTTTCACCCAAACCTACGCGGTCGAGTAGCGACGCCGCGCGCGCGGAAGCCTCTTTATCTGAAATACCGGCTATATATAGCGGCATGCAGACGTTTTCCAGCGCAGAGAACTCAGCAAGTAAATGATGAAATTGATAGACGAACCCAATGAAGCGATTTCGAAGAATTCCTCGCTGCACTTCAGAGACACCCGCGAGATCAAAGCCAGCAACGCTCACTACGCCTGAGGTCGGCGAATCCAATCCACCCAGTAGATTCAGCAATGTCGTCTTCCCCGAACCTGAGCTGCCGACAATTGCTATTCGCTCCCCCGCCTTCACAGTGAAGTCTAATTCGTCCAGTACCACAATCTTTCGAGAGCCCTGCTGATAGCATTTAACTAGGCGTTTAGCCTCCATTACCGGCTCATTCATAACGTAATACCTCTGCCGGTTCTATTTTACTCGCCCGATAGGCAGGATAGAGTGTGGCGATGAGACTGATCAAAAGCGCAGCTAAACAGACTAGAGCAACTTCGCTCCATACCACCTGCGTTTGAAGATGAGAAACAAATACGATGTTGCTATTACCCGTCGCCCAGCCTACTGCTCGCTCGAGGGCGAGACTAATTCCAGCCAAATTATTTGCGATAAGGACACCCAAAAACGCCCCCAGTCCAGTGCCCATAATGCCGCTCACACCACCCTGCACTATGAATACTCGCATGATGACGCCCCGAGAAGCACCCATGGTGCGCAATATTGCGATATCGGGCCCCTTTTCAGCCACGGCCATGACCAGTGTTGACACAATGTTTACCGCACCAACCGCAACAATGGTAAGAAGCATGAGTCCCGTAAGAAATTTTTCCATCGCGAGCGCACCAAACAAGCTAGATTGCGCCTCTCGCCACGTCTCAATTTCTGTCGAAGGGAGTTCAAGCATCTTGCTGCTAGCAAGTAAATCTCGCTTAACGTTGTCTGCAGAAAAGGCATCATCCAAGCTTAGTCGCAGGAGTGTCTCCGCGTTGACATCCAGCGCCAGCGCCTCTTCTCGTTTCATGAGAACTATATTGCCGCCGCCATAGGCGCCAAAATCGACATAACCGAGGACACTAAACCCCTGCGGCGCGCTTTTCGAGCGCCTAAGGAGCCTGTCAAGTGCCGCAATGCTCAGCTCATCGCCGGAACGTATACCCAACCGACTTGCCAGGCGCGTATCAAGCAGCACCCCGTTGCGACTCTCTTCAAGTGCTTGCAGCGCCTGTGCTGCGCGATCGCCCGCCTGGCCCGCAATCGCCTGCTCGAGCGCGGGCTCGATACCCCTGACCTGAACGAATTCTGTCAGGCCATTGATCGTCAACACCGCCTCTAATTCTGCGTAGGGGGCGACTGCTTTGACGGAAGGGTTTTCTGAGAATACCTTGGCCAAACGCTGCCACTCCTTGGACATCGTTTCGTTAGTTACCGTGAGATGAGGAACAGATTTGAGGGCTTCGTTGCGCAGAAAAGAGATAGAACCGTTCATCACCGACAGGGCAATAATTAGAATCATTACACCGAGGAGAACGCCAAGCATCGAAATGCTTGAGACAAATGACAGCAAACCCGAATGTTTGCGCGCGCGGCTGAATCGCACGCCGATAAAGATCGAAAGCATTTTGCGCATTTGAGACTCTATATCCGAATGGGGAGACCGGCTAGTCTGCGGACCGTTGCAGTACTCTTTGCACCGTTTTAAAACTGATCGGTGTCATAGGCGTCGATACCGCTGCCGAAATCGCCCTGAGCGACTTACCTTGACGCTTCAGCTCAAATATTTTTTGCAGCGTTCGTTGCTCAGAAGGGTTCTCGATCAGCTTTCCGTTGTCGTGGACACTAAAACCAAAGGGCCGACTGCCACCCAAAAAACGCCCCTTCTCTTTTTGCTTATATTTCACCCTCTTAATCCTCTCGGCACTGCGGCGTGACTCAAGGGCTGCAAAAAGTGCGGAGGCGTCGCTGAAGGTAGTCACGGTGGCTGAGTCTGTCAGTTCTGCTCCTACTTCACAGCAATGCAGGGAGATGCCCCGTTCGCATAGGTCTTTTACTAACGTACTGAACTCTACGGTGGAGCTACATAATCGCTGGATTTGTGCGCAAAGCAGGACATCACCCTCTTTCATTGCAGCCAGTAATGCTGAACCATGGGGGCGTTCGCCTAAACTTTGATCCCAACGGCAGCCCCTATCGATGAGACTTTGAGAGATGAACCAGCCGCGCGCGAGGCCATAGGTCTGCATTGCCAAAGCGTCGGTTTCCAGCGCAGCAGTAAGTGTCGCGTCATCCGCCTCCTCAAGCTGCGTTGTCCTCGAATAGGCGTATACTGTCATCGTTCAAATGATCCGCTGAATTCTGGCAAATTACTGATTTTAAAATGAAAATTGCATTCTTTGGAGAGAGCAATCAGGAGTGGTTATCATTCTACGCATAGGCGTTCGCATGAAGCAAGCGGCGAAGGAATGCCTGCACAACTGGCTCAATTAGCAATTTACTTAGTATCTGTTCACGAGAGCACTCAAGAAATGCCTCGTAAGTAATTGAGTATAGGCGTTTTTACTGTTATATTCCATCGCTAAGACTTGGGAGAACTATCCCGCAAACAGAATTCATAAGGTAAACGCGCAGTAATTCCAGCAAGGGCTGGAGCGCGCCATTCAAGCATCGGCGCCGGTTTGATCTACTGCGAAAAAGGAAAACGATCAGGTTTTCCGCAATAAGTAAAAGAGTGAGTTTAAGTAGTAAACAAAGCGAGGGTGACAGAACGAGCAATATAAGACTTTCGACTGCAGCGGCATGACCCTACAGACAAAAGCCACAGCTCAACTGATTACCGCAACAACATCTCCGCAGCGCGTTAAGGGAGCAACAGCCCCCCGCAGTCGGAAATCCAGAGAGATCTAGGAAACAAGATTCAACACACCAACTGAGTAAATGCCGAGAACAACCGCCTCAAAGCGACGAGATAAACGGCAGCAAATTTGGTGAGTAAACGATACACGACAAGTTTAGCTTTTTGTAATTTGTTAACGAGACCGTACAAAAGACAATGTCAAACTACGCACACAATGCATGTTCGATGGGCCAATCCTCTAGGATCGGCTGTCTACGCGGCATCTACGACACCTTAGAAGCATTAAAGACAAAAAGGCACGCCTTCAAACGGCCGTCCCTTCGCCTCGAGCGAATGTCCTAGTCCACTGTATTGGCTGCGGGTCACGTTTGCGTGTACGCCGCAGGTAGCAAGATACCCTAAACGGTATCCGCCTCTTGAGAATCATTTCCTAGCTCACTCTCTGGCAATTTAAGGATAGTGAACTAATGAAAAGAATGCTTATCAATGCAACGCAAGAAGAAGAACTTCGCGTTGCCCTCGTTGATGGACAGCGTCTCTACGACCTCGACATCGAAAACCGCACCCGAATCCAGAAAAAAGCAAATATTTACAAAGGCAAAGTGACCCGCGTTGAGCCAAGCCTCGAAGCGGCATTTGTAGATTTTGGCGCCGAACGACATGGTTTCCTCCCGCTCAAAGAAATTTCAAGCGAGTATTATGCTAAGGATGTAAAGAGTAACGGTGAACGCACGAACCTCAAGGAGTTAATCCCGGAAGGCACGCAGGTGATCGTGCAGGTAGAAAAAGAGGAGCGAGGCAATAAAGGCGCCGCGCTGACTACTTATATCAGCCTAGCCGGCCGCTACCTGGTATTGATGCCTAATAACCCAAAAGCAGGAGGCATCTCTCGTCGCATTGAAGGCGAGGAACGCAACGAATTACGCGAAGCTCTGCGTGGACTAAATATCCCAGATGGCATGGGCATAATCGTCCGCACGGCAGGCATTGGGAAAGGCCAGAAAGAGCTTCAGTGGGATTTAGATTACCTCCTCGCGCTCTGGCAAGCCATCGGTGAAGCGTCTGAAGCCAAGCGCGCCCCCTTCTTGATTTACCAAGAAAGCAACGTAATTATTCGCATGATTCGCGATTATCTCAGAAAAGATATCGGTGAAGTGCTATTCGATACGCAAGAGGCTTTTGATGAGGCTATGACTTTCGTCAAGCAAGTCATGCCTCAATACGAAAGCCGCATCAAACTCTACTCCGACGCGCTTCCTCTGTTTAATCGCTACCAGATAGAAAGCCAAATCGAGAGCGCTTTCGAGCGCGAAGTAAAACTTCCCTCCGGTGGATCTGTTGTTATCGACCCTACCGAGGCTCTCATCTCAATTGATATTAACTCCTCCCGGGCAACGCGAGGCGCCGATATTGAAGAAACGGCATTAAATACAAATCTCGAAGCAGCCGACGAAATCGCGCGCCAACTGCGCCTTCGCGACATGGGTGGACTCGTTGTAATCGATTTCATTGACATGGGGTCCAACCGCAACCAACGCGAAGTCGAAAATCGCATGAGAGACGCTCTCGAAGCAGATCGCGCGCGAGTTCAGGTGGGACGAATCTCCCGTTTTGGCCTACTAGAGATGTCTCGCCAACGTCTTCGCCCATCACTGGGCGAGACCAGTGCGATCACTTGCCCGCGCTGCAGTGGCCAAGGCAGTATTCGCGATGTCGAATCTCTGGCACTCTCGATTTTGCGTATTATCCAAGAGGAAGCGAACAAGCAGAAATGCGCCGAAGTACGAGTTGACGTACCCTTAGTCGTCTCTTCTTACCTTCTGAATGAGAAGCGAACAACACTGGCGGAAATTGAAAAACAAAGTGAAACCAAGGTAATTATTTTCGCGAATCCAGAATTGGAAACCCCGCATTACAAGATCACTGGCCTTAATCAAGCGGCAGAGGTTTATGATGTGGATATTACCGCCACACCGGAGCCCATAAACAGCGCCAAAAACGCAGCACCTGTGGCAGCGGTTCAACGCCCCTCTGTCGAAAGCGTTCCTATTCCTCAAGCACCGGCAGGCGCAAATGTTCGTTCGGGTAAAAAAGAGGGTGACAAGCCAGGACTGCTCGCTGGCTTATTCGCGGCACTCGCCAGCATTTTCGGCAGCGCTAAGAAAGAGGAAGCTAATAAGCCGAAACGAGGTGGAAATAGCAACCGTGGCGGCCGAGGTCGATCTGGCTCTAGAGGCCAGCGTGGCCAACAGAATAGAAATCGCGGTGAGCGCGCCACGAAGGGCGAAACAGAAATCAACGCCTCAGCGAATAATCTTAGCGACTCGGATGATAAGGCCGAACGCGGGGAACGACGCTCACGAGGCGGCCGCCGCGGCGGACGCAACCGAGACAACGCGCAGGACAACCCGACAACCTCTGGCAACGACAGTACGACTGCTGACAACCGCAGTGCAAGTGACGAAAATCGCCGACGCCGCTCGCGATCACGTAACGGCGACCGAAAAATCGAGGCCCGAGGCGATCAGGATTTAAGCGAGAATACCGCAGCAACAGAAGACAGCGGAACATCCGAGTTTTCTCGTCGCCCAGCGAGCCAGCGTCCCAAAAACACAACCCCTCGTAATCGCGGACCTCGACCTGACTTAGAGAAAGCTGCAGAAGAACTCGTTGTTATTGCAGAAGCAAACGAGCAACAAGGTGAACCCACTGTTACAAAAGCCACCGCAGAGCCGGAGTCATCTAACGCGCCAAACCTTGCAGAGGCGCTTGGTGTAATTAGCGCATCGAGTCCAAATACTGTCGCGACTGAGCACGCTGCACAGTCCGAAACAGAAGTAGAAGCAGTTCCAATATCTAAAGAGAATGAACCCTCAGAGAATGCTGGAATAAGCGCTGAGGAAAGCGCTAGAGAGAGCACCGAGGAGAACCCAAAAGAGGACATTGACGCAGCTACTGAAACTGAATCTGCCGCACCTAAAGACGATCAACCTCGCGAGCGAAAAACGCGCGAAAGACGCCCGCGGCGACCACGCAAACGTGCACAGCGAGATGAGGCAGCAAGCGCGGACACAGCACATATAGGCGGCGCTGAGGATGCGGATAACTTCGCAGAAGCGGCGATTGATGAAGCGCCTGTCGTGATTTCTGAAGCACCAGAGAAGCCAGAGTCAGTAACAGCATCGCAGGAGTCTGGCGAGACACCGGCAACGAATGCCGAGGTTGCAACAGTCACAGATGAGGGAGTAGTCGAGAGCGCTACAGACTCCCAAGTTGCGACTGAATCAGAGGCGCAGGAAATTGAAATTGCTAAGCCTAAGCAGCGCAGACGCGCGCCTAACGATCCGCGTCACAAGCGAGGTTAGGTAGAATAAGAAGCAAAAAAAATACCCCGGCCGCTCAAAGCGCCTGGGGTATTTTTTTATAGCATCTAAAGAGAGCGTGGCTGAAGACCCTGCTCTCACTGCCGGCGGTTGTCTTAGAGTGCTGCCTCTAGCTCTGGCAGAGCGACAAATAAATCGGCTACGAGTCCATAATCGGCGACCTGGAAAATTGGCGCCTCTTCATCTTTATTAATCGCAACGATGACTTTACTGTCTTTCATACCAGCAAGATGCTGAATCGCGCCCGAGATACCCACAGCGATGTAGAGGTCCGGTGCGACGATCTTGCCCGTCTGACCTACTTGATAATCATTAGGTACGAAACCTGCGTCAACAGCAGCGCGCGAAGCGCCAATGCCAGCACCCAATTTATCTGCCACTTTTTCGAGCAATACAAAATTTTCACCACTCTGCATGCCACGGCCTCCAGAAATGATGATGCTCGCAGAAGACAGACTTGGGCGTTCTGAGACCGAAAGTTCCTCTGATACGAAGCTCGCAACGCTTTGCTCGATAACAGTATTTAACGCTTCTATTGAAGCAGAACCGCCCTCTGAGGCAGCCTCGGCGAAAGCAGTCGTTCTTACAGTGATCACTTTGACAGAATCCGCACTTTGCACCGTCGCTAATGCGTTACCCGCATAAATCGGACGTACGAAGGTATCAGCCGACTTTATCGCTACAATATCAGAGACCTGTGCAACATCGAGAAGTGCTGCAACGCGAGGCATTAGATTCTTGCCTGTTGTTGTTGCCGGCGCCAAAACGTGGGCAAATCCGCCAGCTGCTTGCGCAACAAGCGGTGCAACAGCTTCGGGCAGCTGGTGCAAGTAGGCTTGCGAATCTGCGACGATGACATTCGATACACCCGCAATACTTGCTGCCTCAGCGGCAGCAGCCTGACAATCCGATCCCACTACCAAAAGTGTGATTGGCGCCCCTAATTCAACTGCCGCGGTGACCGTATTTCTTGTCGAAGATTTGATGCTAGCGTTATCGTGCTCTGCAATTACTAAAGTTGTCATCGTATCCACCTATATTACTTTGGCTTCGGTCTTGAGCTTAGCGACCAATTCGTCGATTGACTCAACCATGATTCCGGCAGAGCGTTCTGCAGGCGCCTCGACGCTCAGCGTCTTGAGATTGGAGCTTACGTCTACGCCGAGATCCTCAGGCGTAGTTGTATCGATAGGCTTCTTTTTTGCCTTCATAATATTAGGCAATGAGGCATAGCGCGGCTCGTTAAGACGAAGGTCAGTGGTTACCACTGCGGGCAGGTTAAGGAGCACTGTCTGCTCGCCGCCATCAATCTCCCTAGTGACTTCGATTTTTCCGTCGCGAATTTCAGCGTTACAGGCAAAAGTCCCTTGCGGCCAGTTACAAAGCGCAGCTAGCATCTGACCCGTTTGGTTGTTATCGGTATCAATGGATTGTTTCCCGAGAATAACTAGGTCTATTCCCTCTTTATCAATTACCGCTTTGAGGAGTTTGGCTATCGCGAGTGGCTCAAGCGCTTCGTTGTTTTCGATAAGAATGCCGCGATCAGCCCCAAGCGCGAGCGCAGTGCGAATCTGCTCTTGGCATTGAGTAGCACCTATCGACACGGCAATTACTTCATCGGCAGAGCCGGCTTCCTTCATGCGGATAGCTTCTTCTACAGCTATCTCGCAAAAAGGGTTAATCGCCATTTTTGCATTAGCGAGGTCGACACCCGTACCATCGGACTTCACTCTAACTTTTACATATGCGTCGACGACGCGCTTAATAGCTACAAGAACCTTCATGGATTCTCCCATTGGAAGCTGCGCTGGTATCGCAAACTTCGGTCTGATTTACGAGGTGGTATACAGAAAAGTATACGAGTTGATCCGCGGCATTCTGCGGGGCAAGGCACAATCCGTAGCGCCCTGAAACAGCCGCCAATCATGCCGCTTTTACAGCCTTAGGTCAAATTAGATGCTCATCATGACAGCAAAGTGTCAACATGCTTAGAATGAGTCGAGATGACAGTGAGATAGACGCTCAGATTTAAACCAAGGGAAAGAAAACACCGTCGCTCCATACACCGAAAACCTCATTCTCCCGCTCGCCTGCATTGGACTCGACCAATTCAGCCAATTGATAGAAGACTGAGCGGGACACCAAGCCGAGAAGCCCTGCTCTGACATCAACAGTAGGATGAGGCTCGGCGCTACCGCCTGAGTCGGTTCGATTACCCCCGATGACTAGAGGATGCTCACGCCCTGCCGCAACCTCTTCGCCCAAGCTCGTACGTAATAGAAGCCGCTGGCTCGAAGGATCACTCGCATTTTCAACGCGAAGCTCCGTGAGCAAAAACGGACAGTCCTCAACACGAATACGGACTTTCTCTGCAGGCGTTACCAAAAAGTGTTCGCCCTTTTCGTACAAAAGAATCGAGGCAAAAAGCTCAGCCATACCCTTGCGTCTAATGGGACGACCCTCGTGCCACCAACTACCGTCTCGGCGAATTTCAATATCGATATCACCACAGAAAGGAGGATCCCATAGGTGAACGGGCGCGGCACCTCTCCACTGACCGGATTGCGCAGCAGCCTCCAAGGACCTGATATCACTTTTTTTAGGAAAATTAATGGCCATTCCTCCAATTTAGCATAGAGCTGATACACTACACGACAATCAATTCTGGGCAGCTGAACGGACAAAAGAACAATGGTTACAACAGCATCAAACACAGGTTCAGCACCTCAGCCAGAGCAAGTGACCTCGGACCACTTCACTGAATTATTACTCGATTCAACCCCGCTTATCGATGTAAGAGCTGAATGCGAGTATCTCGACGGACATATTCCTAACTCTCATAATCTCCCTTTGCTCACCGATCCTGAACGCGCCCAAGTCGGCACCTGTTATAAAAATAAAGGACAAGAGGCCGCAATTGCTCTTGGCCATGAACTCGTCTGTGGAGACGTTAAACGACGAAGAGTCGATGCTTGGGTCGAATTTATAACTGCAAACCCTTCTGCCGTAATTCTATGCTTTCGCGGCGGCCTCCGTTCTCGGACAGCACAAACGTGGCTTGCCCAGAGAGGATTTGAGCTACCGCGAATACGTGGTGGCTATAAGGCACTGCGTCGTCACCTTTTACAAACGACGATACGCGTCGCGGATGAAAAAAAGATTATTATTCTCGCTGGTAAAACCGGATCGGGAAAAACACATCTTGTAAACAAAATCAGGGACTCAGTCGATCTCGAGGGGATCGCTAATCATCGAGGCTCTGCCTTTGGTAAACGGGTGTCCGCGCAACCCTCACAGGTTGTTTTCGAAAACCGGTTAGCTCTTAAACTTCTTAAGCAAGAACAGCGAGACACCACCGCCCTATTCCTCGAAGATGAGAGCAGAGCGATTGGCTCACTATCACTCCCTCTAGAACTTCACAGAGCAATGAGCCTAGCGCCGATAATTCAGGTGGAAGAGACTTTAGAGTTTCGCGTCGAGACCATTCTCAACGATTATATCGTGTCGAATCTTACAGACTTCGTACACCTTGACGCAGACAGAGGGAAAGACTTGTTCGCAGAGTCCCTGCTCGACAGTCTAGACAAAATTAGAAAAAGGCTTGGTGGTGAACGCCATTTGGCGCTGCGTCTATTGATGTTAGCCGCACTTAACAACGACAACGATCTCGATCAACATCGCGCTTGGATCCGTGACCTTCTTGCCGATTACTACGACCCGATGTATGAATATCAAATGACAAAAAAGCAGCAGCGCGTCGTATTTAGGGGAGACAGTCGCGCAGTTCTTGATTGGGCTGCGGAATTTGTTGAACTCCAAAAGTAGCAATTGGAACCTGTTTACGTAAGGCGGCACAAAGCCCATGGCAATAACACGATTTAAGTTAGACCAAGCTCTTAGACAAACACTTAGTTCTGGCGTCACCCTACTCACACCTAATTATCGTCTCGCTGCGTCTGTACTCGAAGCGTATGGCAGTTCCTCTCCTACAGTCAGTTGGCGTGAGCCAACTGTCGTTCCAGTTGATATCTGGGTTGCTCAGATTTGGGAAATGCTCTCTACCCGCGGACTTCGACCTTTCGTTGACTGGGATATCCTCGAACCGAGCCTTGAAAGAGAGATCTGGCTCGAGGCCATCGAGGAGACACGGAATGACCATCCATTGATCGATACATCCGCAATGGCGCGTATCGCTGCACGCGCATTTCAAGATCTGCGCCGAGCCTCTGCAGACAGCGACGTGCACTGGCTTCGTGACTTTGACTATCTACCAGATGTCGCGCTCTTCAATCTCTGGCAACAGCATTTTTCCAGGCTTTGTGAATCCTTAGGTCGCATTACACTCGTCGAAGCGATTACGCTGCTCGCACTCAATTTAGACAGCGCATCAGCAAAGCTCATTGGTAATATCGCCACACTTAATTTCTATGAAACGCCGGAGAACTACGGCGCACTATTCAACAGCCTCTCAAAATTTGGGAAGTTACAAGCGTTTTTTACTCTCGATAAAACTAAATTTACCGAGACGCCAGCTGTACTGCTGAACGAGAGAAATGTTGCTGCTTATCGAACGGAATTTAAAGATCAGGCATCAGAAATTCAGGCAGCGGCAAGCTGGGCACTTACTCTGCAGAAGCAAGATCCCACGGCACACATTGGGATCATAACCCCAACTCCGGCTCGAGTTCAGCCAGATCTCGAGCGTGCGCTACGCCGCATCAAGGATGAACACGCGCCGCTACGAGTTTTCGAGAAACCGCATTTAATCAACTCGAGTAGCACAGGAACGACGCTAGCGAAGACGGCTATTGTAAAAGATGCACTCATCATCTTAGGACTCAATAGAGAGAAGCAATCGCTCGTCGACTTTTGTCGGCTGCTGCGATCGCCGTTTATTATTGGTGCGGATGAAGAAAGCGAAGAAAGGATAAAGTGCGAGAGGATTCTAAGGCGGCACTTGCAAACGATCACCACCCGCAACGCCATTACGCGACTCACTGGCGCTAAAGACAAGGACTACGCATGCCCCGTACTACACAATGCGATGCTGGAAGCCCGAACGTTTGCTCGAAGCCGGCACAGCATAGGCGTCAAAGCAAATACCCGTATTTGGGCCACTCTTTTCCGCGAACAACTCGCTCTCTTGGGCTGGCCCGGAGAAAGAAATCGTCTTCTCGAGAAAGCGTCGCTCAACGCCTGGGAAGAGGTGCTTAACCTCTTTGAGCAAAACAGCGAGCTCGGGCGAGAATTCAGCCTAGAGGCAGCTCTTAACGCATTAAAACGCTTAATCGACGACCACAGGGGGCAGAACGTCTATCGCCAGCAATGCTCTTTGTCGCTCTATTCACCTGCAGAGGCGGTGGGCATGAACTTTGCGCATCTATGGCTTCTTAGTTTTGATGACCAGAGCTGGCCTCAGGCTGCACACCCTAACCCACTAATCCCTCATCCGTTACAGCGCGAATTAAATATTCCGGGCTCTAATGCCGCCCTGCAGTATTCTGTAGCGAGAAGTGATCTGGCGGTGCTGTGCGCGAATGTGAGTGAGACTCTCGTGGCGAGTTATTTTTCACAAGGCGACGATTCTCAGCTTCGAATGAGTAATTTACTCGCAAGCTTACCGCAGGTTGAAATCAAGCAGCTACCTTACCTCTCTACAAACGACTCGCTCATGCGCACAAATCATGAGTGTATGGAACAGATAGTCGATCAAAGACGGGTACCGGTTTCGCCGGCGGAGAAAATAAAAGGCGGGCAGGCACTGATTACGTCGCAGTCCCAATGTCCATTTCAAGCATTTATCAAAAGAAGACTCAACACCGAAACTCTCGAACCGTTTAAGAATGGCCTTGATCATCGAGAACGCGGGCAAGCAATCCATCTCGCTCTAGAGAGTTTGTATACGCACATTCCCGATAAGGCTGCGCTTATGGCGCTATTGGAATCACCCCAGTCACTCCTTGACTATAGACTTAATGAAGCTGTGTCAGTTGCTATCAACGCGTTAAAAAAGCTCGCACCAGAGTTTATGGGGCCTGCTTTTTCAGCAATCGAATCGGCACGTATTCGGCGCATACTGTCACGTTTTCTTTTTCGAGATAGTCAGCGCGGGGATTTTAAGTCTAGTTCGCAAGAGAAGCACTTCACGCTCGCACTAGAAGGGTTCGACCTTAGTCTTAAGATCGACAGAATCGATGAATTAAACGATGGTAGCTACGCACTAATCGATTACAAAACTGGCGGCACGATTAAAGCAATCAGCTCGCTGCAGAGCGCTCGACCAGAAGAAATGCAGCTTCCAGTTTATTCAACTGCGGTCACGCGAGAGTCACAACTCGATATTTCAGCGCTAGCAATTGCGCAAGTTAACGTAAAGTCTATCGACTATAAAGCCTTGGCACGCGGCGCAAATTTTGATCCGAACATAGCACCGTTAACTGGGGCGAAGTCGACTGCTAAGGACAAAATAAGCGTGCGAGATGCCGAGGCCGATGCTGCCGAATGGACTCAGAAAACGCAGCGATGGGCAACATTAGTGGATGAGCTCGCAGCCGAGTTTGCTTCCGGCGAGTGCCGAGTTGCACCAATAAAATCGCCATCCGTCTGTGAATATTGCCGACTGCAAAGCGTCTGCCGGATAAGCGAACTGAGATCAGACGATGGGTTCAGCAGCGATGACGACGATGGAGTGGAACCATGAATTTCACCGTGCAAGACAGCGCTGAGCGCGCAAGAGCGCTAGACCATAGACAGAGCTATATCGTTCAGGCACCGGCAGGATCAGGGAAAACCGAGCTTTTAACTCTCCGCTATATGAGCCTGCTAGCACGCTGCGAGGAGCCCGAGGAAGTCCTCGCCATTACTTTTACTCGAAAAGCTGCCTCAGAAATGCGTGCGAGAATTATAGGGTCACTTCAAACGGCTAAGGCGCTGCGAGGAGAGCATAGTATTTCCCTACTAACCAGTGATGACGACACCAATCCCATCAAAGATCCTCTAAAACGAGACAATTTTAGAATAGCAAACAACGTCATCGAGGCAGACATCGACAAAGGCTGGAACCTAGATCGGCATCCAGGCAGACTGCGAATACAAACGATTGACAGTTTTAATATCTATCTTGCCAATCAGTTGCCTATAAGCTCCCGAGTAGGCGGCGATTTAAACGTCACTACAGATGTTGCACCTCTATTCCAAGCTGCTATTCGTACAACGCTCTCGATCATCGAAGAAGAGAGTGACGAAGGCGCGAGTGTGAGAACACTATTCTCACATCTAGATAATGACCTTTCACGCATCGAGCCATTGTTGCTGAGTTTGATGCATAAAAGGGATCAGTGGAGTGATTCACTCTCAGTCCTACTTTCCAATCCCCTCGATGCACGGAATACCCTTAAACATTTTATCGATGAACTCGCAGCTGAAACGTTAGAATCCCTTTCTGTTTACTTAGCGCCGTATACCGGCACACTGATTGAGTTAAACAACTACGCTGCGGAAAATTGGTTATCTAAAAACGGTCAGGGGCCACTTACGCTTGACCGCATGCCGGGTGTTGATAGCGAAGACCTAAAATACTGGAAGCAATTTACACGTTTACTACTAACAGGCTCTGGCGGATGGCGAGCCCGAATAACTGCAACCGAAGGCTTTCCAAGCCCCAAAAGCGGACCGAAAGACCGCATCGAACACGCCACAAGAGCGATTCAAGAAATCAAGAACCTCATTATAGAATTAGGCGCGAATCCGAAAGGGGAACTGATTCGCAAATCTCTTCATGCGTTAGCGGAACTCCCCTCTGCGGAATCAATTGACAGTCAGTGGCCTCTCCTGTCTGCACTGCTAAAAACGTTACAACGACTAAACCAAGAACTCATCTTAGAGTTTACACGCCGCGGCGTTATCGATCATACGCAGGCAGGTGGTGCAGCTGTCGCTGCACTCGCCGATATTGATGGGCCAACCGAGCTCGCTCTCGCACTCGACAACAAGCTCTCGCATATTCTCATCGATGAGTTTCAGGACACTTCGGAGCGCCAAATAGAACTGCTCAAGCGACTAATCAGTGGCTGGACACCAGGGGATGGACGCACACTGTTTGTGGTCGGAGATGCAATGCAGTCCTGCTATAATTTCCGAAATGCCAATGTCGGCATTTATTTGAATGTCCGAGCTAACGGCGTCGAAGATCACCCAGTGATTCCGCTGGATCTTAAGATGAACTTCCGCTCGCAAGCCCCTCTAGTAACATTAATCAATAAACTCTTCTCCAAGGCTTTCCCTTCCTACGAGGATATTTCCCAGGGTGCCGTTCGTTATTCAAAGTCAGCTGCAGGGAAAGAAGCGTCAGGAATAGAACCTTTAACAGCGACCTGGATCAGCTATCGAGATTCTGAGCATGCAACCGATGCAAAGATACTTGAAGCACAAAAAATCGCTGAGAAGGTCAAACAACTGAGAAAAGCTGATCCCACTTCATCGATCGCCATACTCGCGAGAACGCGTAATCAGTTCAAATATATTGTTAAGGAGTTAAGAGCGGCGAACATTCAATGGATCGCCACTGACATCGATCGGTTGAGCACTGTCACGATTATCAGCGACCTGATCGCATTACTCAAAGCCTTGATGAACCTCGCTGATAAAGCCGCCTGGCTTGCGACACTTCGCGCTCCTTGGTGCGGACTCGACAGTGCAGATCTCTTTTTTCTCGCGAATACGGATCCAGAGGCTAGTGTCTGGCGAAATATACAAACCCTCGTAGAGTCTGTCGCAGAAGACAATAGGAGCGACATATCCGAAGACGGCCTGAAGCGCATTAAGGCCATTCATTCGAAAATAACGATTTTACTTCAGGCACGGATGCATTGCTCTGTACGCGAACTGATGGAGTATGCGTGGCACCTACTCGGCGGAGATACGCTTATGGCTAACAGTGTGGAGGAACGTTCTGTTGCTTATTTTTTCGCACAGTGTGATGAACACGACAACTGCTATGGAATAGACGACGTTGACTCATTTAGCGAAACTGTTCAACAGAGTTTTATCCCTGGCGAAAGCAATGAAACTTCTGGTGATACCAGTAACGATAATGGCACAGTCCACCTGCTGACAATACACAAGTCGAAGGGGCTCCAGTACGATCACGTCATTATCCCCCAGCTTAACGGCCGAAGTCGTGCTAATGAGAAAGACCTAGTCATTATGCATCAAAGACTCAATAGAGAGGGTATAGCAAGGCTCTTTATTGCTGCATTACCTGAACTCGATGGCGGGAACGACTCACAACCTAATCCTGGGGAACTGCTTTACAAATTCGTCAAGAACGAGCACAAACAGAAAGATCTCTTTGAAGAGACTCGCTTGATCTACATCGCGATGACACGCGCAAAGCAAAGCGTTAGCCTTTATGCAACGCTACCAGAGAACACCGACGATGAGGGCAACGTAAAACCCCTCATGCCCGCAACAAACTGTCTTTTAGCGCGCATATGGAAGCCCTTAACTGAGCTAGAAGACTTTTCTCCGGAGCAGATAGCAGTCAACCCACAGGAGAAAAAAATAAATAGCGAGACAACTGGTGAGTATCCAATACTCACGCCGATCAGACGTCTGCGCAAGGTATCTAGACTCTCTGAGGAGCAAACAGCTGTAATCCATGAACAGTTTAACCGCGAGGCTGATCTGGAAAATGTATTGGAGAACACCCTCGACCAAGAGCGCCAACTCGCTAAGCTTTTAGGAACGCTAAGCCACACCTTTCTAGAAGCCTATTCTCTTGAAACGTTTGACGCAAAGAAGACACTGGAAGCTATTGCTCCGCGCTGGCTGCGAAAACTCATGAGACTTGGGGCAGATAAAGCACTCGCCACTAAGCGAATTAAAGAAACCCAGAGCGAACTTCTGCGCTGCATTACTGGCTGTAATAGCTGGATTTTCGAAAGCAAAAACACTGAGGCGGAATGTGAATTGAAACTCGCTACAAGCCAGCGGCAAAGCGGCGAAGAGTTTCACAAACACCGAATTGTCGACCGCACGCTAGTCGTCGATGGAGAACGTTGGATTATCGATTTCAAAACATCGCGTAAAAATGAGACACAATCCGAAGAGGAATTTATCGCCACGCAGATAGAGGAGTATCGCACCCAACTAGAAAGTTATGGTTCACTTTTTGAAGGACTTGAAAATAAACCCCAGCGACTTGCGCTTTTGCTAACGTCGATTGATAAACTCGTCGAATTGTAAAAACCGGTCACTCTAAGTCGACGTCAGAAACGGCAAAAATTCCTGGTGCATTTCTAAGATAGCCTTTGTAGTCTAGACCGTATCCAAAGACGAACTTATCTTCGATTTGCAACCCTAGACACTCCGCCCGGGCGCCTTCGATGCGACGATCATGAATCTTTTCGACGAGCACAACGCTATAAGTTCTCACTGCGCCCTGCTCAAGACAATAATCGCAAACAGATTTCAGGGTATTGCCTTCGTCCAGGATATCGTCGACGACAATAACTGTCCTACCGTCCAAGCGCTCTTTTGGATAGCTAAGCCAATTAAGCGCGCCACCACGAACTTTATCTCGATAGCGAGTGGCATGCAGATAGTCGATCTGCAGAGGGAAATCTAGCAGTGGCGCCAGCCGGCCAGTGAGTATTAACCCGCCATTCATAACACACAGCAACAGCGGATCGCTGCCAGCAAGCTCTCGTGTAATCTGCTTGGCCATTCCCGCTATAGCTGCCTCGACGGCCTGTGCATCGTAAAGGCAAACTGCGGTACGGCGAATGTGTTCAATGTCTGCAGTAGCAGCAGTCAACGCACTTAATTCCATCAGCGCGAATCCTGCATAAGTTGGATTTTTTCTAATCCGTCGAGAGTCCGCGTTGGAAACGCAAAATCAGCGCCATGCTTATGCACAATATCAATGATTTTCAGCATCACGTCTTGCTTTATCTCGTGGAATTCAATCCAGTTTGTTGTCTTGGTAAAAGTGTAGATGAAGAAGTCTAATGAAGACGACGAGTAGGAAACGAAATTCACGATCAGCGTTTGCGAGGTATCGATCGCTTCATGAGAATGCAGCATGGCTTTCACTTCTTCTACGATCACGCCCATCTTAGCGGCATCACTGTAGCGAATTCCAATCGTCTCTTTTATACGACGATTCGTCATCCGCGAAGGGTTCTCCAGCGCAAGTTTGTTAAATACCGAATTGGGGATATACAGAGGCCGTTTATCGAATGTTCTAACGACTGTCAGACGCCAACCGATCGTTTCGACCGTTCCTTCGATTTCTCTATCCGGCGAACGAATCCAGTCCCCGATCGCGAAAGGCCTGTCGAGGTAAATCATTAGGCCACCGAAAAAATTGGCTAGTAAGTCTTGTGCGGCAAAGCCCACTGCAATACCACCGACGCCACCAAATGCCAGTAGCGCTGTGATCTGTATCCCTAGAGTGGGTAATAAAACCAGTATCGCTGATATCACAACCGATAAACGCAATAACTTTGCAAGAGCAATTAGGGTCGTGGGGTCTAATGAGGTTTGAGTAGCATTTTCACCTGAGAGAATTTTACGTCTTATGCGCTCTTCAGCGAGCGAGATAAATCGAACAAGAAACCAAGCCATTAATACAACTAGTGCAACCTGACGAGCGAGGGTAATGTTTTCAGCAGAAAATAAAGAGTTGTCTATATAACCATCGCTTACACCAATCGCAGTGAGAACACCGAGAACTAGGATGAGAGAGCTAAGTGGCCGCTTTGCCGCTTCAAGCAGCGCATCGTCCCAGACGTTAGTAGTCTTCTCGAAATGTCGAGCTAGTACTATCAATGCTCGCATTGCGATGAATCGAATCAGAAGTGTTAACGTGATTATAAGAAAAAGCTCTGCTCCCCAGTCTAGTTCACGAAGCGCCTCTACTGAAAAATACTCTTGCATTTTTAAACCTTCTATCAAGAATCTGTTTACTACGTTGGTAATGCATCAATTATTTGAATCGCTCGAGACCACCTCGCAGAGTGATCAAATTGGTAATCGATCACCTCAGTATTACGCGCCATCAAAGAAAGCCGAAGATCGGAGGCGTTATCTCTGCGCTCCGGATTACGCTCAAGAAAATCGGCGACGCGAGTGGCAGCCTCGCCGTCGTTACACACAAGGACCATATCGCAGCCAGCAAGAAGTGCGAGGTCTGCTCTTTCCTCGATGCTGCCGGCACTGTGCGCTGCATCCATCGTTAAATCATCACTAAAGATAACGCCACTAAATTTCAGTTGGGCTCGCAGAATTTTTTTCAGCCACAATGGCGAGAAGCCAGCACATAAAGAATCCACTTCTGGGTAAAGCACATGAGCCGGCATTATTCCGCCGAGTGATTTTGCGAGCGCACTAAATGGAATAAGGTCATGCGCGGTAATCTCCTCGAGAGAACGCCGATCAATAGGCAGCTCTACGTGTGAGTCAGCATCAACTGTCCCGTGACCTGGAAAATGCTTTCCTGTTGCAGCCATCCCTGCCGAATTCATTCCTTTTACATAGCTCAGAGCAAGCTCACTTAACCCCGCGGGATTTGGTGAGAACGCTCTATCACCGATAACGCGACTGGTTTCGCTATAAACATCGAGTACCGGAGCAAAACTAAAGTCGACTCCTAGAGCGACCAGTTCCGCTGCCATCGCCCAGCCGCACTCTTCCGCTGCTGCAAGACCGGCCGACCTATCTTCGCGGTATAGAGCACCCAGTCGTGCTAAAGCGGGTAACGAAAGAAACCCTTCCCGAAAGCGCTGCACACGCCCCCCTTCTTGGTCTACTGCGATTAGGATATTCGGGTTGATGCGCCGAACAGCCTGAATTAGTTTGCTAGCCTGTGATTTGCTTTGGTAATTGCGGGAAAACAATATGAGGCCGCCCACACTTTGGCGGCCGAGGAGGCTCTCATCAGCCGTATTTAATTCAGTTCCCTCAATACTCACCATGAGAGCACCCCGAGTAAGAGGCATTGAGGATGCATGTAGCGAGGTTGAAGCGATTATGTCGTAGCTCTCCGAATGTCACTGAAGCGAAGATTATCCCATAGGGCTGCGCCGAGTTGAACGTAAAGCTCAGTTCAATTAATTGCTTGCAAAAGAACGTTTACTGTATATAATCACAGCTGTTGATAAATACAGGGGCGAATCATGTTAAAACTTACTCTCCGACAGCAACAAATACTTAACTACATCAAAGATTATCTCTCTGAAACAGGCTACCCACCTACTCGTTCAGAAATCGCGCAAAAAATGGGCTTCCGCTCGCCGAACGCTGCAGAAGACCACCTGCGCGCGCTAGCCCGGAAAGGTGCTATCGAAATCCAGCCAGGTGCGTCTCGGGGGTTACGACTGCCGATCAATGAGCAATTAGGACTACCAATAATCGGTCAGGTTGCCGCAGGTAGCCCTATCCTTGCTCAGGAATCTATTTCCGAATATTGCGATATTCCCCCGACACTCTTCACCCCCAGCGCAGATTACCTGCTCACTGTTAAAGGTATGAGTATGATCAATGTGGGTATTTTCGAGGACGATCTGCTCGCGGTGCATAAGACAGACAGAGCGAACGACGGAGATATCATCGTCGCGCGAATCGACGAGGAAGTGACGGTAAAGCGCCTCAAAAAAGGCAAGACTCCCTACACGCTCAGCCTCATTGCCGAGAATCCGGACTTCGAGCCTATCGAGGTAGATGTGAGACTCAACGATTTCGCAATCGAAGGCATAAGCGTAGGCGTGATTCGTCGCCACTAGCGACCTTCAGTTCGCAACCTGTGTTTTAAAGACCGGCGAAGATCTACTGCAGTATCAAGGTTTCTTCGCCGCTTTTGCGGTTTCTTAAGTCGCGGCCTTTTTGGCAACTTTCTTCACGGCTTTCTTAACCGTCTTTTTAGCTGCCTTCTTAACCGTTTTCTTGACCGTTTTCTTAGCTCCGGCTTTGCCGCTACCCTCTGACTTCCATGCGCCATCAGTATAAAAAGCCTTCCAGCCGGAAGCCTTTTTGTCAATTTCACTCTGAACGTAGATTTCGGCTGTCTTTCTGCTATAGCGAACAATGCTTGGGTTACCGGCATCATCTGCAACTGGTGCTTCCATCAAATACGCATATTTGGGATCTATCTCGGCAGCATGGGGCAACAGTTCCGATACAAGCGGCGCTCGTGTCTCGCGATTTCGTGGGAATTGACTCGCCGCTAAAAACAGGCCTGCCGCCCCATCGCGCAGAATATAATGATCGTCAACAGTCTCACATTGAAGTTCTGGCATTGGCACCGGATCCATTTTCGGCGGCGCTGCTTGGCCATTCCTGAGCAATTTACGGGTATTTTTGCAGGACTCATTGCTGCAGCCAAAATACTTACCAAAGCGGCCAGTTTTAAGCTGCATATCCTGTGAGCATTTGTCGCATTCGATAACTGGGCCATCGTAGCCACGAATTTTAAATTCACCATTTTCGATTTCGAATCCACTACAGTCCGGATTGTTGCCACAGACGTGTAGTTTACGACTTTCATCAATGAGATAGCTATCCATCGCAGTATTGCAGAGCTTGCAGCGGTGCTTCTTTCGAAGCAATACGTTCTCTGCAGCCTCGGCTTCTTCCGCCGTGTCTGTGCGAATAGCGTCCTCACCCGGAGTCAAATTAATCGTTTGCTTGCAACGCTCTTTAGGAGGTAATGCATACCCCGAACAGCCAAGGAAGACTCCCGTGGACGCAGTACGAATCTGCATGTTGCGACCACAGTTCGGACATTCGATGTCAGTTTCGGTTGGATCGTTAGCGCGCATTCCACCCTCGGAGGCTTCGGCTAGCGCCAATTCAATGGTGAAGCGCTCATAGAACTCGTTGAGCAGTTCTTTCCAATCCTTCTCACCCGAGGCGACTGCGTCGAGAGACTCCTCCATCTTTGCGGTGAAATCATAGTCCATTAGATCAGCAAAACTTTCGATCAAACGCTCAGCAACGATATCGCCCATCTTGAGCGCATAGAACCGTTTGTTCT
This sequence comes from Gammaproteobacteria bacterium, assembly GCA_017853205.1. Lineage (GTDB taxonomy): Bacteria > Pseudomonadota > Gammaproteobacteria > Pseudomonadales > Pseudohongiellaceae > UBA9145. The sequence continues at coordinate 36,567 of JAFMKB010000007.1, forward strand.
CGACCCGTGCATAGCCTCGATCCTGGATGGTAGAAATGATTGCGGCATAGGTCGAAGGACGGCCGATGGCTTTCTTCTCTAATTCTTTTACGAGGCTTGCCTCTGTATATCGCGGTGGCGGCTTGGTAAAGTTTTGATGTGGTGTTAGCTCATTGAGAGTTAGCCTGTCTCCTTCGCCAACTGCTGGCAGGACCACGTCTTCGTCCTTAGACGGCATCGCGCGAAGGTAACCATCGAACTGCATTATTCGACCTTTTACCCGTAACTCAAAATCAGCAGCGCCAATGGTGATGCTCGAACTCAAGTAGCGCGCAGGCGGCATTTGACAGGCAACGAAATATTGCCAAATAAGTGTATAAAGCCGCACCGCGTCTGGCTCCATTTGATTCAGCAACGTTTCAGTCATACGCACATCTGTCGGCCGAATCGCTTCGTGAGCCTCTTGAGCACCCTCTTTCGAGCTGTAGTATAAGGGCTTCTCTGGCAGATACTCAGGTCCAAATTTTTTGCCGATATACTCGCGACACATCGCGATCGCATCGCCACTTAGGTGCGTGGAGTCTGTTCGCATATAAGTAATGTAGCCTGCCTCATACAGGCGCTGCGCCATCATCATGGTCTTCTTAACGCCGAAGCCGAGACGTGTGCTTGCTGCCTGTTGGAGAGTTGATGTAATGAGAGGGGCTTTGGGCTTCGATGAGGTTGGCTTATCGTCGCGCTTTAGCACAGTGAAATCGCTTGCGTTGAGCACCTCTAACGCAGAGTCCGTTTCTTGCTTACTTGTCGGGCGGAAATTAGCACCCGCTTGCTTTACCACCTGACAACGAAGCGCCTCAGCCTTGCTCGTTTCGAGTGACGCAAATACCTCCCAAAACTCATCGGGGATAAACGCTCTAATTTCACGCTCCCGTTCGACGACCAGTCGCACGGCTACCGATTGCACACGTCCTGCAGACAGACCACGTGCGATTTTGGCCCAAAGTAGTGGTGAAACCATGAATCCTACGACGCGATCGAGGAAGCGCCTGGCTTGCTGCGCCTCGACATAGCGCATATCTAGCTCGCCAGGCTTGGAAAAAGCGTCCTGAATTGCACGCTGTGTAATCTCGTTGAATACAACTCGTTTATATCGGCTCTCGTCGCCACCAATAGATTCTTTAAGATGCCAGGCGATTGCCTCTCCCTCGCGGTCCAAATCCGTTGCGAGATAGATTGTGTCGGCTGTCTTAGCGAGCTTTTGCAGTTCCGATACAACTTTTTCTTTACCGGGCAGTACTTCGTATCTCGCGGCCCAGTCATGGTCAGGGTCAATACCCATGCGTTTTACGAGTTGCTCTCTAGCTTTTTTCTTTTTATAAGCTACTTTCTCATCAGGTGCGAGTTTTCGTGTCTTTGCCGCCGCAGCTGCGCGCGCCTTTGGATCGACGGGAGTCGCAGATCCGGAAGTAGGCAGATCGCGGATATGTCCCACACTCGATTTGACGATAAAGTCAGAACCGAGGTACTTATTAATAGTTTTCGCCTTGGCGGGCGATTCGACTATTACTAATGATTTGGACATAAACGCAACTCTTAGGGCATTGGGCCGAGGCCGGAAGTGCGCGAGTATATAAGGAAGGGTCGTGGGTCGGTCAAGTCTTTACGCAAATTAGCTAACAACCAATTGCTAAAAAGGCGGGCCATCTATCGCAAAAATCACGCTAAATGGCCCGCCTCGGTCTAAGACTCGGACGAATAGAACTCGAAAGCGCTTCGGACCCTCACGCTACATCGACGGTCCAGCCAAACTCGTCATCAGCTTCACCCTTTTGAATCCCAACCAGCAAATCATAGAGCTGCTGCATAACAGGCCCCACGTGTTCGGGATTTCCGACATCATGCCAGTCGCCATCAAACCAGATACTACCGACAGGAGAAAGAACCGCGGCGGTTCCGCACGCTGCCGCTTCGCTGAAATTAACAATTTCCTTGCGCAGCTCGATTGGTCGCTCTTGGGTGACGAGGCCGAGTTTCTTCTCAGCGAGCGTCATAATCGAGCGCCGCGTAATACTAGGTAAGATCGCGTCAGACTTTGGCGTAACCACTGTGCCGTCGCGCATAACAACAACGATATTGGCCGAACCTGCTTCGTCGATGAACCGACGCTCTCTAGAATCAAGGTATAACGCCTCGTTAGCGCCAAGTTCTTGAGCCCGTTTGGTGGCTAACAAACCGCCTGCATAATTAGCCCCTGCTTTATAACTTCCTGTACCACTTGGTGCTGCTCGGTCCATCTCTGAGACCGCCAATTTGATCGTGCCGAGACCGGCCGTCTTGTAGTAAGGACCGACGGGCGACACAAACACTCTAAACTCATAAGATTGCGCCGGTTTTAGACCCAGGTTCTCACCAACGCCAATTAGCATTGGACGAATATAGAGAGAAGCACCTGACCCATAGGGCGGAACCCATGAAGCATTAGCCCGAACCGTGTCTCGCACAGCGCGCACGAACATTTCTTCAGGAACCTGTGGCATCAGTAGACGCTCAGCAGTGCGTTCCATCCTCTTAGCATTAAGATCTGGCCTAAACAAAAGAATGCGGCCGTCTGGCGCGGTTTGCGCTTTCATGCCTTCGAAGCACTGCTGTGCATAGTGTATGGAGGGCGCGCCTTCGTGAATCGCGATGAATTCATCGCTAATCATTTCACCCTCGCGCCAGACTCCGTCTCGCCAAACCGCGCGGAAGCGATAATCTGTTTTCTTGTACTGGAATCCTAACTCTGACCAATTGAGAGACTGCTTTTGATCGCTTGCGTTCACGCTTAATTCCTACTCGTTGCTTGTTTATTATCAACTTATTATCAGCTATCAATCACTCAAACGCTAGCCACCCTAACTAACGAATCTTAACACGTCAGCAGCGCCTGATAGGTTTCGTATGGCGCCCCTCTGGGCTAAACTAGCCGCAAATTCGGACTGCAGGCGCGTCCAAGCTAATAACCTGATCGAGCTAACACCATGCCCCCCCCGCTTCTCTCTCTTATCGATATCGGCGCTAACCTCACGCATGATTCATTCGATCATGATTTCGATCAGGTTATCGAGCGAGCTCAGGCTGCGGGCGTGGATACAATCGTGCTTACAGGCACCGACCTGAGTAGTTCTCACAGAGCGGCTAGGTACAGCCAGAACAAACCGCACCTATTTAAGAGTACCGCTGGTTTACACCCGCATGCTGCAAGTGAGTGGACCGCAGAGATTGCTAATGAGATCCAGCAATTATTGAATCATGATGAAGTAATAGCGGTAGGCGAATGCGGCCTCGATTATAACCGCGATTTTTCGCCCCGTCAGTCGCAGCGAGTAGTATTCGAAGAGCAACTTAAACTGGCTGCACGAGTAGAGAAGCCTCTTTTCTTACATCAAAGAGAAGCGCACGAACCTTTCTTTGAATTGCTCAAAAAGTACCGACATCAAATTGTCGGCGGTGTTGTGCATTGTTTTACTGATACAAAAGAGGCGCTCGAAGATTATCTGTCCTTAGATATGTATATTGGGATAACAGGCTGGGTATGCGATGAAAGAAGAGGTGCTGAGCTGCAAGAAATCGTCAAGCACATCCCAGCCGACAGGTTATTAGTAGAAACCGATGCGCCTTACTTACTCCCTAGGACACTCAAACCAAAGCCAAAAACTCGGCGCAATGAACCATGCCATCTTATTGAGGTCGTCAGAACGCTCGCGCAGTGTACCGGAAGGGACATCGAAGAATTGGCGGTAGAAACGTCGGAGAATGCGCGCAGGCTTTTCAACCTCACTTGACGCGTGAAGCGCGCTACTCTTTTGATTAGCCTAGTGGATTAATGAAACGTGCTAGCAGCTCTTCATCGAAAGGCCATCCAAGCTCCTCTCCGTCGCGTGCTCTTTTTAAAACCGGTATAAGGATTCCGTATTTCTCCACAAGCGCTTCGTCGTCGGCGATGTCTATCGCATCAACAGTCAAGGTGAACGACTGAGAGCAGGCAACCGTAGCGAGCATTCTTTCCGCTTCCTCGCAAAGATGGCAGCCAAGCGTTGTGAACAACAGAAGATCTGCTGGCTCGTCGAATGGCGATTGATTCGCGTCAGCCTTCTCTCTCATCCTTTACGCTCTGCAGCTCTCTCTTCAGACGCGCTAACGCTTGCTTGTGCGATCTCTTTTAGCGCACTTTCTATCAATGCAGGCCCTTCATAAATGAAGCCAGAATAGAGCTGAATGAGATCTGCACCGGCCTCAAAACGCGCAGCGGCATCGCGACCAGTCATGATTCCACCCACACCGATGATCGCCATTCTGTCACCAACCTGATTTTTGATCTTAGCAAGCGTCGAACAGGCTTTCTCAGTTAAAGGCGCCCCACTCAACCCGCCTGTTTCTCCTGCGTAACGACTACTCGCCACACGCTCACGATCAAATGTGGTATTGGTTGCGATAACACCATCAATCTTATGAGCAAGCAGCTTAGAGCAGCAGAGGGTTAGCTCCTCGTCGGACATGTCGGGCGCGAGTTTCACGGCAAGGGGAACATAGCGTGCATGAGCTTTCTGAAGAGCCTCACGCTCAGCCACCAAGACACCTAACAGACTATCAAGCTCCTCTCCATACTGCAGAGACCGGAGTCCAGGCGTGTTGGGTGACGAGATATTGATAGCGATATAATCTGCAACCGGATAGCTTTTCCGAAGACCAATGAGATAATCTTCATTTGCATCACTTAACGGAGTATCCGCATTCTTGCCTATGTTGACACCTACGACGCCACGTCTTTTGCGATTCGACAACTGAGAAAGCAGATGGTCGATTCCTTTATTATTAAAGCCGAGGCGATTTATAATTCCTCTCTCGCTCGCTAAGCGAAACATTCTCGGCTTGGGATTACCAGGCTGCGGTCTCGGCGTAACCGTGCCCAGCTCAAGCCATCCAAAGCCTAGTTCCTGCAATGCATCGGCGTAATCAGCATTTTTGTCTAGCCCGGCTGCAAGCCCTACGGCATGTGGAAACTCAATCCCCATGACGGTTTTCGGGGTTGAATTGAGTTTTGTATTTGCCGCAATAATCCCTAAGACCCCCATTTGCTCGCAAATGCGCATAGCCTTCAACGCGATATCATGCGAGAACTCCGCGGGAAACCTGAAAAGCAGGCTTCTAATCAATTTGTACACACTATTCCCCTATACCAACTGCGACAATGTATAAAACTCTAGACGGCTAGGCCAAGCGCTTAAGTTCACGTAGCGCAACGGTTATCATCGCGAGATCTGGCGTACTCTCAGCACGTAGCTGGGCGAGCACATTTTGCGCTCTTTTGACCGCGACTAAATTGCTTTGTAGCCAGTTCTCAACTCTTTTAGTTACGGTCTTTTGCCCGCGCGTGTCTTCAAGCACCGTTTTTGCAAGCACTCTTTGCCGCCAGGACAAATCATCAATTGCAGTCGACTTTAAACGCGACTCCCAACTACTAGTCGGCACTATGTCTTGAATTAACTCACCAAGCCAATCAAGCCTCAGCGTTTCACCAACCAGATAGTAGGTTCGCACCATCGTCTCTAGGGTTTCAGACACCTTCTGAGACGCTTCAATCAAGCCGAAGGCGGGTGACAAAAACGCGTTTCTAGCGACGATCTCTGCGAGCTCTGAGGACAAGCCTTCGCCCATAAATGCATCTCGCTTCTTAATAAACCTACTCTCAATATTCTGCGGGAACCCCGAAGGTAGCATCGCACACATCGCTTTCACCCCATGAGCATAGGTCTCTATTTCTCTGGCTAAATCGCCGCCATCGGAATGATTGCGTAACACCCAGCGCGTTGCGTCTCTTACGAGTTTAACTAATGCAAGCATAATCTCGTCCTGGCAGGACGACGCCACCAAATGATCGAGAGATTCAATAGCTTGCCATTGCGACTCCGCGTCGAAAGCCTCAATAGTGAGAATAGACGCCCTGACGACCTGAGCCGGACTCGCCGATGAGGAAGTAACTAATTCGAAGATAAAGTAGGCACCCACCCTATTCACAAGGTAATTGGCTAGTTGAGTAGCAATCAATTCGCTACGCAGAGGGTGCTGATCAATCGCGTCGGCGTAGCCCTTTATCAATGAACTCGGAAACGCTTTGAATAAATGCTTTCGAAGAAGTGGATCTTTCAAGTAAGTGGCTGAGACAAGCTGCTCTTTGAGAAACATTTTCATGTACGACGTAACGACTGCTAGTTCTGGTCGCGTTGGAGCAAGACGAGAACTCGCTCTTTGTTCGAGTTGGTCAGTGCTAGGCAGAAATTCAATTTCCCGATCAAGTCCAGCGCTAGTCTCAAGGAAGCTAACGAGCTCATTGAATTCTTTACATCCGAGCTCTGGGTCAGCAAACGTTAGTGCGAGTGTTTGAACTTGGCGGTAATTATTCTCTAAAACTAATGCAGAAACCTCATCAGTCATACCTTCGAGCAGCGCGCTTCGCTTTGCGTTGACATCGGATTGTGCTTTCTCAGAGCGAGCGGGCGACTTATTCGCAACCTCATTGAGCAGAATTTTTATATTTACCTCATGATCCGAACAGTCCACGCCAGCCGAATTATCGACAAAGTCAGTGAAGGACGCTCCGCCCTTCAATCCGTACTCTATTCTCGATAATTGCGTCATGCCGAGGTTACCACCCTCACCTATTGCCACGCAGCGAAGATCACGTGCATCAACACGCAGCGAGTCATTAGCCTTGTCTCCGACTGCAGAATTGCTTTCAGAAAAACTTTTTATATAGGTGCCAATGCCCCCGTTCCAGAGAAGATCTACGGGCGCCTTCAACATTACCGAAATGAGTTGATCTGGCGTCAGTGATTTGGCATCAGTGGCGAAAGCGATGCGCATCTCGTCCGTCAATACGATTGATTTCGAACTTCTATCGAATACGCCACCACCTGATGAAATCAATTCTCTTTGATAATCGCCCCACGACGACCCGACTTGTTTAAAAAGACGCTTTCGCTCTTTAAAACTTACCGATGCATTTGGTGTAGGGTCGACAAAAATATGTAAGTGGTTAAATGCACCCTTTAGCAGTATCTTTGGCGAGAGCAGCATTCCGTTACCGAACACGTCACCCGACATATCGCCGATTCCTACAACACTAAACTCCTCTCTTTGAATATCAATGCCACGCTCTCGAAAATGGCGTTGTACAGAGATCCACGCCCCTTTTGCGGTGATACCCATAGCCTTGTGATCGTAGCCATTACTTCCCCCAGAGGCGAAGCCATCGCCTAACCAAAAATCATAGCGGGCTGCGATTCCGTTCGCGATATCAGAGAAGGTTGCTGTGCCTTTGTCCGCGGCAACTACCAAATAGGGATCATCTTCATCCAGACGGACCACGCGCTCGGGCGCAATAAGTGTTCCGTCTTTCAAATTGTCAGTAATATCTAATAAGCCGGCAATAAACGTTTCGTAGGCGCGAATGCCCCGTGCCTGAAATTCAGCACGAGTGGCAACAGGGGCCGTATCCTTAACAACAAAACCACCCTTTGCTCCAACAGGTACAATGACTGAGTTTTTGACCTGCTGAGCTTTGACCAACCCTAAAATTTCTGTACGGTAATCTTCACGCCTATCCGACCAACGCAGGCCACCTCGAGCCACTTTTCCACCACGCAGATGAACGCCTTCGACTTTGCTCGAGTAAACGAAAATTTCATACTTTGGTAACGGCTTTGGCACTCCATCGATTCGCTGCGGCTCAAATTTAAACGAGAAGTAGTCTTTTAATTCTCCAGCTAAATCAAATTGAAAGAAGTTCGTTCTCAGCGTCGCATCAATGAGTCCGAGATAGGCTCGCAGGACGCTATCTTCAGACAAGTTCGACACAGCATCAATCGCCTTAATAATTCTGTTTCGACACATTGCCGATCGACGCTTACTCTTGTTTGGCTCAAATAGTTCAGTGAAAAGCGTCATGAGATCACTTGTAATCTGCGCATGAGAAGACAGCGTCTTGGCTATATAACCTTGTGAATAGTCGAATCGGATTTGTTTTAGATAGGCGCCTAAAGCCCGCATCAAAGCAGCTTCGCGCCAGGTAAGGCCTGAACTAAGCACCAACGCATTGAAGGCGTCATCCTCGACTCTTGCAGACCAGATGGCATAGAAGGCCTGCTCAAAGCATTCTCTTCCCTTATCATTCAGTGGCGAAGAGGCATTGCTGCGATAAACCAAGAAATCGTGAAGCCAAATACGCGGGCCGAGCTCGTCGGATTCGATCGCACTATTACCGCGCAGAGGATAAGTACTCTCACTTGTGATGCGAAGACCGAGATTTTCCAAAATCGGCACCACATCAGACAGCATAAGCTGGCATTCTAAGCTAAAGAGCTTAAAGCTAAACTCAGCGCGTTCGACCTTTGATTCACGCAAATTAACGGCGATATCACCAGAACTTGCGACTGCGTTAATAAACTTAACATCTTCGACGGCTTCGGCAGCGGTGTAAGCCTCTTTGTAGGCAGTTGAGAAGCAGTCTGCGTATTGACGGTATTGCTGCTGCGCTTCGTCCTCGGAACCAGTTTCGCGCAGGCGCTCCATAAAGTCCTCTTCCCACGGACGAATGAGCTCGACAATTTCTCTCTCAAGAGCACTTTGATCAATCTTGAGCGCTCGAATGGTTGGCACCTTAAAAACTAAGTGAATCCGCGCTTGGGAGGATTCGGACAAATAGGTATTAAAATCGACATCTTCTGCCTGCAACCTGTTCTGAAGCAAAGACTGAATAGCAACACGTGATTTGGTATTAAACAATTCGCGGGGAATGTAGACGAGACAAGAAACAAAACGGCCATAGAAATCTTTACGGACGAAGAGCTTACTTGTTTCAGTGTCGCGAATTTTAGTAATTCCGATAGCTATATCTAATAATGACTTGCTGCTGATCTGAAAGAGCTCGTCTCGCGGAAACGTATTAATGACCTGCATGAGGTCTTTCATGTTGTGTCCGTTTTTTGTGTAGCCGGAATTTTCGAGCGCACGGCTCACTTTTTTTCGAATTAAAGGTATCGAAAGCGCTTCTCTAAAATAAACTGACGAAGTGTACAGTCCAAGGAAGCGGTGCATGTGCGTCACTCGACCCGCCTTATCGAATTCTTTTATCAAGACATAATCATAATAAGCGGGACGATGTACTTTCGAGCGCTTCGAAGATTTTGCAAAGCTCAATAATTTGGGCCGGCTGATGAAATCAGCCGCCGCTCCGGGCAGCGAACTTACCTTGGTTTGAGATTTGAGCTGAGATTTATAGCGCGAGACGCCTAAGAGCGTACCTGGTTCGAGTTCAATAATATTCTCGCCGGATTTTTCACGTATACGATACTTTTCGTATCCCAAAAATGTGAAATGATTATCAATAAGCCATCCGATAAATTCTATCGACTCGGCGACATTTTCCTCAGAAACAGGCAGGTATTCAGCGTTCGTGAGTAGGTTGCGGCGAAGGTTTGCTGCAGCTGAGGTCATTTCTTTATAGCTGCTAACAGCTGCACTGACATGATTAAGCGCATCGCGAAGCTCAGATTCTATATCCTTAGAATGCTCGCTTGGCCATCTAGCGCAGGTAATGCTACAGAAGGATTCAGCGCTAAAATCATCGTCGCTACGAGCAGCCAAATCAACCAATTTACCAAAGCGTCCTAGACTATCCCTCGCAGCACCTGGTTTGCGTCTACCGCTGAAGAGCACAGTGTTACGTACCACTTTGATTGTTGCGCCTGACCTCAGCAGTGCTTGGCGTAGCGAGTCCACGATAAAGGGCTTGTCATCGAGCAGCACGCGAACAACTGTGGTGGGTAACTGCCTGCCATTCTCTTCGAGCAGTGCCTCCTCGAAAGAAATGAGCGGCCGGCTGGATTTTCGCTCTTGGATAAAATGCCACGCTTGCGCGATATCTTTAACAACCTGTTCGGTGGCGTGTGTAGAAGAGATTGGCGCAGGGTTATTGCCAACATAGCGCTTGGTGAATCTGTGCAGAAGGTCGTCTTTCGCGGCCGATCTGCCGCCTATAGCCTGGGTAATTGCGGACAAAATTGTGTCTATCTGTAACTCACGAGTACGTGATTCCTTGCTCATTGCCTACCTTCTCCACAACTTAGTAAGACCCAGACGCGTAACACAGTCGGTACTCACGCACTCGGATTAGAGGCGCGCCTAGACATCCAGTTGAAAACGGTTAAAATCGATGACCTTGCAAAAAAGCCCCACTATTTGAGACTTTAAACTATGAGCCACCACGGAATAATAACAGAACTCAGGGAATGGTTATCGAAGCAGATTATAGGCCAAGAGCGCCTCATAGATCGCCTCCTTATTGCTCTTCTCGCCGATGGCCATCTGCTCGTGGAGGGCGCGCCAGGACTCGCGAAAACTAAGGCTATTAAAGACCTGTCAAAAGCTGTTGAAGGCGACTTTCACCGAATCCAATTTACGCCTGATCTACTGCCGAGCGATATAACTGGCACAGAAGTTTTCCGACCCGAAGACGGGTCTTTCCGCTTCCAGAAGGGCCCAATCTTCCACAATTTGGTACTCGCTGACGAAATCAACAGAGCACCAGCGAAGGTTCAATCCGCACTCCTCGAGGCAATGGCAGAGCATCAGGTCAGTGTCGGTCGCGAATCATTCACTCTGCCACCCCTTTTCCTTGTTATGGCGACACAAAACCCAATTGAACAAGAAGGCACCTATCCGCTTCCCGAAGCGCAGCTCGATCGCTTCCTCATGCATGTCGCGATCGGTTATCCCGCTGCGTCTGCTGAACGAGATATTCTCAAGCTTGTGCGCGACGAAGCTGCCAACGTGGCGACTGATGTACCAAAGGAAATTTCTCAAGATAGCCTCTTTGCTGCTCGGCAAGAGATCCTTGCCATGCACATGGCCCCCGAAGTCGAGGAGTACATCATTCAGCTGATCATGGCGACACGAGAACCAGCGCAATACGGCGAAGACCTTGATGGCTGGCTCGAGTATGGCGCCAGCCCTCGCGGCACAATCTCTCTAGATCGGTGCGCGCGGGCCCACGCATGGATTCAAGGAAGAGATTTCGTCAGCCCTGACGACGTCCAAGAAGTTCTTTTCGATGTGCTACGCCATCGAATTTTGCTTAGCTTCGAGGCTGAAGCGAGCGGCATTACTCCCGACCAAGTGTTGGAGACGATTCGTCAGCGCGTACCATCCGCTTAAGCACTGAGTCTCAGAGAGCTAACCTATGGTCGCTAAATCGAAACTCGACCCGCAGCACGAGCGATACCGAAGCCGAGGCGCGTTAATCACACTACCGCAGATGCTGATACAAAGGCAGGCAGCGAAGGCTCTGGCGTATGTATCCCACGCGCGCTCGATTGCGGGCATTTCAGGTCTGCATCTATCCAAAATACGCGGTCGAGGCATCGATTTCGAAGAGTTTAGACCCTATCAAGCCGGAGACGACATAAGGCTGATCGATTGGCGAGCCACCGCGCGCACCGGCCGCGCGGTGACAAAAGTCTTTCGAGAAGAGCGTGAGCGACCAGTTATTATCGCGGTCGATCAATGCTCAAGTATGTTTTTCGGCAGCCAAGTGGCTTTTAAGTCTGTTATCGCAGCACAGGCCGCCGCACTCTTTTGTTGGCTCGCCATTGATAACGGCGATCGCGTTGGGGGGCTGGTCTTTTCAGATAGCAATTCTAGTCTCGTGAGACCAAAGCGATCTCGCCGTTCGGCACTCCATTTACTCAATCAGATTTTTACTTTCAATCAGAAGCTAAGTAAGAAAACCAAGAGCACTGTCGAAGAACCAATCGCCGTGGATTTTAAGCCTGGTCTCGCGCATGCTTTAGGTCAGATTCGTCGTATAACGAAACCAGGCAGCACGCTCTACGTGATTTCAGACTTCGCAACTCTCGATGACACAGCACTACAATACCTTAATCAGCTGTCACGTCATAACAACGTTGTTTGCTGCATGGTTTACGATGCGCTAGAAGAAAGCCTTCCGATGCCAGGTGTATACAGCATTACCGATGGCGCAAGCAAAGGCTCGATTAACACGCATAGCAGCAAGACTCGATCGCGTTACAAGCAACAATTCGAAGAGCGTGTTGCAGGAATCGAATCAGATCTCGAACGCCTCAAAATTCGTTTGATTAAATTACGAACCAATCAACTCGTCGTGGAGCAAATCCGAGAATGGATAGCGAAGAACTCTTAGCACAGCTCGCCGACATACGACTGCCTAGTGAGATTAGCTGGTGGCCGCCCGCACCGGGCTGGTGGTTGCTCGCGGTAATAATTCTAGTCGCCATTGTCTTCGCCTGGCGCGCCTACGCTCGCGCCCGCGACGCAAAATTACTGCTAAGCTTCGCGCTGGCAGAACTCGAACGATGCATGACTACTTACAATGAACACGTTAGCCGTGGCGACCAACTGGCCGGACTGAATTTACTGAATGGGGCGAACACCGTCTTACGCCGGGTTGCGCTCTTTCACAATCAGCATTCAGAGATTGCAAGTTTGAGCGGTGAAGAATGGGTTCAATTCCTGCGTGCGTCATCGAAAAGCGCGGAGCCTCTTTTAGACGATCAACTAGCCAGCGGTTTTGCCCGCGGGCGATTTCAGCGCGAGCTAGCGGTGGATTCAGAGAAACTTCATGCCTTTGCAACCGCTTGGATTATCGAGCAATATCGTCAAGCAGTCACGACTAAGCAGCGATTAGATACCACGCAAAATGCGCCCCGAAGCGCGGAGGCAAACGCGTAATGTTAGAGCTAACATGGCCATGGGTCGCAGCCATACTTCCCCTGCCTTATCTCGTTTATAAATTCGCTATGCGTGCGCCACGGCAAGACGCAGCACTCTACGTTCCGTTTTTTACTATGCTGACGCGCCTTCAATCAGACAGTGAAAACATCAGCAACGGTCGCACTCTCTCGGTTATTTTGTGCACACTAATCTGGCTACTTTTAGTAGCCGCAGGTACGCGTCCCCAATGGCTTGGTGACCCCGTGGAATTACCCTCAACTGGTCGCGATCTCATGCTCTCGGTTGATATTTCAGGGTCAATGGAGGCGCAAGATATGGTGATTGGTAATCGCCAGGTCTCACGTATCTCGGTTGTTAAGCGCGTTATTAGCGACTTCGTCGAGCGCCGAGAGGGAGATCGCCTCGGCCTGATTCTGTTTGCAGCGCACGCTTACATTCAAGCCCCACTTACATTCGATCGAGAAACGGTAGGCACCCTTCTCGAAGAGGCCGACATCGGGATCATCGAAGAATCGGCAACAGCGATTGGCGAATCTATCGGGCTCGGTGTTAAACATCTGCGCACTCGACCGGAAAACAGTCGAGTCCTCGTATTACTTACAGATGGCGTGAATAACTCAGGTGAAATCGACCCCCTTCAGGCAGGTCAGCTCGCGGCTATCGAAGGCATTAAAATCTACACAATCGGCATTGGCGCAGATCAGGTTATCCAACGCTCGTTTTTTGGGGCACGGGCAATAAATCCCTCTGCCGAACTTGACGAGGCTGTGTTGACGCAAATAGCTGAGGCAACCGGTGGGAGGTATTTTCGCGCGCGCGATGTCAATGACCTCGTTGAAATCTACGAAGAACTCGATAGACTCGAAGCGATAGAACAAGACGATCAAACCTACAGGCCTACCAAGGTATTGTTCTATTGGCCTCTAGGCGCAGCACTCCTCCTAAGCTTCTTACTTGCCCTGCTTTCTATCCCGTGGAGCCTACTATTTGGTATCAATCCGCGTGGACGAGAGGAAGAACTCTCTCAGGAGCCTCACTAGTATGGAGTTTATATTCCCCTCGAGTCTGCTTGAGAATTTCCACTTCCTGCGTCCCCTGTGGCTGCTCGCCTTGGTTCCCGCACTCATGCTGCTAACCGCTCTCTGGCGCCTCAACAGCAATGTCACGGCCTGGGACAGAGCAATTGATAAAGAACTTCTCCCTTATCTTCTCGATCGCAGCAAGAACGCGTCCCAGCGCACACCCCTTATTTTGCTGCTTATAGTTTGGTCGCTAACAAGTATCGCTCTTGCAGGCCCGGTGTGGGAAAAACTGCCACAGCCGGTACAGAAGCGCGAAGACGCGCTAGTTATCGTGCTCGATCTCTCACTATCGATGTTTGCGCCCGATCATAGTCCTAGCCGCGTCGATCTCGCTAAACGCAAACTGCGCGATGTACTCGCTCTGCGCAGTGAAGGACAAACCGCTCTTGTCGTTTACGCCGGCGACGCACATACAGTGACCCCACTCACCGACGACGTAGTCACGATAGAAGCACTGGTACCTTCATTAAACCCCAATATCATGCCTTTGTTCGGTAGCAACCCTGTCGCGGCTCTCGAACTTGCCATTGGCCTCCTCAAGAATACCGATGGTGGCAGCGGCAAGATCTTACTGATGACGGATGGCATCGCAGGCTTCGACGAAGAGCAGCGCATCGCTGACTTACTCGCAGGCACTGACAATGAGCTTTTAGTCATGGGAATTGGTACCGAAGAAGGTGCACCAATTCGCACCAACGACGGCAATTTTTTAACCGACGAACGCGGCACCATAATCGTTCCTCGACTCAACAAAAACCTACTAACCTCGCTAGCTAACCGCGTTGGTGGACGCTATCACGACATTCAACTCGCCGACTCAGACTTAGCTTACCTGCTTAGCGATATCAATCCACTCGATGACGAGTCTCTATCCGACGTCGAGGAAGAGTTTGATGTTTGGTACGAAATAGGTCCATTGCTTCTACTTTTAGTACTCCCTCTCTCTGCGCTAAGTTTCCGTAGAGGTTGGCTATTTCTGCTTCCACTTTCGGTAAGTCTTGCGCTACTAACACCACCGCAGCAGGTCTACGCAGCTGACTTCGGCCCAACTGTCGATATTCAGATCAATGAAGAGGGCCTCCCCCTCCCTATCGAGGATGCAGCGCAACCATTTAGCCTCGCGGATGCTTGGAAAGGGTTGTGGATGACGCGAGACCAACGCGCAGCCGCCGCATTTAAACGCGAAGAACACAGCGAGGCCGCTAGTCTTTTTGAGAATACTGATTGGCGCGGGGCTGCATCTTATCGAGACGGCGATTATGAGGCGGCGATCGCAGCTTTCGCCGCGAATGGCAGCGCAGATGGTCATTACAACCGCGGAAATGCCCTTGCTCAGAGTGGCAACTATGCCGAGGCAATAACCGCTTACAACATAGCACTAGGGCTCGATGAGGCTCACGAGGACGCTATTAAGAACAAGGAAATCGTAGAACAGCTCTTAGAGCAACAGCAAGCCGAAGAAGGTGAGCAAGAAGAAGGCGAAAGCGAAGAAAGTGATTCAGAACAAAGCTCGGAAAGTGAATCTGACCAGCAAGAGGAAAACAGCGAACAGCAGGATCAGGAGAGCCAAGAAGGCAATCAAGACGAACAAGAACAACAGGAACAGCAGCAACAAGACACACCAGAGGAGCAGGAAAACTCGGAATCCAATAGCGAGCAGAACACACCGAACGAGACTGAAAATGATGAGTTCGAAGAACAACAAGCACTCGAGCAGTGGCTTCGCCGTATCGACGATGATCCGGGTGAACTTTTGCGCCGGAAGTTCCGCTATCAGTATCGTCAGCGTCAGCTAAACGGGACCGCTAATGCGAATCAGGGTGGTGGCCAAATATGGTAAGAATTTACTCACTCATTTTTTTATTCTGCGCGTTATTTTCAACCTCGGTATTTGCTCAGCAAATTGAGCTCAGCGTCGATCGATATGAGCTTGCACGCGGTGAGACCCTAACTCTAACTATTAGGGTCTATGATCAACGTCAAGGTATGCAGCTCGATCTAACCCCATTGACTCAGGACTTCGATGTCCTTGGCACGCGTACTTCGAGTCAAATTCGTAGCATCAATGGTGTTACGGAGTCCTGGACAGATTACGTCATCACCTTGTTTCCAGAGAAGGAAGGTGATCTCGTCATTCCTTCACTGTCGATCCTCAATCAAGCCACCGATCCGATACCGATTAGTGTCGTAAACGCTGGGCCGCGCTCTAATCAAGGCAACAACGAGCTGTATCTAGAAATCGAAGTAAACAAAGACAGTGTCTACGTTCAAGAGCAACTATTGTTCACTGTGCGCCTTTTTTACACGATTAACGGAATTCGCAATCCTGTATTCACCGAACTCGATATGGAAGACACCGTTACTCAGCTAATTGGCTCGCCAAATCAGTACGAGCGCTTAATCGATGGTGAGCGCTTTGGTGTCTATGAGAAGCGTTACGTTATATTCCCTCAGCGTAGCGGACCACTCGAAATTCCAGACATTTTATTCCGTGGAGAGGTCACAGACGGATCAAGTAATTTTGTTTTTAGGAACATGAATACTCGTCGCGTTACTGCATTTATCGAAGGAATAACGATAGAGGTTAAGGAGCGACCAGCTTCAGTACCCAGAGACGATGATTGGCTACCTGTAACCGGTCTAACACTCGAAGAAACTTGGTCTGGTGATATCAACGCTCTGAAAGTTGGCGACAGCGTAGTACGCACGCTAATACTAAGAGCAGAAGGCCTGGATGGCGCGGTGCTACCTCCTTTTTCTCCTCAGGATATTGATGGCTTAAATCTCTACCCAGACCCTGCGGATATATCACGAACTTTCGTTGATGGCAGTATTGTAGGTACTCGAGTCGAAACTAGCACCTACGTAGCACTCGAGGCCGGAACAATCGAAGTGCCTGCCCTGGAGATTCCCTGGTGGGATATCACTGCCGACTCCGCAAGAACAACAACACTGCCCGCTACGCGTTTCGAAGTCGCAACAGTCGAGGGCGTGCTCCCCTCAGAGCAAGCTGTCGCGAGTACGCAAGAAATTCAGACTTTGTTAGCCCCTGAGCCGCTTGTCGATCAAGCAATGATAGACGCGCAGGCAGAGGCCGAAGTGATAGAAATTGATAGCGGGATTGTTCGATGGGCTCAGTGGCTAATGGTTGCATTAGTTATTTTTCTTCTCAGCGCGCTAGCCCGTCGCCGCTTTGGTGCGTTTACCCAACAACGCTTCGCCGAGTGGCGCGCAGCGCAAACACCTGAGGCTAATGAAAAGGCAGCGTATGGGATACTTAAGTCCGTCTGCCGTTCTGGTGATCACAAAGCAATTCGTGACGCACTTTTGACTTGGGCGAATCACTACTGCGCTTCAGATAGAGGCGGTCGAGTTCGAAGCATGGAAGATTTGGTGCGGTTAAGTCCCTCTCGAGAGCTAACAGAGCAAGCAAACGAACTCCAGTCGATGCTGTTTAACGCCCAGTCTAGCTCGGACTTTGACAGCGCTAAACTCATCGCCTTGGTTGCACTATTGCGAAAATCCAAGCGTTCGGCGTCCAAGCAGATGCGTCGCGAAGAAAAGTATCAGCTCCCCTCCCTCTACAAAAGCTAGACGCATCGATGAGCAACTCGCGATTAGTTTATTCGACCGCCGGTGGCTCCACCGAACAAACCTGTCCTAGATGCGGGAAACAATTACGAAAATGTCAGTGCGTTACATCAACGCAGACAATGCCTAACGATGGGGTAATACGCATTAGCCGCGAAACAAAGGGACGAAAAGGCAAAGGGGTATGCCTAATAAGCGGAGTACCCCTTGTGGGTGAAGAGCTTACGAAACTTGCAAAGGAACTCAAAGCTCAATGCGGTACTGGCGGTACAATTAAGAACGGTGTAATCGAAATTCAGGGCGACCATCGAGCTATCTTAAAAGCCGCTCTCGAGAAACGCTTCGACAAGGTCAAACTTGCCGGCAGCTAGATATCATTATTAATGTCTGCGATCTGCGCTTCCTTGTTGGTCTCTTTCCCACCCCTCTTATCTGTCTTTGTGAGCTTCGCAAGATCGTTACGCTTAGACTCTAATCGCCGCAGATAGATCTCATCGACATCACCGGTTACATATTCGCCATTAAAGACCGAGCATTCGAAGTGAGATACCGCAGGGTTACCTTCCGAAGCAGACGAAATCAGGTCCTCTAGGTTCTGGTATATGAGCCAGTCTGCGCCTATCGCTTCCTGCACCTCTAGCTCAGTTTTCCCTGACGCGATCAATTCAGCCGCTGCCGGCATATCAATTCCGTACACGTTAGGATAGCGAATAGCAGGCGCTGCTGAAGCGAAATAAACTTTGTTAGCGCCGGCGTCTCGCGCCATTTGAATAATTTGCTTGCATGTCGTTCCGCGGACAATAGAGTCATCGACTAGCAGGACGTTCTTACCCCTAAACTCGAGGTCTATGGCATTGAGTTTTTGCCTCACGCTTTTACGTCGCTGACTCTGGCCAGGCATGATGAACGTACGACCGATATAGCGGTTTTTTACGAAACCCTCGCGGTATTTCACGCCTAGCCTGTTTGCCAACTCAAGAGCCGAAGTCCGGCTGGTGTCGGGTATCGGAATAACCACATCGATATCATGGTGAGGACGCTCAGCGATCAGTTTATCGGCAAGCTTTTCACCCATTCGCAACCGTGCCTTATAGACGGAAATGCCATCCATAAGCGAGTCAGGGCGCGCAAAATAAACGTGCTCGAAGATGCAAGGAGAATGTTCACCTGGCTCGGTACAGACCTGAGTATGCAGTACTCCCTTGGCATCAACATAGACGGCCTCGCCAGGCGCAACATCCCTCTCGAGAGTGAAGCCTTGCGAATCTAAAGCGACACTTTCAGACGCAATCATATAATCGCGACCGGTGCCGTCGGCTTTCTCTCGATACCCATAGACGAGTGGTCGGATTCCATTGCGATCGCGGAAACCGACTATGCCATAGCCAGTTATCATAACCAGAGCTGCAAATCCGCCACGGCAGCGATTGTGAACGCCAGCAACAGCAGCAAAGATATCTTCAGGGAGAGGCTTCATTTTGTTTCGACGCTGTAATTCATGCGCAAAAATATTGAGCAACACCTCGGAATCAGAGTCGGTATTTATGTGACGCAAATCCTCTTTAAAAAGGTCACGGCTTAACTCTTTAGTATTGGTGAGGTTGCCGTTATGGGCCAAGGCGAGTCCGTAGGGGCTGTTTACATAAAAAGGTTGTGCGAGAGCTGGGCTAGAGGAGCCCGCGGTCGGGTAACGCACATGGCCTATTCCCATCTGGCCCGTGAGTCTGCGCATATGTCGCGTTCGAAACACATCTTTGACCAGGCCATTATCTTTACGAAGATTCAACTTGCCCTTATCACAGGTCATAATCCCGGCTGCGTCCTGGCCTCTATGCTGGAGTACGGTTAACGTGTCGTAAAGACAGACACCGATATCATTGTCGGAAACAACACCCACTAAGCCGCACATAGAATTCTCCAGAGACATCGACCGAAGGCCGAATTTTACACCACACACCCGCAAACCGCGCGTTTAAAAGTCTATAAAAAAAACTAAATTACCTCGCCCTGCTCGGCCGGTACCGTCACCGGTTGCAAATACTCAGCGGCAGCAGCTATAGCCTCCCGCGCTATAGTAATCGCAGAAGATTCAAGCCAAAACTTCTGTGTCCCTGCGAAAGGCTCAGCAAAATAAATAAGTACCATGAGAATCAGTACGCCTCGAGCAAGCCCGAATGCGCCACCAAGCACTCTATCGATGAGCCTGAGGCCTGTAAAAGTTAGAAATTTCTGCAGAAGCGCGATTGTCCAACTCCCAAAAACCATTACGCTGATAAACAAAAAGGCGGAAGAAATGGCCAGCCTAACTACATTGCTATCAATAAGCCCCTCGAGTTGCGTAGCCGCGAGACTACTGTAGAGGCGCACAACTACGATCGCGACAATCAGCGAGGCTAGGGAAAAAACCTCTTTAACAATGCCACGCCAAAGGCCGAATAGTCCCGACAACCCGATGAGTGCGAATAGGGCAATATCGATCTGCCCGAAGGACTCTCCTAGCGAACTCATCTTATCTAAGTACCTCACGCTCATATCGTTTGATCAATGGCTTGAGATCCAGAGCTGCGGCCAGCTCTGTGAGTAAGCGTTCGGCCTCGGCTCTGACGATGACCGGTCCGACTAGAATTGTCGACATCTCTCGTTCATCTCGCAAAGAGCGCCGCTCATAAGCCTTATATCCTTTGGCCAAAAGATCAGTCAGCAGCTTTCTTGCGTTATCAAGATCCCCAAAAGTACCTAATTGGACTACCCATCCGTCCGGCAAGCCGGCGGCATTTAAGGTCGGCCTCGAGTCAGTATCGGTCGGCAAGTTCGCTACACTTGCCGCTGAATCCACCCTAGCGGGCTCGCTTTCATCGCTATCCACAGCACGTTCAGTCAGCTCAACGCTTTCAGCCTCAGCACCGACTGACGGAGTTTGTAAATCACCTACCATGACAGGGCGAACTTGTTGCGGCTCGGGCAACAGCGTGATGATAGGACGCTCAGGGATACGACTTTGGACTTGAGGCTGGTAACTTCCTTCGCCATCGAAAAGCTGTGGCAAGATTATCAGGGCGAGTGCGAGGAGGACGATGGTACCAACCACCCTTCTTTTGCGTCCTCTACTTAACTCTTGCGAATCCTGCTGCAATGCCTGCACCTCTTTAGACTAAATAATTTAAAATTATCTACTTAGACGCTGAACCTTATTTCGATTCTAATTAAGTTGCGAGCCTCTCCTAATCGAGATCTGACAGCGCAGCCACCTCTGCAAGCGTATGAAACGAGCCGGTAACTACAATGATGGCAGGTTCATCCAGTTGATCATTACAAGCAGCCCGGTAGGCGGATAGAACCGAGTCATAAGGTCTAATCATCGCTTTCGGTAGCGCCGTGCTGACCCGCGTATGAATCTCCTGAGCGCCCGCAGCGCGCGACCCCTCAAAGGCGGCAATATACCAGATATCGACCAAGGGGTCTAAAGCTCGCACTATATCTTCGATATTTTTGTCAGCCATGGCGGCAAGCACAAGGCGAATCGCAGGCGTCCTCCCGACTTCTATGGGCAAACGGGTGTCAGGAACAGAAAAAGCTGTCTTCAATCTTCGCGCTAGAAGCTCCGCTGCGGCAACATTGTGCGCGGCATCCAGAATCACCAGACGCCCGCTAACCAAGTCCTGGCGCTTTTCAAAGCGACCACCAAGACCTAAGTCTTTTAACGAACCCCTTAAAACCTCGTCAGGGGGCAGCAGGTCCAAACAGGCGAGCGCCTGCAACGCCCCAACAACGTTATCGAGAAAAAGGTTTGGAATAGGTAATGTGTCGCGCCGAATAACCTCACCGTCTCGGGCCTGCCCCTGAAAACTCCAATGATCGGCGCTTTCATGGGCACTAAAATGCGTCTCTATAGCGATTGGCGTGAGTGCAAGGGACGACGCACGGGCCATAACGCTTGTGGGAGGATCGCGGTCACAAAGTACGAAGGGCGTGTCAGCGCGAAGTATGCCAGCTTTCTCAGCGCCGATGTTCTCTCGCCCTTTCCCCAACCAATCTTCATGATCGAGTGCGATGTTTGTGATAATGCAACAATCGGGGTCGATGAGATTAACTGCATCGAGTCGTCCTCCGAGACCGACTTCAAGCAGCGCGAAGTCCACGCACTTGTCAGCAAATAACAGCAATGCAGCAAGTGTCGTAAACTCAAAATAACTTAGTGACTCGGGCTCACGCACCGCTTCAATACGAGCAAAACAGGCGACAATCTCTCCATCAGCCGCCTCCTCGCCCCGTACACGAATTCTTTCGTTGAATCGAAGTATATGAGGGGAGGTATAGGCGCCTGTCGAATAACCCGATGCCGTCAACACAGCCTCAAGTGTCTTCACAGTCGAACCTTTGCCGTTGGTACCGGCTACGGTAATCACGACTGGTGCAGGCCTGGAGAGACCTAAGCGCTGCGCAACCTTGCTCAAGCGTTCGAGGCCGAGTTCGATCTCTCGAGGATGTATCTTCGAGATATAGGCTAGCCACGCGTCAAGGCTCGCATCACTACGAGGGGCAACATGATGAGAAGCGGTCACGGTCGCCTCTAATTGGCTACGTCAAGCGAATTCTCTTTTGGAGGAGCCTCATCACTCGTTTCGTCAGTGACTGACTCGGATTCAGCGGCATCTGCGCGCCGTGAGTGCATCAGCTTGTCGAGCAGAGAAGCGACCTTCGCTGGAAGCTCGCCGCGGGACACAATCATATCAATTGCGCCGTGTTCGAGTAGAAATTCGCTGCGTTGAAAGCCTTCGGGGAGCTTTACGCGAACCGTTTGTCGAATAACGTCGGGGCCGGTAAATCCCACAAGCGCATTTGGCTCGGCAATATTAATGTCACCTAACATAGCAAGGCTGGCGGAAACACCACCATAGACCGGATCAACGAGAATGGAAATATACGGCAGCCTCATTTGCTTTAGTCGCTCAAGTGCAGCCGAAGTTTTGGCCATCTGCATTAGGGAAATCAGCGCCTCTTGCATGCGCGCACCGCCGCTTGTAGAAAAACATACGAGCGGCAAACCCTCTTCGATGCAGGTATTGACTGCCTGCGTGAATTTTTCCCCTACTACAGCACCCATCGAGCCACCGATGAAATTGAATTCGAATGCAACGGTGACCAACGGTTGGCCATTCAGAGTTCCTCGCATTGCGATAAGCGCGTCTTTCTCACCCGTCGCTTTTTGCGCAGCACTCAGTCTGTCCTTGTAACGTTTAAGGTCTTTGAACTTCAATAAGTCGACCGGCGCAAGTTCAGCAAATAGCTCCACCTGACTGCCCTCGTCGAGGAATAGATCTAGACGCCGGCGAGCCGTGATGCGTAAATGGTGATCGCACTTAGGGCAAACGTCTGAATTTTCGCTGAGCGATTTTTCATAAAGCATCGCATCGCAGCGAGGGCATTTTTTCCAGACACCCTCGGGCACTGCTGATTTCTTGCCATCGCGCGGTCCGCTAGAAATCGACGGTAATATCTTATCTATCCAACTCATCGACTCGTCCCTTATAAAAGTCTTCGTTGTGCTATTAATTCTGCTTATTCTGTTTTATTGCCGCGCTGACGTCAGCTTTTACTCTGCGCTTGTTTTTACTCAACCGCTGTCTTTGTGCTAAAGCGTATCAAGCGCTTCACGCGCTGTCTTTATTACCTCTGTGACCTGTGCCAACTGTTGCGCAGAGGCCGTGTCGTCTGAAGGCAATTTCTCGATGCGCTCAACCAATGCGCTGCCGATTATAACACCTTCAGATAATGCCCCCATCGCGCGGGCACTCGCAGCGTCTTTTATGCCGAAGCCGATGACTATAGGAAGATCTGTCATTGTCCTTAATTTTTCGATACTTAAACGCACTGACTCGGTATCGAGCAACGCGGCACCCGTAACACCTTTGAGCGACACGTAATAGAGATAGCCACTGCAGTTTGCTACGATCTGAGCACACCTAGACTCCGTCGTCGTCGGTGCCACAAGGAAAATAGTATCGATATGCTTCCCCTTTAAGAGGGGGGTTAAGACACTCGATTCACTCGGTGGCATGTCGACTATTAAAACGCCATCGACGCCCGCATCGCTTGCGCGCGAAGCAAAAGCCTCATAACCCATAATTTCAACCGGATTTAGGTAGCCCATTAAGACAATGGGAGTGGAGTCATTCTGAAGTCGAAATTCAGCAACCAGATCAAGCACCTTGGCAAGATTAGTACCCCCAGCGATCGCTCGCTCCACACCACGCTGAATGACAGGTCCGTCTGAGCTTGGGTCGCTGAATGGTACGCCTAGCTCTATCATGTCAGCGCCATCGGCTACGAGTTTATGCAAAAGTTTGAGAGTTGTTGGCAAGTCTGGGTCGCCAGCAACCAGGTAGGGAATTAGTAATTTACGTCCTTGTTGCGCAGCTACTGCGCTTACTTCGCTTATGCGACTCATGGTATTCCTATTTTACAGCGTAAGACCTTCGAGTTTCGCGACCGTCTGAATATCTTTATCGCCGCGGCCCGACAAATTAATTACAACGGACTGCTCCGGCGCCATTGTCGCCGCTAACCGCATCGCATACGCGACGGCGTGCGCAGATTCCAGCGCAGGTATTATACCTTCGAGGCGAGTTAACTGATGAAATGCCTTCATGGCTTCCGTATCTGTCGCGTTAACATAGTTAACGCGTTTAAGATCCTTTAGCCACGCATGCTCTGGTCCAACACCTGGGTAATCGAGCCCCGCTGAGACCGAGTGAGTTTCCATTATTTGCCCACCCGAATCTGTCATCAGGTAGGTTCGATTGCCATGGAGCACACCTGGCACACCAGCGCTCAGGGGCGCGGCGTGACGCCCTGTCTCGACACCATCTCCGCCAGCTTCGACGCCATACATCGCCACCGATGAGTCGTTTAGGAACGGGTGGAACATGCCGATGGCGTTGGAGCCTCCTCCGACACAGGCGACCAGCGCGTCGGGCAGTTGCCCCAGCTGCGCAAGCGATTGCTCCCTCGTTTCGCGTCCGATAATGCATTGAAAGTCGCGAACGATTTGAGGATAGGGATGAGGCCCAGCAACGGTGCCAATTATGTAGTAGGTGGAATCCACGTTAGTTGCCCAGTCACGCAGCGCCTCATTCATCGCATCCTTCAAAGTACGCGAACCAGAATCTACAGAGACAACTGTCGCGCCCAACAGCTTCATGCGATAGACATTAGGTGCTTGGCGTTGAATATCCTCTGCACCCATGTAGACGAAACATTCGAGGCCAAGTCGAGCGGCAACAGTAGCGCTGGCGACACCGTGTTGACCGGCCCCCGTCTCCGCGATAATCCGCGTCTTGCCCATCCGCTTCGCTAGAAGCGCCTGACCGATAGTATTGTTAACCTTATGCGCACCCGTGTGGTTAAGGTCTTCGCGCTTTAGATAAATCTTCGCCCCGCCTGCCTCTGCTGTCAGACGCTCAGCCAAATAGAGCGGAGAAGGTCGGCCCACGTAGTATTTCAGATCATGGTCGTACTCTGCCCAAAACTCAGGGTCTTTCGAGACTTCTTCATAGACTCTCGAGAGTTCTTCCACTGCGGCTATTAGAGTTTCTCCGACGAAGGTTCCGCCGTAGGGACCGAAATGGCCCAAGCTATCTGGACCTGCGAAACCGATTGAGTCTTGCTGCATATCAGGCACGTCTTACTCCTTCGTAAAACTGTTTCATCTTAATAATGTCTTTACGACCTTTGGCTGCCTCTATTCCGGAGCTAACATCCACACCGAATGGCTTCACGCGATTAATCGCGTCACCGACGTTTTGAGGGTTGAGCCCTCCGGCTAAAATCATTTTCTGCTTAACCTCAGCGCTTAGTGCAGAGGCTTGTCTCCAATCGAAACTATTACCTGTTCCCCCGTGCCCCTGCGCATCGAAGGTGTCGAGCAGAAAATAATGAGCGCTCTGGTAACGGTGTAAGCTGATCTCAAGTTCCTCTGTGTCGACCGACGCTTCGACGCCGACAGCTTTAAGATAAGGAATACCAAAACTTTCGCAAAATTCTGGCTCTTCACAGCCATGAAATTGTAATAAATCGATACGGCCTGACGAAAGCACCGCCTCCACTTCCTCCCTCGAAGGATTCACAAAAAGGGCAACCACTTTTGTGCCCTTCAATTCACTAGGCAGTAATTCTTCAATGTCGCTTATGCCGATACTCCTCACACTGGGTGCGTAGAAGACCAACCCTACGGCATCAACGCCGAGCTCTACGGCGATCTCAATTTCGGCGCGCTGTTTGAGACCACACATCTTGATCCAGGTATTCGACATCCGACATTACTCCTGCAGGTCACTTCTCAATGCAGAGGACGGAGAGTCTAGGGCAAGAAAAGGCGGCGTCATTACCCCTACGGGCAACCCAAAGGCCACGGGGTACATTACCTGCACCAAATATAACCCGTGAGGCGCCGCAGTCATTGCTGCCTCACATCTATTCCTCATCTCAAGGAGTTCCCGGATCCAAGTGACTGGCTTTAACCCACGCCCAATGACCAACAGACTGCCAACGATATTTCGCACCATATGTTGGAGAAACGCGTTGGCCTCGATATCGACAAGAACAAAATCGCAGAACGCACTAACCTTAATCTTATGTACGTTGCGATTGGGCGTGCTGGATTGACAACCCGCGGCTCTGAAACTAGTAAAGTCTTGCTCGCCTACCAAGGCTTGCGCAGCAGAGTTCATGGCTTCGACGTCTAGTTCAAAGGGGAAATGCGTGACTCGCCTGTCGAGGATAGCGCTGGCCTGCTTGCGTGTGTAAATCACATAGTGATAACGACGAGCTTCAGCTGTAAATCGAGCGTTAAAATCCTCTCCCACCTCGCGCGCCCAAAGCACACGAATTGAGCGCGGCAAAAGACTATTAACACCACGTGTCCACGCTTTTTCGCCCCTGTTCTGCTTGCAGTCAAAGTGTACGACCTGGCTGGTGGCATGGACACCTGCGTCAGTTCGTCCCGCGCAAGTAACGCTCACACTGTGGGCGGCGACCCTTGATAAGGCCCTCTCAACCTCTTGCTGCACTGTAGCCACAGCTGATCTGCCTTTCACACCCGCAGCTGATTGACGCTGCCATCCGCTGAAGCTGGAGCCATCGTATTCAATCGCTAGCGCAATTCGACACACTACTGCGGAAGAGTCTTGATCGGAAAGGCTGGTTGGATCATCACTCAAGTGCTGCTGTCCCCGTCAACTTGCCCGCCAGAGGCATTAACCACGTCCAACAATTTTTGCGCTTCGGCTTTGTGTTTAGATGAACCTTCTTCCAAGACTTCAAGCAATATCTCAGCAGCACCCTCGTTGTCGCCCATCTTATGGTAGGCATAGGCGAGCTCAAGTTTCGTCGCAGCCTCGTCTTCGTCTATCGGCTCGATAGGGACTGAGGTCGAGGTCTCAACAGCTGCTTCCTGCGCGCGGAAAGTTAGCTCTTCAGGATCGAAGGCAGGAGCGGATTTCACAGTCGCGATTCGGCGAGGCTTTTCTTCAACGTTGACCTCATTTCCATCTGCCAAAATCGCTAACAGCTCTCTGTCCAAGTCTTCTTGCTTGCGCATAGTGTCAGTGACAGGCTGCGCTGCTTCAGTTAACGTAATTTCACCCGGGCTCTCTTCTTCATGACTTTCCCTATTACGTCGCAGCAGGAGCAACACAAGCAAGAGAACCGCAAGCCCAGCAGCGCCTGCGGCGATTAGGGGTTGTCCAAAGAAACCTGTCGCCTTATCCACTGTGTTACGCGCAGCGGGCGGAGTTTCGCGCTCTCGAGTTTCGGCAGCCGCTGCGAGCGATTGTGTTAACTCGGCGAGTTGCGCATCCTGCAGTTTGATTATTTCCTGAGCCGCCGTAATCTGACTCTCAATCGCCTCCAATCTTGCGATGAAATCGACTCTCTCCCGAGCCGCTTTCGCAAGCTCCTCTTGACTGATCGCGAGACGATTCTCAAGCTCCTCTATACGTGCGCCTAATACCGAATTCTCTTTCTCCAGCGCTGCTGTCTCAGTCACAACTACGCTAAGCTGATCGCCCGTGGCCGCTGTGGCAGCAATGCCTGCGGCCTCGCTAATTTGTCGCTGCTCGACCGAATTGACCTGTGCTTCTTGGTTCTGAAGCAGGACAGCTTCGAGGGCCTCTGCAGCACTCAACTGCAAAATCTGCTGCTCGGTAGGCAGGCGAAG
>JAFMKB010000036.1 GCA_017853205.1 Gammaproteobacteria bacterium
AATGTGGGGGAGCAAATAGGGCCCGAGGGTTGGTGTCACTCCCATACGATACGTACCCGCGCCGCCTCCGGCCAGCGAGCCTGCTTGCATCGCGAAGCCATGTGCTTCTTCAATAATCCTGCGCGCACCCGTCAGAAGCTCGCGGCCCTCGATAGTCAGACTCGTGCCGCTGCGTGTTCGTTCAAACAATTGAACGTCTAAGAGCTCTTCTAAGCTAGCGACTTGATTACTTAGTGTAGGTTGAGTGACGTTTAAACGTAACGCTGCTTGACGGAAACTCCCATGCTCCGCAATTGAGGCGAAATAGCGTATTTGCTTCAGGCTTAACTTGTCGATCGACTCCATCTAAAGGGCTCCTGTCGAAGAGTAGCGGTCCAGATAATTTCCTTTTATTAACAGTTACTTTATACCTTAGTTTTTTGGTATATAGAAAAATACTATCACCAATCTTTAATTAATGACTAATGCTTATCAAAGGTTCATGTCTACTATAGCTATCGTTATCACAAAGTGACTATTTCATTATCTTAGGAGTTCTATTCATGGAAAAAGTTATTGCCGGTCTGGTGCAAT
Source organism: Gammaproteobacteria bacterium (assembly GCA_017853205.1). Lineage (GTDB taxonomy): Bacteria > Pseudomonadota > Gammaproteobacteria > Pseudomonadales > Pseudohongiellaceae > UBA9145. The sequence continues at coordinate 574 of JAFMKB010000036.1, forward strand.
TCAAGTCTTCGCCCTATGAGGAGCGAAAAGCACTTTTTGCAGAGCTCGCGAATGGGCAGAGCCCTGAAGTCTTGTTCATCACCTGCGCAGATTCGCGCATCGATCCTAACTTGGTTACGCAGACCGAGCCCGGTGATCTTTTTATTATCCGCAACGCAGGCAACATAGTACCCCCGCATACGCGAGTCGCGGGTGGTGTCACTGCGTCGATCGAATACGCTGTAGCTGTGCTCGGAATCAAGCACATCGTTGTGTGCGGCCACTCAGACTGTGGTGCGATGAAAGGAGCGCTCAATGTTGCGGCGCTTGCCGACCTGCCTCATGTGCAAGACTGGCTCGATCACTCGCGCGCGGCTGTCGAAATTGTCAAAGCTAAGCACGATCAGGCATCGGCCTCTGAGCTTGACGCTGTGACGAAGCAGAACGTCCTCTTGCAGCTCGACCACCTACGTACACATCCGGCCGTCGCTGCAAGGTTGGGCACCGGCGAAATCGACATGCATGGCTGGGTCTATGACATAGAACACGGCACGGTTGCTGCTTACGATGAAAGCCAGCGCGAGTTTGTTTCGATAGAAGAGCGCTATGCGGCGCTGATCGCAGCAGGCTAGAAAGTCGCTGTGAATGCCTAAAAAAAGGCTGTCGCCAAGCTCGCTAAAAGAGACGGCGGATCTCAAAGGAGAAAACCATGCTTAATTTCAGATTAGATAATCTTCGCGGTGACCTCTACGGGGGTCTAACCGCCGGTGTTGTAGCTTTGCCGCTTGCGTTGGCGTTTGGTGAAGCATCCGGTGCCGGCCCGATAGCAGGCCTCTATGGTGCCATCTTTGTCGGATTCTTTGCCGCGCTTTTTGGTGGTACTGAGTCCCAGATTTCTGGACCAACCGGGCCGATGATCGTCGTTTTTGCAGGGGTTTACGCCACGCTTAACGGTGAAGCGGAGCTGGTCTTCGCGACGGTGATACTGGCGGGCGTGTTCCAAATTCTGTTTGGCGTGCTGAAGCTCGGCCAGTACATTAGGCTCGTTCCTTATCCCGTCGTTTCTGGGTTCATGAGTGGAATTGGCTGCATTATCATCGCGCTGCAGTTTAGCAGGATGTTTGGTCATGAGCCCGAAGGCGGCGGCACGATACCCGCGCTCACTGCAATCCCTGGCGCTGTCATGGATCCTAACCTCGTTGCGCTGGGCATCGCAGTGATCACATTGCTGATCGTTTTTAAGTGGCCCAAAAAATGGGGAAAGATTGTCCCCCCACCTCTCGCAGCATTGATTATTGCGACCTTAGTCAGTTTGGTTGTCCCAGGTGCACCAATACTCGGTGATATTCCCACAGGCCTGCCGAGCTTCTTGATGCCGAGTTTCAGTCAAGACACTCTGCTAATTGTAATGGAGGCGGCGATTATTCTCGCTCTGTTGGGATCTATAGACAGTTTGCTGACGTCGCTAGTCGCAGACAATATGACGCGATCAAAGCACAACTCCAACAGAGAATTGGTCGGTCAGGGCTTGGGTAATATGGCCGCTGGCTTTTTTGGAGGCATCCCTGGCGCCGGCGCAACTATGCGTACCGTGGTAAATATTCGCACCGGCGGACAGACCAAAATCTCAGGTATCGTTCACAGTCTCCTGCTGCTTGCGATTGTTGTGGTACTAGCACCGTTTGCCTCACAGATTCCGCATGCAGTGCTTGCCGGCATACTAGTCAAGGTTGGCTATGACATTATCGATGTATCCTACCTTAAGAACGCGCACCGCGGACCTCGCTGGGATCTTGCCCTCATGGTGCTTGTGCTCGTGCTAACAGTATTCGTAGATCTTATCACCGCCGTGGTCGTCGGAGTCGTTATGGGTTCACTTGCATTCGTCAAACAAATGGCAGATGCACAGCTCGCCCGCATGGGTGGCTCGCGGGAAGAAGGCCAAGTTGAATACTCCGACGAAGAAGAGGCGCTATTCGCTCGCGCGAACAATCGCATCACGATGTTCGATTTCGGTGGGCCGTTAAGCTTCGGTGCCGCGGCGGATCTTGGTCATCAGGTTCGCGAAAATTCGCGGGGCAGGGGGCAGGCACTGATCCTCGATTTCAGCTCGGTGCCTTTTATTGATGTTTCGGCGGCGCGCGCAGTTGAAACGATTGGCTGCGATGCTGATTCAGCTGGCAAAAAAGTCTTTATCTCAGGGATGAATGACAGCGTAAGAGAGGTTTTGACGGGCCTTAGTGCTGACTGCTGCTTAGCCGAAGATAACTATTTCCCTAGGCGAATTGATGCGATAAAAGCGGCGGTCGCTTACATAGAAGGTTCACCTAACGAAGGCGGCAGTATCCAGAATCGCATTTCTGCTCAAGCGACTTAATAGCAGGTACTAAGCGCAAGAGTGAATAGACAGAATTAACTCGAAGCAGTAAGCGTGGGCGGCATCGGCTTTACTCGGCGTCTCCTCCTTCTGAGGCCAACTCGGCGAGCGAGTTGGCCTTTTTTTTGTGTCTGGCGTATCTAACGCACACAGCAACGTTTGCCAGAACAAACTCTCAACGCGAAAGCTGCTAAACTTCGGCAAACCTTCAGGCCGGTTAGCCTGCACCCGAATTCGAAACTCCTATGATTCCAACTGAAAAAGATCTCTGGTTCCTGCCCCTCGGCGGCTGCGGTGAAATAGGGATGAACCTCAACCTGTTTGGCCACAATGGCAGCTGGCTTATGGTCGATTGCGGCATCACCTTTGAAGACTCTGCAACCAGTCGAACTGGCAACCGAGTGGAAATGCCCGATCCGCTTTTTATAGCTAATCGGCATGAAGCCCTTGCCGGCATTATTGCTACGCACGCGCATGAAGATCACATCGGTGCATTGCCTCATCTCTGGGAGCAATTGCGCTGCCCTATTTATACGACACCCTTCACTCGCAACGTGATCGCGCGTAAATTCGCTCAGGCTGGAATCCGTGCGCCATTAGTAACGGTGCATGCAGGTGAAACTGTCGAGATTGGTCCGTTTAGCGTTACCTGGGTGCCGATAACGCATTCGACGCCCGAGACCAATGGGCTTTTAATCGATACGCCCGCCGGACGTGTGTTTCACACAGCGGACTGGAAAGTAGATCCGGCACCGGTTGTTGGAGAACCGATTCAGCCGGCGCTCTTTGAGAGTATTGGCTATCGTGGTGTAGGGTCGATTATCTGCGATTCGACGAATGCTCCATTGAATGGCACCTCGACGTCGGAATCGACACTCTTCGATGGTCTGCTTGCGGCGGTGAAGGCGAGTCCGCAACGCGTCGTCGTGGCCTGCTTTTCGAGTAACGTGGCGCGGTTGCAAACGATCGGTAACGTCGCTCACGTGGCAGGTCGGTATATTGGCTTACTGGGGCGTTCATTAATTAATATGCACGGCTGTGCTCGAGGTGCAGGTTATCTAACGGACAACTTTAATCTTGTGCAGTCCAATCACCTTGGCTATATGCCGCCAGAAGAGGTGCTCGCTATCGCAACGGGCAGCCAGGGCGAGGTCGGAGCAGCGCTCTACCGTCTGGCGCAGGACAGTCATCCCGATGTCAGTCTAGCGGCCGGGGACCATGTCATTTTCAGTTCTAAGACGATTCCAGGCAATGAGATTGAAGTGGCAAGTTTGATAGCGATGTTCGAGGCGCGCGGGATTCGCGTTACTCAAAATGAGTTTGAAGGCAAGCCTGTTCACGCGACTGGCCACCCCTGCGCCGAAGAACTCGCGCAAATGTACCGCTGGATTCGTCCCCGCGTCGCAGTGCCAGTACATGGAGAGGCGCGGCACATGGACAGCAATGCCCGCATCGCCGCCGATTGCGGTGTCCCGGTTCAACTGCGAGGACAGAATGGCGATCTCTTTGATTTGGTGTTGGATAAGGTTAAGCCTTCGGCTGTACCAGTGGGCAGGTTGTGGTTTGATGAGCGCAAGCGCGTGCTCGAGAAGGTCTGAATACAGAGAAACGCCTTAGCCAATAGGCCAATCTGCCGCGTCGCGCGTGTCTAGTGTCTGCAAAACCGGCCCTGGCGACCAGCGGGCGACGTAAGAGCCTGCAGGGTCATAGGTTTCGGTTTGCTTCTGTAGATTGAAATGGCGGCCGCCTCGGGGATCCACGCCGACTCCGGCGATGTACTGCCAATTGCCCCAGTTAGACGCAACATCGTAGTCGCAGAGCTGATGCTCAAACCAGGCGGCGCCGTAGCGCCAGTCTATCTCTAGCTCGTTGACTAAACAGCTCGCAGCAATCTGCCTGCCACGGTTAGACAAATATCCTGTTGCTTTTAGCTGTTTCATACAGGCATTCACAAGAGGGTAGGGGGTTGTGCCCTGACACCATTTTTCGAAGCGCTCAGGATAGAAACACTTAAATCCACCGCACGAGTTTATACCGCGTAGCGAAAAAAGCTTGGGGCCAATCTGCACCGCAATCCACTGAAAGTATTCGCGCCACAGCAGCTCTACATAAAGCCAGTAGGTTGAATCATTTGCTCCCGCGGATTGTTCGTAGCTGCGAAGAGTGGCTAGCGCTCGGCGGACCGAGAGGCTGCCGCTATTGAGCCACGGCGAGAACTTCGAACTCGTCTCCCAGCCATCTAACTCATTGCGCGTTTTCTTATAGCTACTCGCATGAGTCGACCCAAAGTAAGTTTTCAGGTGGCGCTTGGCCGCTGATTCTCCGCCCTCGAAGTCAGACTCTCTGGCTTCATAGCCGCTAAGATCTGGAATTTCTGCTTTCCTAAGGTCGGCAAAGGAGATACCGGGGGGGAGAGGCGGCAACGAAGTCGGTGAGTCTACAGGTAGCGATGTGTGCGTTCGCTCGGCAAGGGTACGAAATTTGGAATAGCTCACGACTCTATCCTTAGGCAAAGGCGAGCTATCCCGATCAAATAGCGTGTAGGTATCTTGCGTGTCTATGATGAGCTCTGGGCACCGAGCAGCGAGTCCCGCCAAGGCCGCAGCTTCGTCGGTGCCAGGGAGAAAGCTGCAAACCACTCTATCGATCGCGTGCCGCTCGACGAGTTCTGCCAGACAGCGGTCGGGCTCGCCGACGACGAAGAGAATCTCTTGTCCGTAAGAGGCGAGAGCGACGCGCAAATCAGCCAGACACTGCCGAATAAACTGCCACCGGTGCGCTCCCATCGAAGCGGTATGGTAACGATATTGGCTAAACCACCGTGGCTCGATGCAATACACGCAGAGAAGGCTTTCCGACTTTGCCGCAGAGAGCAGCGCGGCATTGTCGTCGATACGAAGATCTTTGGTTAGCCAGTAAAGAGTCTTGTGCATTGGTCGTCGAACCTTGAGCTTACGCTGCTTTAAAGTTTGATGAATGCGAGTGCGTAGTTGCTATTCAGTGGAATGACCAACTGGTGCTGAATCGAGTCGTAACACATCGACGCCGCGCTTGGGATGCCTTCGGCGATTAGTGTTGCTTCTTGGCCTGGCGCGATCCGCGACACGCTGCCGAAGCGCACGCTGCTTACGTATTTTGTCCCATCTTCGAGTATGACTATCCCATCGTTACCGCTTTCAACAGCATATTCCGTATTCCGCAGTTCGCCTTCGGGGCTGAAGGTAAGCACGGCGTTATCTGCGATGTTGACTACAACAACATCGCCGTTGCCGTCGATTGCAACCCCGTTGGGGGTTGCCAGAGGAGCGCCATCGATTAAGACAGATACCTCACCCGCCGCACTAATCTTATATAGGCGCTCTGGAGGACGCGTGTTTGACGCGTAGATTGTGCCATCTGCGCTCACTGCGATGCCGTTTAGCAGTGTGGCACCCGGCACAGGGATGTTGCGCAGAGGCGTGCCAGTTGCGAGGTCGAACTCACGAACGAAACCCGAATCTACCGTATAGAGCGACCCATTGGCGATTGCACTGCCGAGGGGCTGATGGAGTTCTAATCCGTCTCTTGTTACGCCGATCCATTTGGGTGTATGCACACTTCCATCGGGATTGATTAACGAGACAAATCCGTCGTTTTCGGTTCCATCGCCAGGATTACCATTGTTCATTGCGAGAATGAGATTACGCTTCGCATCGAACGTGCAGCTTTCAGAGAAATGGAACGCGCCGTAAACCTTCACGTTATCCGACATGGGCTTGCGCTCACCGGCCTCGTTGACTGAACCAATTGGTTCGCCGACCCGAAATTCTTGTGCGTTCGATGCGCTGGCGAGGAGCAGGCTGCCCGCAACTAGCGAGGCATTGATACCTAGAAGCCCCAGTTTTCTGAGACCGAGCAGCTGTTTAGGTTTAGTGACGTTAAGCATAAATCGATTCCTTTCATGAATGGCTGACAGATTTGGTGCCATCATACTACGCGCGGCAGCATGAAGGAGATGGGCGGCGGCCATAATTTTAGTTTGCTAGGCGGTTTTCACACTCGTGTTCTGATTTTTCAAATTATTGGGTAATAGATGGGTAAATATCGTCTTGTTACCCGATCAGTCCCCCATAACTCCTTGTCACGATTTCAACGGTTGAACTAGCCTTTTGGTGGGATGGCCAATTGCATTACTCCATTTTCGCTTAAAAGTTAGTCTTTGCGGGGGGAGCAAGATGCCACAGCATCCGGAATTAGAAGAAAAATTACTATTGCTCTATAGCAGCGAGCGAAAGGCTTTATTTGCCGGTGGGATTTATTGCGAGGGCGCAACTCAATGCGGCGAGGGGTGCCATGCCCGCAGCCATGACAGATTTAAAAGGGGCGCTGTCCATTGGGGAAAGCACAGGCGCGTTGCTCAGTCGAATAGATGCGCTACTTTGTTTTGCACGGCTGCACATTGCATCACGAAATACCAATTACGTGCGTGCTTATATTGTTGAGGCGAAGCAGCTCTTGGAGACGATAAGGCTTGCTTATTATGATGAGAAGCTGCGCATAGCCGAGAATGAAATAAATGCACTTATATAGGCGCGAATAGATTAATAGGTGGTGGAGAGACACTAATGAGCCCCATTAAAGGGCGCAGTAATAATGAGCGTAAAAAAGGCCGGCTAATTTCTTGGCCGGCCTTTTCTTATTACCAGTGAGTGAATGGCAACACCATTCAACTCTAACTCGACACGCTAGTCGTTGGCAGAAGCCATTGAGCGTGCTTCCTTAGCCTTTCGCTCTGCGAGAAGAGTATCGTAACCTTCATCGTCTAAGTGTGTGATAGCCAACCAGGCGTGAGTCATCTCGTCACCTGTACGCGAACCACCCATTACAAACATATCTGGATCTGGGTTGTTGGGGTTTTCGGCTGTGTTGTCATACCACTGCTTCAGAATGATGACTGCGCCCGTTGGGATCAGAGGAGCGGCATCAGGCTCGTAGAGATGGCTATGATGCCAAGTTGCGCTCCACTTTGAGATCTGGCTGACTTGCTCTGTGCGGCCCGTCTCAGGGTAGAAAATTTCAAGCGACGCAGCGTTCATACGCAGGTGGCCATGTGGCTGGAAGCTGTCGAGACGCACAGGGTGGTCGAACGAGTGGAAGCCTTGTGTCATCGCATAGCCGTTCGGCGGCACCACCAAGTCATCTTGATCACCTAAGCGATAGAGAGCAAGATCTTGCTTGTACTTAAGCGCTTCGCTCTCTTCGTCAGAATAGAGCCATAAGCCGATTTCAACAACGTTGTCTTTGATCACGCTACCTGGCGCCATCGCACCGAGGCCGCCTGGGAACATGTGAATGTCCCACGAAATTTCAGAGTTCGCAGGGATAGTACGACAGACGCCTTCGGGCACGATTTCGCCCCACTTGCCCATCGCGTATTCGGTCAGCATACCTTCTCGGCCACTTTCAGTGATGATGCTTGAGTTGGCGTGATGCACGACAGCTTTCGCTTCGCCACGAGGCTTCACTTGAACCGCTTTAATGCAGCGATCTTCACTCAAGCCGCTTGGGACGAGGTGCTTGTGCCATAAATCGTTACCGTTGGCAGGGATATCGATTGCGACAGAAGGAATGATTAGGGTCGGCGCGCCAAATTCACCCTCGAAGTTCCACGCTTCTGGATCTTTAAGAGCCAGAGGTGGGAGTGCTTTTTCGGGATCGCCCTGAGGTGAACCTGCGTTTACCCACGCAACAATCGTATCGATTTCAGATTGCTCTAGACGCCAGTCACCTTGAAGGTCCTGAATACCAATGCCGTGGTCATACGCGTAAGGAGGCATTTCGCGCTTTGCCACTTTCATCTGAATCAGAGGAGCCCAGGGACGCACTTGGTCGTAGGTCTCGAACTGCATGGGGCCAATACCACCCTCGCGGTGACAGACCACGCAATTTTCATTGATGATACGGCCGACTTCGCCATTGTAGGCAAGGTCATCCGCGTTATGAGTCTGTGCCTGGGCTTGAACGCCGAGAGTCACAAGACCTGCCAAACCTAACATGCTGGTCTTAAGTTTCATTGGTCTCTCCTCAAGATCTAACTAAAGATCTGATTTTGTTAAAATTAATCGTGGTTAGCGCCGCTGACGTGCCAATTTCTTAAACATCCAAAGACTACTCTATTTGGACGCCGGTAAAAAGTAGTAAATGTGATAATTTGCAATATTCAATCGTTTGTCAACCCAGCGCAATGATTTATTGTCACGTTCCGGTTCCAGTCTCTTTCAGATACGAAAAGCCCCCAGGGATTAGACCACTTAGGGGCTTTTCGGGGGCTTCTGAGTGTTCTACGAAGCCCTCTGCAGAAAATGCGCTGCTAGGGAGTTACAGTGACCTTCTGATAGACATTGGTCCAGCAGCACTGGTCGCCGTCTTGGCTGTCCGGCGCGCGGAAGTTCTCAGCCATGATGCGAAGCGTGTATTCGCCTGGCGCGTTAAAAGATGCGTACACTCGCGCAACGCCCACACCACCTTTCACCTCAACATCGTTTGTAGCCGGCGCGCGGAAGAAGCGGAAGCGCGGGTCGTTTTCTTCGTAGGGATTCACTGGCTCTGGAGTCGATTCGTGACGCGCGAACTCTACAGCGCCTGGCCCTTGGTATTTATAAAAATGCACGCCAACAGGCAGGGGATCTTTGAAGCGTGGATCTGAAGTATCCCGCTTTGAAGGATCCGATACATTGACGGCGAGTTCGACTTGCTCGCCCACCTTAACGGTGCGCTCATACTCGCCCATCAGCGCCGTAAGGCCAGCAGCTTGTGCCCCGTCTTCACCAAAGCCGACCAGCGGCTGCAGAGAACCCTGAGGGCGAGGGAGGATAAAGTCGAGTTCGTAGGAGGCTTCACCATAGCGACCTGGCACCTTCAAAATGTCACCATCACCCGTTTTTAAGTACCACCAAATATCCTCATTGATCTCGTCGGCAGGGACAGTGATGGCAAAGCTGCCAGCGCCGCGGCCCGGAGGGAAGTAGGTTGGCTGTTGGCCATTGTATTTTGCGGGTTCAATGTAATTATTTGGGCCGACGGGGATATCGACACCCGATTTGTTTTTATTTAAGAAACCCATCGAAAAGGTCGCTGTTCCGTCTTCGTTCGCGACCCAGCCTTCCATGACCGGTATCACCGAGAGGCCTTCGGGTGGCGTCAGGCTCAGAAAACGGCCATCGGGCGCCTGTGCCATCACGCTTGTAGTAACCATGGTAAGCGCGCCAAAAGCAGCTGCCACTATGAATGATTGTATATCTCGCATTGAATCTCTCCCAAGATCGTTCGAACGGTTATTTGCTGTCTATCTACTGAAGGTCTGCCTACCCTCTGATCACCGGCCTTATCTCTGCCCAGGTCGCGCGATGATCTATGCGGCGATTGACCGATCCGTAGATCAGGCATTTGATAGAGGCGTCTTCACGTTTTTACAGGTGTTCTGAGTGAAACGGCCGAACTCAACTTAATGCGCAAGGATAAACGCCAACGGCAATTCAGTCTAGCGAACACACGTGCTGAGAAGGTGATTCTAGCCCTGATTTTTCAACAAAGTGTAACAGCCTGACCCACTGATGCGGTGACAAACTCGACTGAACGAGGTCAGAGCCGGTCACGACAAGCAATGAAAGTGGTACTATGTTTCGTCGAACAAACACGAGGATTTTTAGATCGCATGAATAGCGCAGCGCGAATAGAACGAGCCAGCTCTCAACCTCACCGTGTAACATTGACCCTTGCCTTATTGCTGGTTTTGCACCCAATGTCCGTGACAGCGGCGCTCGAACGAGTGAGCGATTTTGCGCTGCTCGACGCGCAGGGCGAATTCCATCAGCTTAGCCGGTACAAGCATCGTGATGCGCTTGTCCTTCAGACCTATGACCCAGTCTGCTCCACTAGTGAGGAGATTCAGCGCTTTGCGAGCGTTCAGGCGGCGTTCGCTGAGGCGAATATCAGTTTCGGTTTGCTCGACACCTCCGGTGCAACCCGAGCCGAGCTAAGCGCGCTCTCCGGTTCGCTTCCTACGACGTTGCCATTGCTCCAAGACGGGCCGCGGCTAGTCGCCAACCTACTCGGCGCTGGCAAGGTAGGCGAGGTGTTTGTCCTCAATCCCGACCGCCTGAATTTGTTTTATCGTGGAAACAGCGGTGACGCCCTTACCGATGTGCTTAAGACCCTAAGTACATCGCCACCCGCTGATACCTTGGTGACAGAGGCTTCAGGCTGTGCTCTGGCAGTTTCACGATCGGCTAAGACGCCCGACTATGAAACCGACATTGCACCGATCATCAAAGATAACTGTACGGAGTGCCACCGGCGAGGTGGTGTTGGGCCTTTCGCGATGGACAGCTACATCATGCTACTCGGTTGGTCTCCGATGATTCGCGAAGTAATTCTCAATAAGCGAATGCCGCCAGCACAAGTCGACCCCGAATACGGTTATTCCAAGATGGCGCGTTATCTTACTGACGAGGAAATAAAGACGCTGGTAACGTGGATCGATGCGCGAGCGCCGCGCGGCAACGGCACAGAGGATCCGTTGGAAATCCATGCTGCACAACTGGCAGCGACAAATGAATTCGAGTGGCAGCTTGGCGAGCCTGATCGCATCGTGGTCGGGCCGAGCAATGCGATTCCGTCGACAGGAGTCATGGACTATCTCTATGAAGATGTGGCACTTGATTTTGACGGTGATCGCTGGCTGCGAGCAATCGAGACTCGGCCTGGGGGCGAATCGGTTCTACACCATCTCATGGTCTTTGTTACCGCGCCAAATGAGGATTTTTGGGGAGAGGAGAGAGAGCGGCCGGTTGTCTCGCGTCGCTTTGTCGAGGGGTATGCGCCAGGGCCGCACCGCTTGATCGAGTTCGATGAGGGCACCGGAGTGTTAATTCCACAGGGCCATAAACTGTCGCTTCAGTTTCACTATGTCACTAACGGTCAATCCACTGTGGATACCACTGAGCTCGGGCTCTATTTTGCTGAGTCGGGTGACTCGATTGTTGAGCGACGCGCGCTTGCAGTGGGTGCTCGCTTTGAGCTACCAGCCGAAGTCGCCGATTTTCCGCTCACTGCCGAGACCGAAATAGAAAACGACATCATCGTAACAGGCGTGCGTGCGCGTATGAGTTATCGAGGAAAAAAAATGCGCTTTGTGAGTGTCGATCCAGACGGGGGTGAGAGAATTCTTTTTAGTATTCCCGCCTACAATTACGGATGGCAGCCGCACTATGTATTCGATGAGCCGGTCGCGATTGCTGCAGGCAGTCGACTGCGAGTCGAAGGAGCCTTAGATAATTCACTCTCGAATCCGACCAATCCTGATTCATCTCGCGTGGTCGCATGGGGCCTCGAGAGCTGGGAGGAAATGTTCACCGGCTACTTTACTTACTATGAAACCAAGGCGGTCTCTGACTCACCTGATAATTCTGCGGACGATTAAGCTCGCTCCACTTCTCTAAGCGGCAAATGACAAGATGTCTCAAGAACACGCAACATCGCTCTACTACGGCTGGAAAATTGTCGCCGCGATTCTCTTTACGCTAACCTTTTCGAGTGGGCTCAGTTTCTACAACCACTCGATCTATCTGAACGCGCTCGCTGCGACGCCCGCGTTTACTGTTGAGAGCGCGTCGATTGCCGTCTCTCTTTTCTTTTTCAGCGGGGGTATTGCAGGACTTTTCGTTGCAAAGTGGGTTCAGAACTATGATCCGCGCTACTGCCTAACCGGCGGCGCTGTGATCTCGGCCAGCGCACTTGCTTCACTTTCCTATGTTACAACGCTGCCTCAGCTCTATACCGTGTACTGTATTTTCGGCATGGGGTTTTCTGCGTCCTCGCTCATCCCAGCGACAACGATTGTCGCACGGTGGTTTAAGCGGCGCCGCGCGATGGCGTTATCGATCGCGTCCACGGGCCTGTCCCTCGGTGGTGTAGTTCTCACCCCCCTGTGTGTTCTCCTCGTGGAAAAATTGAGCTTTCAAACCGCCGCGCCAATCATGGGCTTTATTTATCTTGTTGGCGTCATCCCAGTGTCTTGGATATGGCTGCGACCAAGTCCTGAATCCATGGGGCTGAGAATTGACGGCGATGCAGCTGATGATGAGTTAACAGATAAAGATTCCTCTCCCGTGGAGCCGATTGAAAATACTGATAAAGACAAAGCAAAACACGGGTCAGGCATTGCGCCAATCGAAGACGGATTGAGTTACAGGGAGGCGCGACTGACACGCTTCTTCTGGGGGATTGCACCTGCCTACGTTTTTCTTCTTATGGCGCAAGTTGGCGGCATCGCGCATCAGTATGGTCTCGCGCGTGAGACACTGACCGAATCCCAAACGGCCTTAGCTGTGGCGATATTGCCAGTTATGAGTATTGTCGGGCGGTTATTCGGTGGATGGATTGTCGAAAAGGTGGCGATCAGGCGGTTCGCACTTTTCATCATGGCGTTGCAGATATTCGCTCTAGTTTTACTCGCTTCTGGTGCGGGTGTCTGGGGGCTTTGCATTGGGCTCGCACTCTTTGGATGCACCGTTGGCAATCTTCTCATGTTGCAGCCGCTGCTCATCGCCGAGGCTTTTGGGTTACGGGAGTACGCGCGCATATTTTCCGTTGCAAACCTAATGTCGTCGTGGGGAACAGCCGCGGGTCCCGCAGTAATGGGTTATGTTTTTGCACTCAACAACGAACACTATTCAGGCGCTTATTTATTCGCCGCTGCCGCTGGCGGACTCGGATTGATACTGTTTGCTAAGGGAGGGCCATTGCATCCTACTACTAAAGAGAAAGCAGCATGAGGAATAAATTAACTATTTTTATTTTCAGTCTCGTTGGGCTCGGTGTTGCTCTATTAACTGGACTCAGCTTGATAGGGATAAGCCCTGGGTACATCGTAAGCGCGCCTGCGGTCGCAACAGGTATCGGGGCTAAGCTGCTATGCAGTTCTCGCTATGTTAGCGGTTTTTCCGAGCGCCAATCGTTTGATGATTTAGTGCAGTATTCCGGAATACTTGATCAATTAACTGTCCGCTACGAAGACGACGAAAAAACGGTGAGAGCCTCACTGTTTGGGCTAGCAGAGAAATCTTCCACTTACCTGCCCGGCATAGGCTGCAGTGTCGACTATGAAGGATTCGATACACGCTATTCGCTCGCGCAATTTATCGAAGAGCTTAGAGTAGAGGAATCTGAGGCCGCCGAGAATCTGGCTTGGCCACTGACCGATCACGTTGCAACGGTGGAGCCAGAGGTACAATCGCTTACCGAGACGCTAGTGCTCGAAGATAACGCTGCGGGTCTTAACACGAGAGCGCTGCTAGTGGTAAAAGGGGGGAAGATACTAGGCGAGGCTTACGCGCAAGGAGCCGACGCACAGACACCGCTTTTGGGTTGGTCGATGGCGAAAAGTTTAACCGCAGTCATGCTCGCAAGTTTGGAGTATCGTGATTTGATCGACCTCTCTGCACCTGCGTCGTTCAATGAATGGGCGAATGACGAGCGCGCGCAGATTAGGATTACAGACCTATTAACAATGACCGATGGCCTAGACTTCTCCGAGGAATACAATCCCGGCGACGATGCGACGGCAATGCTCTTCGATTCGCCATCTGCAGCCGACTATGTGCTTGCCAAGCCGCTGGCTCATGAGCCAGGTTTGCATTTTAATTACAGCTCCGGCACCGCGAATTTGCTCGCTCGCCTTTATCAACAGGCGCTAGGCGGTCCGGTTGCGGCGCGGTCTGACTATGAACAGAATATCGCTGCAGTACTCGGCTTTCAGAACGCAATATTTGAGACTGATGCGGCAGGGGGATTCGTAGGCAGCTCGTACCTCTATGCGTCGGCGCGAGACTGGGCGCGGCTCGGGCAGGTGATGCTAAACGCTGGCGAGATCAACGGTCAGCGGCTCTTTAGTGCCGACTGGGTCGATCGAGCTACTCAGCGGAATGGCTCTCTTAATCATCCAGCCTACGGCTATCAATGGTGGCTCAACGCCGGGAATCCGTCGCTGAGATGGCCGTCGCTTCCCAAAGATAGCTTCGCGGCTATGGGTAATCGTCAGCAGCTGGTGATGGTGATTCCAAGCGCCGATGTGGTGATTGTTCGTTTAGGATGGACTGCGGGACGTTATCCCGACAATGAGAATTTTAAGCGTATACTCGACGCGCTTTAATTTAAGGTATTTGCTGGGCTAACGAGCCAAAGCAATGTGCTCAAAATTTCCACTTCTCGGGGGCCCTCGTTACTCGCCCTTCGAGATCGGTCCAGATGTGCTGAGTGCTTCCAGTCACTAAAACACGGTCGTCTTTGGCATTTCTAATCTCGTAATTAAAAGTGAGCCTGCGACTTTTGTTCTCTGCGATCCATGCTCTGACGCGAGCACGATCGCCGTAAACGAGACTGCCAACATAGCGCACCTGAACTTCAGTAACGGGGAGGCGATAGCCATCGGCTTCGACCAACGCGTAGTCACTGCCTTGCGCGCGCATATAATGACTGCGCGCTTCTTCGAAATAAACAATGTAGCTGGCATGATGCACGACGCCCATTGCATCGGTTTCCGCATAGCGTACGGGAAATTCGGCTGTTGCTTCTTTGCGCTGTTCTGAGTGGCTATCCATTAAATCGTGATCCTTTTGAAAGCGCTTTCAGCCAAAAGTAGTCAAGAGTGACTAAAGAATGGCTGAGGAAATGGCTTAGGTGGCGCCAGCCTTTTCTAGCGAAGAGCGCCTCTTCACGCTAGGATACCCTAATCTTCACCGGGCGCCGAGGGTTCCGCGGCACAGGCGAGTTTTAGAGACGCAACCGATTCGCAGTAAGAGATCTTAGCCGATGCTAAATTTTCCAGAACCTCCAAAAAGTTACAGTTCGGTATTCCTCGAAGAAACCGACAAGCCGCTGCCGATAAAAATCGATCCCCGAACTCGCTATGCGTTCTTTAGCACTATCGCCACAGGTGGCAAGTCGCTTATTAAATCGTGTAAAGATCTGCATCTATCTCGATTCGTTTGTTACAAGACGCTCAAACCGGAATTTGCCAATAACGAAATCGAGCAGAAACGCCTCATTCGAGAAGCGCGAGTAACGGCGATGCTGCAGCATCCGAACACTGTGCCTACCTACGAGCTCTCGCGTGACCCGCGCGGGAACCCCTATTTCACCATGAAATTGGTCCATGGTTACACGCTACGAGAGATTTTTGACTATCGCGAGCGCTATGACCTCACGCAGCTCATGGAAGTGATCATGCAGGTCGCGTATGCGCTGGAATATGCGCATAACCATGGCGTGGCACATCGTGATATTAAGCCCGAGAACATCTTAGCGGGCCCCTTCGGAGAGGTCTTGTTACTGGACTGGGGCTTGGCAAAGGTATGGCATCCAGATGGGAAGGGCGCAACGACGTCGGGCGCTGCAGGGTTGGTCGACGAAGACGAGGCGGTGGCAGCCGCCGCGAATAAGGTAATCGAAGACATTTCCTTGACCGGGCAGGGCAAGGCGCAAGGTACGGCTCACTACATGTCGCCAGAGCAGATTAACCTCGATCCGACAATCGATCATCGTACCGATATTTACAGTCTGGGTGCTGTCCTTTACGAGGCGCTTTGCGGCCAGGCTCCGCCGTTGGGTGAAAAAATGCATCAAATCATTAGCAGCGCATTGAATGATAAACCCGCGCCACCGTCGACTCTAAGTAAGCAGCCGGTGCCCCCTTTGCTCGAGCAGATCGCTATGCGCTGCCTCGAAAAAGAGCCTGCCGCGCGTTACGGTAGTATGTCGCAGGTCATCAGGTTGATGCATCAAGACTGGCGGTCTGGGTTAGCGCGCTAAAAAACGAGAATAACAAAAAATGACATTGCGAGGGGTACAGTTTGAATAGTCAGTTTCAGAGCAACCTAAAGTTGCGAGACAACGCCGAACGCGTAGCGCGCGTTAAAACTCTCTCCGGTGCAGCGCTGTTACTCGCAACGATGCTTCTAGGGGCTTGTTCAGATGAGCCTGCGACAATGTCAGGCGCAAAGGCGACTCTCCCCGAGTCGGTTGCCGATTCTGTTTACATTGGCGAGCATATTATTTCGATGACCGGTGTAAATCCTGGCGCGGTTGCCGTGCGTGGCGATCGTATCCTCGCCACTGGCTCAGTACAGGAAATTGAACTTTTAATTGGTGAGTCAACGCGGGTAATAGAGCTTGGCGAGCAAGCCTTACTGCCAGGGTTCATCGATGCGCATGGTCATTTCTCCGCCCTGGCTCGCACCGCAGACTATGTTGACCTTTCACCTCCACCGGTAGGCGGCGCCGAGTCGATAGCCGATATAGTGCGTGCGCTGAGGCTTGCGATCGAGCAAAGCAGCCTACCCGCGGGCACGCTTGTGACGGGGTTTGGCTACGACGATTCCCTGCTTGAGGAACGCCGACATCCGACACGTTTCGATCTTGACGAGGCGTCGACGTCTCATCCGATCGTCATTCGCCACGTGTCTGGGCATCTTGCGGTCGGTAATTCCCTAGCACTCGCTGACGCCGGCATTAGCGCAGAGACGCCCGACCCAGCCGGCGGCATCGTGCGCCGGCTTGAAAACGGTGCGCCCGACGGTGTGATGGAAGAGACCGCCATGACACTGCTGCCCGATGCGGTTGCGAATCTTACTCCCGAGCGATTCGCTGAGCTAAGGCGTCAGGCCCTCGAGATCTATGCGGCCTACGGGATAACAACCATCCAAGACAGCAACCTCCCGCTCGACTACATCGAAATGCTGAGGCAAGAAGCAGCCTCTGAGGCATACCCTGTTGACATGGTAGCCTATGCAATGGCCAATCCTCTGAGTGACGAGGCGCTCGATTCAATCGAGTTGGAGCAAAAATATGTGAACGGATTCAGGCTCGGAGGAATCAAGTTTACACTCGACGGCTCGCCTCAAGGTCGCACCGCTTGGCTGACTGAACCCTACGAGGAGGGCCCACCGGGGGCGGCAGACGACTATGTTGCCTACCCAAGCTATGAGCCATCCGAATACCTTCGGCGCATCCCCGCGATAATAGAGCGCGGCTTACCCGCGCTCGTCCATGTGAACGGCGATGCGGCGATCGACCTGATGCTCGAAGGTTTGGAATCGATCGCGCAGAAGGGCCCGTTGCCCGATCACCGCAGCGTCGCCATTCACGCGCAGCTTGCTAGACCCGACCAGCTCGACCGGATGCGTGAACTCGGCGTGCTACCGTCGTTTTACGCAGTGCACCCCTTTTTCTGGGGCGATTGGCATCGACTGAGTTTTGGCGATGAGCGCGCAAGTTTCATCAGTCCGCTGCGTGCAGCCCTCGACCGCGGAATCCCGATTACGATTCATAACGATTCGCCAGTTGTGCCTCCCGATATGATGCGATTAGTCGCAATTGCGGTAAATCGCGAGACGCGCAGCGGGTATGTTCTGGGACCAGATCAGCGTGTCGATGTAATGGAAGCCCTGCATGCAGTCACCCTGGGAGCTGCCTACCAGTATTTTGAAGAGAACGAAAAAGGCTCTTTAGAGGCGGGTAAACGTGCAGATTTCGTCATCCTTGCGCAAGACCCGCGCATCGTCGAAAGCAAGGCGCTAGCAGACATCGATATCGTTGAGACGGTCTCTCGCGGCGTAAGCGTTTACAGAAGAGATCAATAGCAGCTGTCGGGGCGTCCGATTGCGGCATAGGCCGCGCGACTTAATAAATAAAAGGACCGAGAGTCGCACTAGTACGCCGGTGATCGGGTTCATCTAATTGAGGAGTGTAACAATGGCCGAGTGTAATTCACTGGGTGAGGGCGCTACAGCTTATCGCGTGGCATTTATTGGTTTAGGCGTGATGGGCTATCCCATGGCGGGTCACCTGGTGAAAAGTGGCCACGCGGTTGCTGTGTATAACCGCAGCGCGGATAAAGCAGAGCGCTGGCGAGAAGAGTTCGGGGGAGCTATTTTCGCGACGCCTGCACTCGCTGCAGCCGACTGCGACTTCGTCTGTGTCTGCGTCGGTAACGATGACGACGTGAGGCAGGTGGTTCTCGGGGATGATGGGGTGCTCGCAGGAATGAAAGCTGACTCGGTGCTCATCGACCATACCACCGCATCAGCAGAACTGGCACGTGAACTCGCCCACTTAACAGGCGAGCGTGGGATCAATTTTCTGGATGCGCCTGTATCGGGAGGCCAAGCAGGGGCCGAGAACGGTCAGTTGACGATAATGGTGGGAGGAGAGGAGGCGGCCTACCGACAGGCCGCTCCGGTGTTCGCCGCGTATTCCCGCTTCAGCAAGTTACTCGGCTCAGCAGGCAGCGGACAGCTCGCCAAAATGGTAAACCAAATCTGTATAGCCGGAATTGTCGAAGGATTGGCCGAGGGACTGAGTTTCGCTCGCAATGCGGGGCTTGATGGTGAAGCGCTGATCGAGACGATTTCTAAAGGTGCAGCGGGGTCATGGCAGATGGAAAATCGCCATAAGACGATGCTGGCGGGCGAATACGACTTTGGCTTTGCGGTGGATTGGATGCGCAAGGATCTCAGCATTGCCCTGGCCGAAGCCGAGAGCAATGGCACTCAGCTACCGTTAGCTCGTTTGGTTGATGGCTTTTATGAGGAGATTCAGAGAGCAGGAGGTGGGCGACTCGACACGTCTAGTTTGCTGAAACGCTACGATTAGGAATAAAGAAAGGCTCTGGCGCGCGTACTTTTTGTCTGCCGGCATACCCCAAGTGGTCCACCCCAGGTGTACATTTAATATAACGTTCTGAAAATTATACTTATTCCTCAGTGCAATAGATGCAATATTTTTAAGTAATATTGAGTTAAAACTGGGGTTTGACAGGAAAGTCGTAAGTACATACGATCAGCAAGGTCGAAACAATAAATAAATCGTTAGTTAATCGACTAAAGTCTAGAAACCGGTTTGAGACAAAAAAAGGCACGCGGATTCGCACTCGGATTTTCGCATGCGACAACGCAGTAGGAACGATCAATACCGTTTCTTTTTGTTGGCACAAGCTCTGCATCTCAACCCTGTTTCCTAGCAAAGATAAGAACTGAGGTAGGTTGGAGTAGTCGCTCAATGTGGCTACCAAGCTTTCCCGCACTAATCTCTGGAGAGACAATATGAGTTTTAAAAACAAGGCTATTCCCTACAAGCGCAGTATGCTTTGTGCGGCGGTGTCACTTTCGCTTCTCCCACTTGCCGGTCAATCGATTGCGCAAGATGAGAGCATTGAAGAAGTTGTAGTGACGGGATCATTCATCCGTCGCAGTGAAGGCTTCCAATCTGCGTCTCAGGCTACTCAGCTAACTGCTGAGGACCTCGAAGCGCAGGGCACGCTAAACCTCGGTGAGGTTGTTCAAAATCTTACCTTTGTAAACGGTGCTTCGTCAGCGATCACAAACACCATTCAAGGCACGTCAGACCGTAGCTCTACCATCGATCTCAGAGGTTTGGGTCCGCGCTCAACGTTGACTCTGCTCGACGGTAAGCGTCTGGCGAACCAAAACGTTAATACTCAAATTCCAACTATCGCAATTCAGCGTCTGGACATCGTCGCTGACGGTGCCGCTGCTCTCTATGGTAATGAGGCTGTGGCGGGTGTTGTCAACTTTGTGCCCTATAAGTCGTTCGACGGACTGAGGGTCGAGACGTACGCAGAGGGTGACGAGCGCGGTGATTACGATGAGCACTCAGTTCAAATGTTGTGGGGCGGTGATATCGGTGACCTGGACGTAGTTGTCGCGGGTCAATTCCGTTCTAACTCTCGACTGGGTTGGGACGAACGTCCCCTTCTTGCTAACTCAGGCTTGACTATTTCGAGTAACTCCCCAGGAAACTGGTATGTTCCAAACAGGGATGCGGATGGAAACTACACAGGGACTGAGTCGCGTAAAGTGGATCCAGCTTGCGGGAAGCGTCAAGATCGAGATGAATTTTTGACTAATCAGGTTGCTAGCCCCTATGGTATGGAGCTGGGCGGTAGTTGCTACTTCGAGTTCGGTGACACTCGAAGCTATCGAGAGCCTACTGATAATAACAAACTTTATACCAACATGACTTGGGAAGTGGATGATGCCCTGACCCTCAGCGCGCAAGCATACAGAGCTCGTCAAGTGCAGTTGTCCTACACCTCGACGTCTAACCCTGGTAACTCAAGGATTGGCGAATTGGGTCAAATTCGCGGTGAACTGCCAGGCAACCCGTTTATGGCGACTAACTCTGCAGGTCAGCAGTTGTACGGTATCGATGCGAATGGGGACGGAGTGCCGGATCGCGGAAGCGTTGATTTGAATAACGATGGATTGATGGATTACCTGATATCAGGTACTGCCAACAATGGCATTGCTCTCCACGAAGACGTGCGACCAAGAACCCTTCGCCCACTCAATAAAACCAATACCCTCCCTTCAGGGCACTCTTATGACTACGATAATCTCGCGGAATATTTAGATGTCGTTTCAAGAGTGTCTTTCCAAGCCGACTTCGAAGTGCCTTTCATCGACGGATGGGAAGGCATGGCGGCCTGGACGCAAAGCGACTCAATGCTCCAAATCATGTCGAATCAAAACTACGATATCGAGGCAATGAAGAAGGGACTGGCATGTGATGTGGTTAAAGACAGAGACGCCTGTTACAACCCGTTCTTCGTTACGGATCCGAGCAACTTGACTAACATTCACGTGTTGAATGACATTGCAGCTCGTGATTCAGAGTGGTCGAATGATGAGCTTAAGACACTCGACGTAATTCTGAATGGCGAGGTCCCCCTCGGTGGATTTGAACTGCCTGGAGGCCCAATTGGTGCAGCGATAGGTTATCAACTCAGACAAGAATCATTCATGAACATGCCATCAGCAGTTGAGCTAATGGGTGATACATGGATTGGTGGCACTGAGCCAGAGGTCGTAACAAGCGGAAGCCGAGATATCGATTCTTACTTCGCCGAGTTAGCGATTCCTGTTCTTGATAATCTGGAAATTGAGGCGGCGGTTCGTCGTGAGGAATTCAGTACCGGTCAGTCATCAACGGACCCCAAAATCGGGGTAACCTTTGCGGCTACGGACTGGTTGACTCTTCGCGGAACTACTGGCGATGCGTTCATCGCACCGACGCTGTCACAACTTTATGATCCCGTCTCCTGCGGTCTATCGACCGTAACAGATAGATTTGGTCCATTCTCAGCGTTCACAACTGCGTGTGCCGGTGGTAATGCGCTTCTCAAAAATGAGACAGCAACTACTCAATCCGCAGGGTTTGACTTGGTTTTTGAGAACTTTGATTTACACCTAACTTGGAACAACACTGAATTCCAAAACAGGATCGTAAATACAACAGGTCAGCAGGTCGCGGAAATCGACTTCCAGGCTTACAAAGATTGGTCTGGCTTCTCTGGCAGCGGAATTGGTGCTGCTAACCAGCCAGCAGCGGGCCAGCTGCAGGCTTGGCTGGCGTCTGGTTTATCAGACCCTCGGATCATACGCGACCCGAGCGATATATTTTCGATTCTGCAAGTCAACACCGGTAGTTCAAACGCGTCGTCGGTTGAAGTTACAGCCTACGATCTTCAGGCGAACTACCGCATGAGCTTCGACAGGTTAGGAGATTTCCGGTTCAACTTGCAAGCGACTTACGTTGATTCGTTCTTGTATCAAGAAGACCCGACTAAGCCAATAGTTGAAGCTGCGGGTAAATACAATGACGTCACTGGTGCTGCTCCAGAACTGCCGCAATTGAAGGCCAATCTTCAGATTGGTTGGAACAAAGGGAATCATTCGGTTAACGCCATCGGACGTTACATTGATGACATGCCTTATGACGGCCCACTATTTACTCACTTAGATTACTTTGCCAACTACTACCGACCGGGCAATATTGCAGAAACTGGCGTTTTAGCCTGGACTCAGGTGGATATAGGCTACACATACCGTGGACTTGAGCTCATGGGTAACAATGTGAATTTCACTGTCGGTTCGCGTAACTTGTTTGACAGAGAAGCGCAACGATCTCCTGAGTTCGCAGGTGTAATTGGAGGTCTTCAAGATCCGATGGGACGCAATTTCTACGTTCGCGCTCAGTTCGACCTCTAAGCTCAATTCGGAGTTTAGGTCCTGTTCTGTGTGAACTGGACCTAAACACGATTAGAGCAGCGCAGTAATCCGGCGCTACCAAGAAAACCCGCATCTTCACTGCTGTGATGTTGCGGGTTTTTTTATGGTTTTTCGCGACCGCGGTCCCTCCTTTTTGTTGATTCTTAAGGTGGAACCCTCTACCTTACAGTAGTGTCGATTTTGTCCTTGGAGGCAATTATGAAAATTCGTCAACTATTTGTTTTGTCAGCAGTAATACCAATAGCCATTACGGCAAGCAGTTTTTCGATAGCACAACAGACAGAGGCTTACGAAGCGCCTCGCACCGAATATGGCCAGCCTGACCTGCAAGGAGTATGGAATTTCAGCTCGAATATTCCCATGCAGCGTAACCGCCGTTTCGGAGAGCAAGAGTTTCTCACAGCCGAGGAAGTAGAGGCAGAGCGTGCACGGGTTGAGGCGGCCGCAGCGGCTGCGGCGGCTGCAGCCGCCACGCGTGTTGTCGATCCAGACGCGCCACCGGTGGGGGATAATCCCGGCGGCTACAATGATTTCTGGTTTGAAAGCGCCGGTATCGGCGATCTCGTTAGAACATCACACATCGTGTATCCAAAGGACGGACGCGTACCAGAGGCGGTAGAAGGCGCGCCGAGGCAGTATGGCGGCCTCGGTCCAGATATTCCCGGCACGCGACCTGTTCGCTATGTTGTCGGTGGTATTGCAAAAGACGGATACGAGGATCGCGGACTCTCTGAGCGTTGCATCGTAGGCTTCAATTCAGGTCCTCCTTTTGTGCCAAGTTTGTACAACAACAACGTGCAGATATTTCAAAGCAAAGACACTGCAGTCATCATGACTGAAATGATCCACGACGCACGGATAGTGCCTCTGACCAAAGACGCGCCAATCGATTCTGACATCCGCCTGTGGTCCGGGGACTCTCGAGGCTGGTGGGAAGGCGATACGTTGGTTGTTGAAACTCAGAATTTCAATGGCCTCCGACAAACATTTAATTCCACCGGCGCCAATATAGATATGGTGCTCACTGAGCGCTTTACGCGCACGGCTTACGATACGGTAGAATATGAGTTCACGATAGACGATCCGTCGACATTCACCGACAAAATCACAGCAATTGTGCCAATGACTAAAGTGGCGGGGCAGATATACGAATACGCTTGTCATGAAGGTAACTACGGTATGACCAATATTCTCCGTGGAATGCGCGCAGAGGAAAGAATGGCGGCCGAAGGCGCGAGTGACTGAGACTAAAGAAAACGGTGAGGTGCGCACAGTACCTTACATTCGCAATCAAAGGTGGCGCGCAACTAGGTTTGCGTAAAACAATTAGCAGAAGCATCAAAGGGCAGTACATGAACACAAGAATGAAAAAAGCAATCGCGGCCTCGGGCCTTGTATCACTCGCAGCAGCCCTAATTTCGACAGCGGCGCTCGCGCAAGAATCTGCCCGTACGCCGAGCGGGAAACCTGATCTAAGCGGAATTTGGCAGGCGATGACATCGGCGCACTACAATGTCGAGCCTCACGCCGCTGCAGAGGGGCCACATTCAGATGTGATGGGTGCTCTGTCTGCAATTCCGGGAAGTCTAGGTGTCGTCGAGGGTGGCAGGATCCCCTATAACGAGCAGGGCCTACGTCAACGTGACGCAAATCGTATCGACGCGATCGACAAAGATCCGCTGACAAAATGCTATATGCCCGGCGTACCCCGTGCAAACGCGCTTCCTTTCCCCTTTCAAATCGTGCAGTCACAAGAAGTAATTTTGATTGCCTACGAATTCGCCGAAGCAAACAGAATCCTCTACGTAGACCAGCCTGAAATAGAATCGCAGGTGGATGCATGGATGGGGCATTCTAATGCACACTGGGAAGGAGACACATTAGTCGTTCGAGTTACAGGCCAAATGCCAGATACGTGGTTCGACCGTGCAGGTAACCACCATAGCTGGGAAATGGTAGTTGAGGAGCGTTATACGCCTATGGGTCCAAACCATATCGATTACAGCGCGACTATTACCGACCCTAATACGTTCACTGCACCATGGACTATAAGCTTCCCGCTTTATCGCCACCTCGAAGAAAACATGCAGTTGTTAGAATTTAAATGCGCAGAGTTCTCCGAAGAGTATCTCTATGGCCAGTACCGCAAGCCCGGTACGCCGAAGGGTAATCCGAAAGAGTAATCTTCTCGGAGTTAGGAGCCTATTCACTCAAAACTCGTTGGTCGTTCATCGCAGCATCCAATGAAGGCTTTACTAAAAAACCGCACATAGTAGTGCGGTTTTTTTTGTATTGGAGAAGCACTCACCTTTGCTGAAAGTGACTCGGGTGCAGTTTAGATAGTCAGCGAGGTGAGCGCACTGGCGTTGCCGATCTCGCCACGGACGAAGGTGTTAAAGGAAAGCGTAATTCTCGTACTGTCCGTTTTATTCGGCACAACGTCATGCAAAAGACTCGA
>JAFMKB010000085.1 GCA_017853205.1 Gammaproteobacteria bacterium
TGAAAATGGTCTTGATGCCATGATCAGCCGCAGTATATTCGGGTTGTGGTGAGCTTGTAGTCGAAGGGGGGATGAGCGCCTACTTAGGCACTGCCCGCATTAGCGCGGTCCAGAACGCATCGTTGAAACTGACGCCGTCCTTGTCTCCATAAAAGCCCAAGCGACTCACCACCAGTTTCAGGCTTGGCACCAAATAGAGCTTGCGATCACCCGCTCCCTGCATGGCAACGAGGTCATCTGGTGCCGCAGGAATTAGCTTGCCCTCTGACCGAGTTGCGTTGCTATCCGGACCAAGGGCAAACTCTTGACCATTAATCCACCAGAGATATCCGTACGCTGGGTTTACGGTTTGTGAAGGAGAAAGCATGTCTGCAAGAAACTCAGTATCTTCGAGCACGATATCATCACCCCATTTTCCTCCTGCCTGAATCATCAAGCCAAAGCGAGCCAAATCTCTAGCGGTCGTAGACAACCCTACTGCGATAGCTGCGTCGAAGCCAGGACGAGGCGTCCACGCCGTGTTGCTCGCGCCGATAGGATCGCTTAACCAGCCCTTGGTCAGCTCATTACGCTCTAGGCCTGTTGCCGCCATCAGCACTCGCATAGTGACATGGTAAACAGGCGTGTTATAGAGCCAGACAGTGCCTGGCGCGGCCACATAACTAAAATCAGTGCTCAGACCGCTGCTCATGATTAACAGATGTCTCAAGGTAATGGCCTGCTCTTGATCAGCAGTCGCTTTGGACCAGCCCGCACCAAGATACGTGGAAACAGCATCATCCAACTCAAGGTAGCCCCGCGCCTGAGCCATGCCTGCCAGAATTGCTACAACACTCTTTTGCGCGGAGGCTACATCTTCAATTGCACGCTGCTGCTCATCGAACCCATTAAGAGAACGTCTGTACCGGGCATCTTCTGGTTCATCCCAATAGCGTTCAGCCATAATTCGACCGTTATGCACTATGACCATACCGGAGGAATTTCGCTCTCCCACCACATCGAGAGCATCGGAAAGTGCCTGCGCGTCCCATCCTACCCGCTCGGGAGCAACGCTTTCCCAGTTTTCGCCAGAAGAGGGGAAATATAGCTCTGCAGCACAAGCGATGGCAGAGGCAAACAAGGCTAGCACAGAGATTAGAGCGCGTTTTAGGACAAACATTTGGATCTCAATATGTAACAAATAAGTTAAACGGAAATCTCTGAGAGTCTACTTATCAGCTAAGCAGAACTCAAGCGAGGTAGGGAAACTCGGCCTTTATCTAAAGAGCGCAGCACCAAACCTGAAAATTGATATTCGAAAAAAGATATGCGGTAATGGGTTACTAATCAATAGTAATTAGAAGTCAGAATATTATAGATCGACCGATTTAGAACTGAATTAAACGCGAATGTCAGCCCTTTTACTCAATATTATTTGCCAGATTAGGAGAGAACGATGATTACGACAGAACTTAGTTATCTTACTTGGACTGCTATCATTACCGCCTTGATGTGGGTGCCGTATATCCTAAATTTGATCGCCGTTAGGGGCCTTGTTGCTGCAGTCAGTTACCCAGTGGACCCAAAGCCATTGGCGCCTTGGGCGGCACGAATGAAACAGGCTCACGCAAATGCAATAGAGAATCTGGTTGTTTTCGCAACTCTGGTTTTAGTCGCGCACATTGCCGGAGTGAATAACGAAGCCACCGCCATTGCCTGTGAAGTATATTTCTGGGCGAGGGTCGTCCACTTTGTTGTTTTTGGATTTGGGATTCCTTGGATTCGCACCTTATCCTTTGTCATCGGGTTCGGGTGTCAACTTGCATTGGCTTGGCAGATTCTAGTGTGAGGCAAGTAGGACTGGCGTTCAGTCAGTTTGCTTGACAGGCGCGGCTTGATAAAGGAAAGGAGGAAACGTTTGATAGATCTTTATCGAGGCCATCCCCTTTAACGACTCCACTATGGCTACAGAACGCTATGCACGCTTAGTTGACTCGCTATTCTCAGGCGCTCGGGTGACTGCCACTGAACGCCTCACTGGCGGCGTTTCTGCCGAGGTTCACCGGCTCGATGTCAGTCTGGCTGATGGCGAGTCTACTCGACTGGTTCTGCGTCTGCACCGCGAAGGACATGAGGGGCATTCAGCTGAACTTGAATTCCGGCTGCTGCAAACGCTGCATCGACAGGGCATCCCTGTACCCAAACCTTTGGCTGTCGATGAAAGCGGCGGCCTGCTCGCAAACCCTTTCCTGGTCATGACGTTTATCGCCGGCAGCAGTGAAATACCTGCACACTTGATAAACGAGCACCTGGAAAGCATGGCAGAGATGCTGTTAAACATTCACGGCACTCAGACCCATAAACTGCCGGTCTTACCTTTGCGCTATGATCCCCTACCAGAGGTCTTCGATTATCTTCCCGACGGTTCTGAGTGGCAGCCGCTGAAGGACCACTTGAACACACTGGTCGATACCGCTTTTACGGCAACGCCGAAGCTGCTGCATGGAGACTTCTGGCCGGAAAACCTCCTTTGGCGAAATGGCGCTATTGCTGCAGTGATTGATTGGGAACATGCGGCGCTCGGCGACCCTCTGTCAGACCTTGCTGTGGCTCGCGTCGAACTGCGCTACAGGTTTGGCAAAAGTGCTATGCAGCAGATCACTGACGCCTATGCGAGATATGCATCAGTAGATCTAACAAGATTGGCGCTGTGGCAAGTCTATGTCGCAGCTGCCGCCCAACACTTCATGGGTGACTGGGGCCTTGCACCAGAGCTGGAGGCACACATGCGCAGAGAGGCGCTGGCCAGCATTCAAGAAGCCGGCGTAATACTCATGAATTCAGCGCCATCAGGGTCGCCAAGACCCTAGCTCTGATGAATAGAATTCATGATAGATGCGATGTGCGCCCTTGCATGCACAACGCCGGCCCTTCCGTCACCTGCGAGGGATCTGTTTTGAACTCTGCAGATTGTTACCGTACCTGCGAATACATTTAATAGACTGATTTCATTGCTCTAGACAGCACTCCTGAAAGTGATAGGCTTTCTAGAATCAGCGTTAAGACATAGTTGCCTCGAATGCACAGTTAACAACAAAGGATACGAGCATGCCGATAACTCAACGTCTCGCGTTAATCGTGATCATACCGTTGCTCTTGTGGAACGAAGCAAGCAGCGCTCAGACGCAAACCGAAAACGAAGAAGCCGTTGCCGGCGCGATGGCCGCGCTAGATGAATTCATGACCGCATTTAATGCGCGCGATTCGCAACTATGGGCCATGTCTCTCAATTATCCGCATGTACGTTTCGCCAGCGGCACGGTCACCGTTTGGGATACTGCAGAAGAATTTGCACGAACAGATTCATTTAATCGCTTAGCCGCGATTGGCTGGGATCATTCCCACTGGCTGAGTAGAGACGTCGTCTTAGTGTCGCCTGCCAAGGTCCATATCGCTACCAAATTTCAGCGCTTTAATGATAAAAACGAATCCATTGGCATGTACGAGTCTCTATACATAGTGACGAGGGTTGATGGCCATTGGGGTACGCAGGCGCGGTCCAGTTTGGCTCCTTAGTAAACACAAAAGGCTGAGATAGAAAGATGATTAAACTAACGCTGAGTTTTGGCCACGCAAAAGCCCTGCCTCTTGCATTAGTTTTACTTTTGCCTGTCGTACCTAATCTCGTCCTCAGCCAAGCATCAATAGTCTCGCCAGAAAGTGTTGGCGTTTCATCCCAGCGCTTAGAACTTATCGATTCAATGCTTCAACAGCACGTGCATGATGGCCGAGTGCCTGGGCTGGTTGCCGGAGTGTCTCGCCATGGACAACTCGTGTTTTTAAAAAGCTACGGCTGGCAAGACATTGAGAATAAGTTACCAATGCAGGAAGATTCGATATTTCAGATTCGCTCGATGAGCAAACCAATTACCGCAGTAGCCGTGCTGCAACTCATCGATCAAGGCAAACTTAAACTGAGCGATCAAGTCGCGGACTATATTCCTAGCTTTGCTGCAGTTCGGGTGTTCAATAATCCAGAGACTCAAGATCTGAATGATACCCGCCCCCCTAGTCGCGCCATAACAATCGAGGACTTGCTTCTGAATACCGCCGGGCTAAGTCATCGATTCAGCACTTTATATCGCGACAACCGGGTTCGCTCGCGTGCAGATTCTCTCGAAACACTGGTCGATAAAGTAGCCAGCATTCCCCTTATTGGCGACCCTGGCGAGCAATGGGTTTATAGTATCTCAATCACAGTGCTTGGCCGAATTGTAGAAATAGTATCGGGACAGACTTTCGACAATTATCTCGAACGAAATCTATTCAACCCACTGGCAATGACTAGTACGGGCTTTTACGTAAAGCCTCAACAGCAAGCCCGATTGGCAAAAGCCTATATGGCTGCAACTTCCCGCGAACCTCTCAAATTGCTGCCGCCAATAGACATTCCAATCACTGAAAAACCACCTCTTATGGAAGGCGCTGCAGGGTTGGTAAGCACCGTGCCAGACTATCTTAGGTTCCTTCAAGCCTTGCTCAATAAGGGGGAACTCAACGGCTCACGCATTCTATCCTCAGAAAGCGTGATTGCTGCAACCACCAACCAAGTAGCCGACAGACTATTGCCAATAGGCACTAACCCAAATGCACCGATGCTTGATCGCGGGTGGGGCTACGGTATAAGTGTTGTGGTTGATGCAAGTAAAAGCCCCTATGGAGTCAACAATGGAGAATTTGCATGGGGAGGCTCCCTAGGCACTCAAGCTTGGGCTGACCCGAACACCGGTATGGCAGTTGTTATTATGCTGCAGGTGCAGCCTGCGGGAGCGTTTGATATTGCCAGTAAGTTCAAAGCAATGGTGTATCAAAGCCTAATAGATTAGGCACAAAGCTTCCTAAAGCAGTTTCTTATAAGCGCGCTTTGAACTCAAAAACCTATCCCCTCCACCCAGCGAAACACTAGCCCTAGCCAGAGAAAGGAACTTTGGGTAATGTATGGTGCTAGTTAAGCGAGTCGATTGCTAATTCGACTCTCCCTTATACGATTGGCAGGTTATTGCGTAATGATCAAAGTCAGCTCATACAACTCACTCGTACGAACACTTTCCTTAGCTCTGCTCTTTACTGGAGTTTTTTCGTCGGCACAGGCTGCTGATGAAAGCACAGCATCCAAAACTGAATGGGGGCACCCCGACTTACAAGGTGTATGGAATTTCTCCAGCGAAATTCCCTTTCAACGCCCAACCCAATTCGGTGAACGCGAATTCCTAACTGAAAAAGAAATCGACGATATCAAGACTAAATTGAACGCCGAGGCCGAACAGGGCGCACGCGTTGAAGCTGATCCCGATGCCGCCAATCGAGGCGCTCCATCAACCGATGAGCGCTTCGTTTATGGTTATGACCATTTTTGGTATGAGATGGCGTCAATCGCTGATACGGTCCGAACTTCGCAGATCATTTACCCAAAGAATGGCCAACTGCCTGACTTAGTCGAAGGTACGCCAGTTGGTGCCAGCGGATTTCTTGAGGATGCGAAGGGTGAGCGCCCGGTACGAACTGGAAGTGGCGGCATAGGCAAAGACGGCCCGGAAGATCGAGGCTTACCCGAGCGCTGCATTATTGGTATGAATGCCTTACCTCCCTATCGCCCTAGCCGTTATAACAACAATCTTCAGATTATCCAGAACAGCGATCACGTCGTGATTCTTTCCGAGATGATTCACAACGCTCGCATGATTCCATTAGACGGATTGCCGACTCTGCCCGAGCACATAGAGCAATGGACTGGTGATTCTCGCGGCTATTGGGATGGCGACACCCTAGTCGTCGAAACGAGAAATTTCAGTTTCTATACCGCGAGCCTCCAAGGCTATGGGACTGGTCGCGACAAGGTGTTGACTGAACGGTTCACACGCACAGGGTACGATAGCCTAGATTACCAATGGACGCTGGACGATCCGGCGACATTCACTGACAAAGTGGTGGCAATTCTCCCGATGGCGAAAGTTGCAGGGCAGCTTTATGAGTACGCCTGTCAGGAAGGAAACTATGGTCTACTGAATATTTTGCGCGGCGCGCGCGAAGAGGAACGACGCATCGCCGCAAAAAATTAGCCAGCAATCCCGCA
>JAFMKB010000008.1 GCA_017853205.1 Gammaproteobacteria bacterium
TTTCTAACCGATCTATCTCTAACTGACCTATCTCTAACCGATGTATCTCAAACCGGTCTAACTTTTTAGACTAATCGCGCTAGAATCCTTCGGGATCAATTGGATGAACTCAGGAAGCTGAACATGGAATTTTCACAAGAAACGATTATGGCGCTTGCCGTGCAATGGGGCACCTCTCTGGTACTCTCATTGGCGACGCTGATAGCTGGGCTCTTTGTTGCTGGCCTCATAGGTCGACTGCTTGGCACGGTGTTAGATCGTGCGCAGGTAGATCCCTCGCTTCGCAGTTTTCTCTCGAGTCTTACGTCTATCTCGCTCAAGATCCTCGTCTACATTACCGCCTTGAGCGTGCTCGGCATCGAGATGACGTCATTTGTCGCTATTCTCGCTGCTGCTGGACTCGCCGTGGGTATGGCGCTTTCGGGTACTCTGCAGAATTTCGCGGGAGGCGTGATGATTCTGCTTTTTAAGCCGTTTAAGGTCGGTGATTTTATCGAGGCACAGGGCTATTCGGGCGTGGTGAAAGAGATTCAGATCTTTATCACTGTCATGACAACAGGCGACAATAAGACGGTACTGATCCCCAACGGAGGATTGGCCAATGGCTCGCTGATTAATTACTCAACACAGCCTCTGCGCAGGGTCGATTGGACCTTCGGCATCGCATACGGTGATGACATCGACAGAGCGTATGAGGTTCTGAGCACGATGCTCGCTGCTGATGAGAAAATACTGCAGGAGCCGGCGCCTTTTGTCGCGCTCGCAAGCCTAGGCGACAGTTCGGTCAACCTTGTGGTTCGTGCGTGGGTGAAAGCGCCGGACTATTGGGAAGTCTATTTTCGCATGAATGAGAATGTGTATCGGAATTTCGGCGAGAATGGATTACACATTCCTTTCCCGCAGTTTGACGTGCATGTTCACGATAGTTAGCACGCACAAGGCACGCGGCAAAGAGCGTAAATTTGCGGCGCAATGCTAGCGAATACAATCAGGTGTTGCGCCGCGCGCCTGTGCGGCATCGAGTTCGGCCTCCGCTGCAGGCATGCGCAACCGTAGCTCATCCATGCGCGTGCTCGGCGAGGGGTGTGTTGATAGGAGTTCCGGCGAGCGTTCACCTGCTGAAGCCGCCATGTTTTCCCAGAGGCTTATGCTTTCATCCGGCTCAAACCCGGCCCGCGCCATAAGCGTCAGGCCTATCACATCGGCCTCACTTTCTTGCGTTCGGTTAAACGGCAGAAAGAGACCGAGTTGGGTGCCGACATCGAGTGCGCGCAGCGTAGACTCCGACGCGCCAAGTATTTGTGCGACACCGAAGCCAACGTTACGAAGCGCTGATTGACTCGCTCGCTCATTGCTGTGACTAGCGAGCACATGACCGACCTCGTGCGCCATGACTGCGGCGAGCTGATGCTGATTGATTGCGACTTCCAGCAATCCCTCATAGACGCCTATTTTACCGCCAGGTAGCGCAAAAGCATTAACCTGCTCACTTGCAAACAGGGTGACTTCCCAACGTGTGTTTTCACGCTGCGCCTCCGGCAGAGCCTCGACGACGTGGTCGGCGACACACTGCACATAGCGCGTCGCTCGCTGGTCCTCGCTCGCGGGTATCTCTGCGCGCATCTGTGAATAGGCGGCTTCGCCTCGTGCGGTCATGTCGGCTTCGGAATACAACACAACCTGACGTCGCTCTAAAGGCGAACTCGCGCAAGCAGCTAATA
This sequence comes from Gammaproteobacteria bacterium, assembly GCA_017853205.1. GTDB lineage: Bacteria > Pseudomonadota > Gammaproteobacteria > Pseudomonadales > Pseudohongiellaceae > UBA9145. The sequence continues at coordinate 1,722 of JAFMKB010000008.1, forward strand.
GAGACAACAGAACGAGGAGCATGCCTGTTGCTGCGCAGGGGTATAAACGAGTCATCATCACGACCTCTCCGGCTTTTTGGAATAGTTTCACAATGCTACTGAACGCCGTTATCACCTAAGTATAGCGCGGACGAACAAGCCGAATCATCACCGCTTCATAGCTCGCACTGGGCTGGGTCGAGCTGTTGGCGAATCTCATTGCCGAGACTATCTCGACTTACATCGAAGCAGTTCCCTTCAATATCTATCAGCAACCGACGTGTGGCTTCAGGAAGGCGCCTTGGCAGTTCTCTAATGGAAGGTCTGGTAACGATCGGTGTAGTGACTATCGACGTTGCCACAACAGGTGCGGGATTGATGACGGTCTGATAGACCACTGTGTTCGAATCTCGGCTTCCTCGCCGCGCATCAAATCTGCTGCCATAAATGCGTCCGGATCCGCTGAATGTTGGGCCGAATGTAGGGTAGTAGCTTGAGCGCCGATAGCCTGTCCTCCGTCGTAAGTCGAATGGACGACCGTGGTGGCCACCATAGTGGAGTGAGCCACGATGATTGCTTGTATAAAATAGGTTGGCGCTTGACTGATTGCTGCTCAGTAGCGATCCCAACACGACACCTCCGAAAAAACTGCCGCTATCGAAGCGATTGTCGCGTCGATAATCACGTCTGCGCGGCTGGTTAATACGCTCGTTGCGGTCGCCGTAGTGAGCACGACCGCTCCGATCGGTGTGCCGACTGAAGCCAGGTTTGTCGAACTTGCCACCTCGGCGATCGCCTCTGTCGTCTGCAAACGCCGTGTTTGCTCCCAAAACTAGTGAGACGGCCATCAGGATGGCGATGCCCGTTTGCGTAATAAGCGTTGATAGCCGCATAGAAATAACTCCTTTAGTTGAGGACAGTGAGTTTTCTCGACTTTGAGTCTACCGGGCGGGTCTTAATCTAAACTGAATGAGCAGCGCCTAAGGTTGGAAGCGCTACGCTTAGACACGGGCAGATTAGTTGCCTAGTTTAGTGATCAGAATCTCTGCGAGTCCGAGCGTTGCGGGTCCTGCCGCGTGTTTGGCGGCGACCAGCAAGTAAAGCGGTATGTGTCTGTCCATCGGCACACCCAGCGGGATGGGCACAAGACACCCCGTTCTCAGCTCATCTACTATCCATTCTTTTGGTACAAAGGCAAAGGCAAGCCCGCTTTTTAGGAGTTTTAGGCTAGTTGCAAAATGGCTCACCGTCCAACGCTTCTCAGCTTGTAACCAACCGGCATCGACATTGCGCCGCAGGCCCGAGTCCCGCAATACGAGTTGGCGATGACCGCGCAGCTCTGTCTCTGAGACTTCACTTCTGCCGAGGCAGAGCGGATGATTGGGTGCCGCTACGGGGATAAGTGTGGCGCCGCGGAGCGACCGGCCTGAAAAGCCAACAGGCACTTCGGGCGTAATCACGAGATCGGCTTTGCGCTCTAGCAGCGCTTCGGTAGTGCCAGACAGCGTGGTTTCGAGCACGCGCATACGCGTGTGCGGGAACTGATCGGAAAATGCAGAAAAAGAGGCCGCGAGCGCGCCGACATCCTGCAGAGCATCGATCGCGAGGGTGACTTCAGACTCGAATCCCATCGCGAGCGAGCGTGCAACAGCTTCGGCGTCGCTAGCCTGCTTGAGGAGTTGTTCGGCATGGCGATAAAGAATTTTTCCTGCCTCTGTTAGGACCGAACGACGTCCTTCGATGCGCAGAACTGGCTGCGGCAGCTGCGTATTGAGCTGCCCAATGGCGTAGCTAATGCTCGACTGGCTTTTGTTCAGTCTCTCCGCAGCGCGGGCGAACGAGCCCTCATCGACAACGCAGCGGAATGTCTGCCACTGTTCAAGTGTGATCTTCGGGCTCATGGGGGCCTCGCGGTGCGGCGCGTGAGTTCACAATTATATCTAATAATTAGATTAATATTAGCAGTATTTTGCGCTTTTAAAGCCACTTATTTGTTCTATTATCCCGTCAACGCACCTTAATTACCGATCAAAGCAGCGGGAGCCAAGAAAATGACTAAGGTTTTACACATAAACAGCAGCATTACCGGCGATAACAGCGTGAGTCGTGAACTGAGCCGCGAGCTCATCGAACGGCTCGCCCAAGCCTCGGAGGGTATCGAGCTGATCGAACGGGATTTCAGTAAGGAGCCCATCCCCCATTTAGACGGCGCCCGGCTCGGTGCACTTTTCACTCCGGCGGAGGCTAGAAGCGCAGAGCAAAAGGACGCGGTTGCGTTCGCCGATCAATTGATCGATGAGCTCATGCAGGCTGATACGCTGGTCATCGCGCTGCCAATGTATAACTTCAGCATTCCTTCGATGCTGAAGGCATGGATTGATCATGTGGCGCGCGCGGGCGTGACATTTCAGTATACCGACACTGGGCCGGTTGGATTGTTGTCGGGGAAAAAAGCGTATCTAGTCAGCGCGCTTGGCGGCAAACATGAAGCGGGCGGCAGCGACTTTATGCGTCCCTACATGAAGTTGATACTGAATTTCGTCGGTATCACTGATATTGAATTCATCAGCGCCGACGGGCTAAGTATGGGTGATGACCCACGGGCCGCCGGACTCGCCGCGGCACGAGAGACGATTAGCCAGATCGCTGCATAGCGCGAATCTGAGGAAATAGTTAGTGTTCACTTACACAAAAGAAGCTGCTGGCTCTGGTTGGCAGGTAATGAAAAGAGTATGACAGAGGTCAACATGAACAATGCGAAGTACAGGAAAATCGAGGAAGTGCTTGTCGCTCAAAGTGCGAGCGATGGTGATGGCGTGCGACTCAAGCGCGTCTTCGGCGGTGGTAATCTCTCGCGCTTCGATCCCTTTTTAATGTTGGATGAATTCGGATCCAATGATCCAAGCGATTACATCGGTGGGTTTCCGTCCCATCCGCACCGCGGTTTCGAAACGGTAACCTATATGCTCGAGGGGCATATGGAACACCGGGATCACATGGGCAACGTCGGTCAGCTCATGGCCGGTGATGTGCAGTGGATGAAGGCGGGTGCAGGCGTCATTCATTCGGAAATGCCAAAGCAGGAAGAGGGTCGCATGCGTGGTTTTCAGCTTTGGGTGAATTTGCCCGCGCGAGAAAAGATGACGCCCGCGCACTACACGGAGCTCGCCGCGGCCTCGATTCCGCAATACGACATAGATAACATTCGTGTTAAGGCGATCGCAGGTGGGTTGACTGTCAACAATCAAGCCGTGAAAGGCTCTATTTCTGGGCTTTCAACCGAGCCGGGCTATTTGGACATAACCGTTGACCCGTCTGACCAACCCCCAAAGGCGCTTTCGGTTGGCGTGCCAGAGGGCCATACGGCACTTGTGTATGTTTACGAAGGCGAGCTTCAGATCGGCGCCGACGCTTATTTGATAAAGGCTGGGAGCCTCGCGCGGCTGAGTCTATCGGGTGACCTCGTCATCCAAGCCAGCGCTAACACCCGTCTGCTGGTCATTACCGGCAAACCGATCGGCGAGCCGATCGTGCAGCGCGGGCCGTTTGTCATGAATACGGCCGAGGAGATTCATCAAGCGATTCGAGATTACACTGACGGAAAACTAGTCGCGGTTTAGCCTTCGAGTACTTCCCAGTCGGCGTAGGCTTGAGCGAGAGCTTCCGCAACACTCGCGACCTCTTTGAGGGTTTCGTTAACTTGACTCGACTCGCCCTCGTAAAATGTTGGATCAGAGATTAGCGCTTCGAGATGAGCCTGCTGCGCTTCGAGTTCGTCGATACGCTTAAGCGCGGCTTCAAGCGCGCGCTTCTCGCCATAGCTTAGTTTCTTTTTGGGGGCTGGCCCAGGCGCGCCGAGATCTACTGCAGGCTGAGTGCTTGCGGCCGGCGCCGAACCCTCGATCGACTGTGTAGCGACGCTTTTCGCTGGGCCGGCCTGTGGCGCAGCAAAGTCACTAAGATTGCCACCGTGACGAACCCAATCGCTATAGCCTCCCACGTATTCGCGCACGTTCGAATCTTCTTCGAACACCATTATCGAGGTGACGACGTTATCCATGAATTTTCTGTCGTGGCTAACGAGTAATACGGTGCCGTCGAACCCGAGCAGCAAATCTTCTAGGAGTTCAAGCGTTTCTATATCGAGGTCGTTGGTTGGTTCGTCCAATACGAGAATGTTGGCGGGGCGGCTAAACACTTTGGCGAGTATCGCGCGATTCTGTTCACCACCCGACAGTGCTTTGGCGGGTGTTCGTATGCGATCCGGCGTAAACAAAAAATCGCTTAGGTAGCTGATCGCGTGTTTACGCTTACCACCAATCTCAATGTACTCCTGCCCGCCACACACATTGTCGATAAGGTTTTTCTCGAGGTCCAAGTGTTCGCGCAACTGGTCGAAGTAGGCTACCTCGAGTTTGGTGCCCAGCTTTACCTTGCCTTCGGTAGGTTCGAGTTGACCCAACAGAATTTTGAGCAGCGTCGACTTGCCCGCGCCGTTAGCGCCGACAAGACCGATTCGGTCGCCACGCATCACCGTGGTGGAGAGCTTGTTGATGACTAGCTTGTCGCCAAAGCGTTGGGTAATTTCAGTAAGCTCGGCAACGATTTTGCCGGAACGCTCAGCGCTGCTTACCTGAAAGTTCGCCTTACCCTGCTGTACGCGGCGCTCGCCGCGTTCCTTGCGCATCGCCTCGAGCGCACGGACACGGCCCTCGTTACGTGTTCGGCGCGCCTTGATGCCCTGTCTGATCCACACTTCCTCTTCGGCGAGCTTCTTGTCGAAAAGCTTGTTGGCAGTCTCCTCAGCGGCAAGCTGCTCTGCGCGGTAGCGCAGAAAGCGCTCAAAAGTGCCTTCGAACTGGTAGAGATGCCCACGGTCAAGTTCGACAATCTTATTCGCAACATTTTGCAAGAAGCTCCGGTCATGCGTAATAAGCATGAGGGCGCCATGATAATCCTGAAGCTGCTTCTCGAGCCATTCGATCGCTGGGATGTCGAGGTGGTTGGTTGGCTCGTCGAGCAATAAAAGCTCGGGCTCGCGCACCAGTGCGCGGGCGAGGGCAACGCGTTTGCGCCAGCCGCCCGAAAGCTCTTTCATGAGCTTGTCAGCAGGCAGATCGAGCTGCGAAATGACCGTGTCGACCTTCTGACTCAGGCTCCAGCCATCTTTTGCCTCGAGTGCACTCTGCACGCGTTCGAGTTGAGTCATGTCGGCGTCCTCGTAATTCGACGTGAGGTGGTGATACTGTTTGAGCAATTCTCCAACCTCTGCGAGGCCATCGGCGACGAGATCGTAAACAGTTTGCTCGTCGGCATCTGGAAGGTTCTGCTCAAGCCATGCCACCTTTACGCCCGGGCGTAGCCAACGCTCGCCACCGTCGAGCCCCATGATTCCTTCAATTACTTTCATCAGGGTGGTTTTGCCGGCGCCGTTGCGGCCGAGAAGGCCAATGCGGGCACCGCGTTTAATTTCGAAATCGACCTCATCTAAAAGCACATGTGTGCCGAAGTTAAGGGAAGCTTTGTCGAGTCTGAGCAGAGGCATAGTTGGATTGGCTTCTTGGCTGAGAAAATCAGCATGGGATTGAGAGTGCGCATTCTACCCTAGCGATGGCATGCTGAAGAGCTAATTTAGCATTTATGTTCCACACTATGACGAGTACGATTGCCCTATGGCAAATATCTGGTTAAAAATCATAAAACCCAGTCGCAGCGCCGCTAAGTGGCTGCTGTTCATGGTACTCATTGCCGTAGTGTCGGCGACGTACCTGGGCTATTTCGATTCGGTGCGCACAGTGCTCGATACGCCTGCCTTGACGCTTCGAATCGGCAGCTTTGGAATTTCCGCCTACACGCTACTAAGCTCTTTAATAGCTATCGCGTTGGTCTTTTGGACAACGGCGATTATCGTCGACACCGTTGAACATCGGATTTCGAGGCTTCAGAGCCTGCGGGCGGCGAACCGCGCCTTGGTTCTTAAGCTTGCCCAGATCGTAATCTATTTAGTTGCCTTTTTAATTGGACTCGATTTTGTAGGTATTGATCTCACCACGCTTACTGTCTTCAGTGGTGCGGTGGGTATCGGGCTTGGCTTTGGCCTACAAAAAATAGCCTCGAACTTTATTTCCGGCCTCATCCTCCTGATGGAAAAATCGATCGAGGAGGGCGACCTCATAGAGCTTTCCGACGGCACGTTCGGCTTCATACGCCGAGCAAGCGCACGGTATACGCTCGTCGAGACTTTCGATAGCAAGGAAATCCTCGTTCCCAATGAAGACCTGATTACCAGCCGTGTGGTCAACTGGACATTCTCCAATGCGAGCGCCCGCGTAGAGGTCGAGGTTGGTGTCTCGTATCACAGCGATATCGAACTCGCCAACGACCTGATTCTCGCCGCGGCACGCGAGCATCCAAGGTGTGCGACTCACCCGGAGCCCGCCTGTTTTCTACGCTCCTTCGGCGACAGTGCGGTCAACTTCACCCTACATTTCTGGGTTGATGATGTCACTTTAGGACGCTGGCCTCCGCACAGCGAGGTTATGTTTTCGATTTGGCGTAAGTTTAAAGAGCATGGCATTGAAATCCCGTTCCCTCAGCGCGATTTGCATATAAAGGGGGCGCTCGATTTCACGCCACCGGTGAAAGCGGCGGCGGATAAGGAAGGATAAGTATGGTCGACTGCAGCGGGATTATTTACGCCTACCAGATTGGCGAAGACGGAGCGGCGAAGTCTCTGCTACCAATTCAGCTCGACAGCGAAGGACTGCCAACGAGCGGCACCGTTGTGAATTCGGAGGTCTCAGCGCGAATCACAGCCTCACTCGAAGGGAGTGATCTTACTTGGGTACACCTCGACATAAACGATGCTAGCGCTAAAAGGTGGGCAGACGCCGAATTACCGTTTCTTGACTCGCTCACGCTCGACGCACTTTTTGCCGAGGAGACAAGACCGCGCATACTCGAATTCGACACCGGCACAATGCTTATCCTACGCGGCGTTAACCTCAACGCCAACGCCGAGCCTGAGGATATGGTTTCTATCAGACTGTGGATCGATGGCTCGCGAATAGTCAGTGTTCGTAAGCGTCGGCTTAAAGCGATTACCGATCTGCGCGAAAGACTGGAAGCCGGTGTCGGCCCATGCAGCGCAGGGGATTTCATTACGCAGTTAACGAGCCGTCTGTTCGAGCGCATGGAGCCTGTTTTTACCGAGCTCGACGAACTATTAGACGACGCCGAAGAGCGGGTAATGGAAGCGGCAGATACGAAATACCGTGGGCAAATTACAGACATTCGCAAACAGGCAATTGTTTTCCGACGATATATCGCACCGCAGCGCGATGTCATTGCTGCGCTGCGCGTATCCGACAAGCCTTGGCTAAACGAATTGCATAAAAGGCGACTACAAGAGTCATTAGACCGTGTGATTCGGTATTTAGAAGACATCGATACGATTCGAGAACGCGCTCAAATCGTAAAAGACGAACTAACGAGTGCGCTGTCTGACAAGATGAATAAGAACTTATATCTCTTGTCGGTCATTGCTGCTGTGTTTTTGCCACTGGGTTTTTTAACCGGCCTGCTCGGCGTCAACGTCGGTGGCTTACCCGGAGTCGATGACCCCGCTGCGTTTTGGATTTTCAGCGGCTTCCTTACAGTAATCATTGCGCTGCAGATTTGGCTATTTAAACGTTGGAAGTGGTTTTAGCGGGAAGTCGCAATACTCAGGTTAAACCCTTATGCCGGGCTCAGGCGATGACGCGATCGCCACGCGACGTACGCGAGTCCGATAAAGGGAATGGCAATTAAGAGCGCGGTTGGCTCGTTACTACCACGCGGGTCGGTCAGTCCCCAGTAAGCCATGCCAAAGGCAATCTGCAGTAAATACAGGCTCATCCAAGGTTGCAACCAGCTGCGCATGCGCCAGAGTCCGAGTGTGCCAGCACCATAGACGAACCAGTGGAGCAGTGCTCCAGCTTTGGCCGCCCAGCCGGTAAAAAGCACGCCAAACCAGACTTCCTGATCGACTTCTAAAGGCTTGATGAAAACATCCCAGGGCAGGTAGATAAACGTCATGTAGGCGCAAAAAGCGAGAATGGCATTCATCCAAAGTGGCCTGCGCGCGAGGCCCTCGCGGAGCCAAATTACTGTAGTCATTGGTTTTTTCCTGCAGCGTTGGAATGGAGTTTTATCCTTCTGTAATTGTCGAGCCGATCTCTGCGCTTCCACTTTTAATGATAATCGCCCTTAGTCCGCCGCGGTTGACTAGACCTGGTAGCACGCCTCGGTGCACCGTCGCTGCGAGGAACGCGCAGGGTTCGCATAGCTCTACGCCGCGGCAGCGAGCGCTGCCCACCATGAATTCCTTGTCGACTAACGCATTAAGATCGATGCCACTCGTAATGAGGTTGCGGCGGAAGTCGGCGTAGGTTAAGTCCGAATCTTTGGCCTGATTCGCTAAAAAATCATCGAGCACTGATTTGTCGATCAGGCTGAGGTGATTTTCGGGCACGGGGTCTTCTGTCGAAAGACAGCGTTTGGCATGGGTATGATAGCGGTCGCCTACGATGCCTAGCCCAGCCTCTAGCTCAATTTTTTCGCGCGCCTCGGTCTCGCCGCGCTTCTCGGCAACGAGATAAATATGTTCAAGTGTGCCCGTCATCTTCTACTCCTTTGAACCCAGTTAACAGCGCCGCGTTTGAGCTTGGAGCCAGTGGTTTAGTCGGACAGCAACGCCATGACCGCCCCTTCCGGATCTTTGATCACGCAAAAGTTGCTGCCGCCCATGCGCCGAGGGCCGTCGAGTACTTCGCCGCCTAGGCGTCTGCAAGTGTCTGCGCTTTCGTGTACCGAGGCAACGCGCACATAGACCAGCCATTGGCTCGGCAGGTTTGCATTGGGCCCGCGTGAATGGCAGATACCGGCAACGGTGTCTCTGCCCTCGGGTGTGTGTATGCTGTAGTCGCTATAGCTGCCCATGTCGACATCATCAGCTTTCCAGCCAACCACCGACGCGTAAAAATTCTTTACTCGGGAAGCATCATTGACGGTTAGGTCGAGCCATTCAATCTGACCGATTACCTGGCCGTTTTCCTGTTCGTCTTCCTGTTCGTCTTCGCGATGCTCTTCTTCGTTCATGATTTATTCTTCCGGAAGACTAAAGACATAAAGCGCATTACCCCAACGCGGATAAGTTATCTCCGTCGCGATAACGTCGGGCACTGTCCGCGGACTCGTGCCACCAACCGCGCTTGTTACCGCGATGTATTGCTTTCCGTCGATTGCGAAACTCACGGGATGACCTTGAACGGAGGTACCTAGGCGTGTCTCCCACAGTACCTCTCCAGTACGCGCGTTAAGCGCCTTGAAGCGGCGATCTAAGTCGCCAACGAAGACGAGATCGCCGCCGGTCGACATTGTGCCCGTGTGGAAAGAAGCCCGCTGCTGATGGCTCCAGACTTCTTCCATTGTATCGACATCGTAGGCGCCGATTTTGCCGAGATTGCCGTCGGTGCCGGGCATTTCGAAAAACTTTCGGCTCGCTGCTAAACCGCCACCGCCTTGTACGAGGGCAACTTCGCGTGCCGCGTTTTCTAAACAGGTTTGGCTAAGCGGGGCGATCATCAAGCCGCTAGGTTCATGATAGGTCATTGAGTGCCAGTCTTTGCCGCCTGCGCTGCTCGGGCATGCCGACGTCCACTCGTTAAGTTTGGCATTCTGGATATCTTCCCGGTAGGTTACGCGGCCGGTAACGGAATCGATATCGGTAAAGGCGTTTTGGAATACTGTTTCCTTATAGCCTTTAAATTCACCAGAGACGCGATCATGCTTCCAGAGAATGCCGTATTTGCCGAGCGAGAACACAAGCTTCTCTTCTCCACGGTTTACGAGTACGCGCTCAAACACCTCGTCCAGATCGAGTGCCTCGGCGGGCACGTGCTGGAAATGCCAGTTGAGTGTGCCATCGTCTATGTTGACGGCAACTGTCGAATTAGTGAAAAGACCTTCATCGTGAATCGTGAGATGACGACTCACGGGCACCCAAGGCTTTTGCTGTGCCGTGCCCCAGTAGGTGAGCTTAAGCTCGGGGTCATAGCTGCCGGTTATCCATGTCTCACCGCCCGCGCGGAAAATATCGTCGAGCTCACCCCACGTATCGCCGCCCGGCTCATTGGCCTTGGCAATAGTGTTGAAGCGCCATTCGAGTTTGCCAGTGTTAGCGTCGTGGGCGCTGATATAGCAGTCGTCCTTTATGTAACGAGCGCAGCCCGCTAGCCCGAGAATCACCCGTCCGTCGGCAACGATCGGTCCGCTCGAATTCTCGAAACCCTGAGAGTTGTCTGCAACTGCGGTCTCCCATAATTGCTTACCGGTGCGCGCATCCAGGGCAACGAGTCTTGCATCGGTAGTTGCTTGGATAATCTTGTCGTCATAGATTGCTATGTTGCGCATATCCTGGCGATTCGCAGGCCCCGTCCAGTGTTCCCAAATTAACTCACCTGTCTTGCCGTCGAGCGCCTGAATAACGTTCCCGGGGTTAATAAGATAAATAATCCCGTTGTACACCAGAGGCGAAGGCTCTGAATCCCCCTCGTGCATATTCCAGACCCATTCGAGACTGAGGCTGCCGACATTGGTGGTGTCTATTTGATCGAGAGGGCTGTAGCTATGCGCGTCGTAGCTCCGTCTGATCATTGGCCAGTCTGCGGGATTCGGTGATTCGAGCATCGCATCGGTAATCGGCACGAAAGGTACAAATTCGTCGACGTTGCCGGCGACAGTAATTCCCTCGGGTGCAGGCGGCTCGCTTCTCTGGCGATTGGCGAGTTGCGCTGAGGCATTCTCCGCAATCTTAAATTCGGTCGTAGTGGTTATCGCTGCGGTTATCCCATCGACACCGTTGGTGTTGAGAATGTGTGCGGTGATTGCTAGGTAATCGGCATCAACCAATCCTTCGTTTCCACCTGGGGGCATGTTTGCCTTGATATTGCTGAACAAAAGACTAGGCGTTCGTTCACCCCAGCGCTGCATAAAGGGCCTACCCGAAAGCAGCGGGCCGAGCGTCGTACCTTCGAGATTTGCGCCATGGCACGCGGCGCAGTTGGCTGCGAATTTTTCCGCGCCGACTGCAGCTTGGTCGCCAAACGGGCTGCTCGTAGAGTCGGCAGAAATGGTCTCTATCTCCTGCTCCGGCGCTTCATTGCAAGCAGCCAAGCCAAAGGCTATCGGTAGACAGAATAGCGCGCTGCGCAAGAAACTGGGTTGGAGGCGTGACTTTTGCATTTTCATGTCTGTTCTCGCTTCAAAAAATTTCAATAGAGTTGCGGTTAGGGCTGCGCAAACAACCAGCCGCGGAGTTCGCCAGCAGGGTTTGTTGCGCTATGAATCTGCACGTATAGGGCGTTCGCTTTTAGCGCTGCCACCTGTTCGTCCGTAAGCTCAATTTCAGCGCTTAGTTTACCGCTTGTACCCGCGGTCGCGGTGAGCGCTGCAACAACCGGACCTGGTTGCGCGGGCGGGCCGTTGTGAATATGCGCCATGGTGGCCGCTGAGCTCATGCCGGCAAACTCTCCTGTTAGCGTGAGCCTATTGCCTGCGAGAGAGGCGACAGCCTCGCCGCCGCCGGTAATAGTGTTCTTAGTCTGAGGCGTGGTAGGCATGGGAGAAAGTCGCGCGCGAAAACCGCTCGCTTCGGCGGCTATCGCTTCGTTCAGAGTGAGGCTCGACGCGGAGATCACGAGAACGAGAGATAAACAGAGCTTCGATACGCGGCTCAGAGTCTGAGTAAGCTTGGAATATGTCATAGCTGCTCCTTTATTTTTAATGACTACATTAAAACGCAGCCCGACCAAAAGGTATAGAGACCAGCGTCTCTCATCCTACTTGCCTGCGACTTACTTGCTACTTGAATGGCCGCTTGAATGGCCGCTTGGATAGCCCTTGAATAGCCCCTTGAATAGTCACGGTGCGCATTATAAGTTCGGGCCTACCGCGCGGCTAAACTGTGGCGCGGCAAAATCCCGGAGGTCATTCATGTGTGGTCGATTTAATCTGATAGATAGCCCGCAGGTACAGCTTCTTTGCGCCATGTTAGGTGTTCCCGTGCCAATCAATAATTTTCGCGCCGACATTGCACCTGGCGCACCAATCGCGATCGTTCTCGAACAAATCGATGCGCAGGGATTGAAGGTGCGTCAGGTGAGCGAGGCAATCTGGTGGTTGCTGCTAGACCCCAAAAGTCTTGCACCTAACTACAAGTACGCAAGCTTCAACTCGCGGTCCGACAAACTCGATAGTCCGCGGGCGGCAGCCTACGCGCCTTATCGCGAGTCACGCTGCATCATCCCAGCGAGCGCATTTATTGAAGGACTCGGTGATAAGAAAACCTATCATAAGATCGAACTTGAAGAGTCGGCAATTGCTTTCGGCGGTGTGTACAAACGCTATTTGAACAGAGAGACGGGGGAGTCGGTGCTTGGCGCATCAATAATTACGTTGCCACCACTACTCCCGCAATGGCAGCATATTCATCCCAAATCATTACCGCTGATGCTCGATATGAACAACAAAGAGCTGATCGATCGGTGGTTAGATCCCGCGTTTGATCGCGTCGAAGAGTTTGCAGAGGTGCTTGAACCAAGGGTGATAGCAGCAATGAAAGTAACGCCAGTCGACAGACCTAGCCGCTGGAATCCAATTGCGGATTCCTTCCTGATCGTGGCCTAGTTGATTAAACAGCGCCTCTCAATACGAGACGAAGGCCAGTGCCTAGATTGCGAACCAAATGATCAGTGCGCAGCATCCTAGTAAGAACTGGCTGCGACGGTCCTGCATAGCAAACCTGACTGGGTCCTCCTGTAATTCACCGGCGCGCGCAATTCGCCAAAGCCGCAGCACGAGGTAAATCATGGGCGGACAAACACCGAGTAGGATTAGCGGTTCGCTGTAGAGTTGAGTGGTCGACGGTGCCAACGCATAGAATGCGAAGACGCCAATCGCTGCGAGATTTGCCGCGAGGCCAAGTCTTCGAATGAGCGCTAAATGGGACACATGATAGCCGCGCCCTGCGCTTGTCAATTTTCCTGCACTCTCCAGATTCATGAGTTCAGCGTGGCGTTTAACAAGGGCGAGGCCAAAGAACAGGAAAAGTGAGAAAGCGAGTAACCAATCGGTAGTGGTTACCCCAATGGCGGCAGAACCCGCAACGATACGTAGTGTAAATAAGCCAGCCAACACTAAGGCGTCGATTAGAAAATAAGCTTTGATATACAGGCTGTATAAAAGGGTTGTCGTCCAATACGCGGCGAGCGTAAAGACAAATACCGAAGGCAAGGCTGTCGCAATCACAAGCGAGGCAAATAGAAGAAGAGGCGCCGCGACAAAGCCGACACGCAAAGACAGCTCTCCAGATGCGAAGGGCCTTTTGTGTTTACTCACGTGCTGGCGATCGCTTTCTAGGTCGAGCATATCGTTAAGCAAGTACACGCTGGATGAACACAGGCTAAAGCTCATAAAGCCAACGCAGGCGGCGAATAGCAGCGATAGGTCGTCTGCTTGGTGAGACAGGAGTAACGGTAAAAACAGCAGGCTGTTCTTTAACCATTGATGGGGTCGCAGCGCGCGGTAGAAGGCCTTCATGCGCGAACTCGGCACATCAAAATGAAGTGTTTCCCTACCTGTTTGCTCTTGCGAATCAAGCTGCGCTCGAATGGTTTTAGATGCGTTGACTGTGATTCGCTGCTCGGCCTGTTGCCAAATAATAAGATCTGGCGCCGAGTCACCCGCGTAGCCAAATGCTCCGTCGCCGCACAGATGCCGAATACGTAGCAGTTTGTTTTGCCCTTTAAGATTCGTGTGTTCGTCGCTACCGATGGCATCGACGAAATGCCCCAAGTGAGCAGCGACGAGTCGCGTTAACCGCTGATCGCTTGCAGAAATCAAAATCAGATCGCGTCCTCTGTCGGCCTCGCAGCGAAGAAAGGCCTCGAACTCAGGATTACGAGGCTGACTTTCGATAATCGGCTGCGCGTGATTGGCGACTTCGAACTTGAGGCGCGCTCGCCCGCGCAAGAGCCAGAAAGGGGCGAGCAAAAGAATCCAAGGTCTATGCCGCAATAGCCAGAGCACGGATTCAAATAATAAGTCCGATTTCAGCACCGTGCCATCAAGGTCGACAAAAAGAGGAATAGTTTTATTTGGGTGCATGACGGCGGCGAGCCTCTCAGAACCTAAGGCGTTTGAAAAGTCGCTGTGGAATCGCCTTTACGACCAACATGACGAAGCGCCAATAGCCGGGCGCATAGAGTGTAGTACGGTTTTTTTGGATGCCTTTTACAATACAGCGCGCGACCCGTTCGGGCGTTGAGAATAACGGACCTTTTTTTAGCTCACGTGTCATCGGCGAGTCTACAAGACCCGGACGTATGTCGATGACGTTAACACCGCTGTCGTGAAGCCTGCCTCGCAGACCTTCTAAAAAAGTTGAGATCATCGCTTTGCTCGCGCCGTAGACATAGTTGCTGCGCCTACCACGATCCCCTGCCACCGAGGTAATAACGGCGAGCGATCCCTTGCCCTGCGTTTCAAAGTAGTTACCTAGCTCGACGAGTAACGACAGGGTGCTGATGACGTTCACATCGAGGCTTGCCTGCAACGCGTTGAAGTGACGTTCGCATTTTTCTTGGTCGGGCAGGACTCCGTGACAAATTATCGCGAGATCGATTGCGCCCAGGGCAGTTTCGGCTCTTTCAACCAGTTCTGTGTGACGTGCCGTATGTGTAATGTCCAATTCAACGAGGGCAACTTCCACTGCACCGCGAACGGTGATGTCGTCGCGCAGAGTCTCAAGCTTTGTTAAATCTCGCCCAACCAAAAATAAGCGATGGCCGTCGGATGCGTAAAGGCGAGCCACTGCCGTTGCAATAGCGGAGTTGGCGCCTATCAAAAGTATGTTCATAGATAAGAGTCGGGCTCGCAGCGTGTGAGAGGCAGACTTTACAGGACTCGACGCAGGTTGAGTAGCCGTGAGGAGCCGCTTTAGCCGAGACCAAGTCTGCGTGACTGCAGGGAAGAGAATTGTCCACGCGGGTCTAATTTCTGTTTCAGTTCGGCGAATCGCTCCCATTGAGCATAAGACTGGCGGAAACACGCTTTGCTCATGCGCGCGTCTTTCGCAAGATAGAGCCGGCCCCCGTGCGCCAGGACGATCGCGTCGAGTTTGTCTAGCAAGGGGAAGAGAGAATCCTCATATTTAAAATCAAGCGCTAACGTATAGCCTTCGATGGGAAACGAGAGGAGATTGTTATTCGCCTTGCCAAACTTTTTTAGCACCGAGAGAAACGACCCTTTACCAGCCTGCGAGGCGCAGCTAAGAACCGCGCTGACGCAGGCATACGCAGATTCCGGGGGGACCGCCAGCTGGTATTGCAAAAATCCCTTAGACCCGTAAAGCCGATTCCAGTTGCGCAGCCTTTCCAACGGAAAGAAAAACGCGTCGTAGTCGATTCGTTTGGGCGCGATGCGGTTTTTTTGCAGTGCGTAATAGGCGCTGTTGAATCCCATCATGGTGTATTTGTTGAGAAGGAAAGACGGCGCATCGAAGGGGATTTTGAGTTCGCTGCGTTTAATCGCGCGAAGGCCTTTGCGGCCTGATTTAGATTTCTCTCGAGCGTCTTTCTCATCAACGTGTTCGCCTAGGTAGAGCACCGAGCGACCCTGTGCCGCGCCAGATGCGAGGCAGTCTATCCACGCGACGCTGTATTTCGATTCGTGATGTTCATCCATCAATTCCATACAGTCCTGAAGATTGTCCGCCACGAGGGTGCGTTGGGCAATGTCTAACGAAGGCATTGGAACGAGTTTGATTGCGGCGTCGAGTATTATTCCAGTCAGCCCCATGCCGCCGCAGGTTGCATGAAATAGCTCGGAGTAAGCGTTGCGATTGCAGTTGATTATCTCGCCGGTGGCGAGCAGTACCTGCATAGACTCGACGTGGTCGCAGAAGCTGCCATCGATATGGTGATTTTTCCCGTGGACATCCGCGGCGATAGCGCCGCCAACGGTAACGGCTTTAGCACCGGGCAAGACGGGCAAGAATAGACCCTTTGGGATTATGGTCTCGAGCACTTTTTCGAGACTCATGCCCGACGCGCAGCGCAGCACTGTATGACCATGGTCCGACGTGGTCAGGCTTGAAAAGTTGTCGAGATAGCGCGTACTGACGAGTGTTTCTGCGAGCGCGCTGTCGCCATAGCTGCGACCTGCGCCGCGGGCGATGATGGATGGGCCCCACTGGCCTGAACCACCTAAGCTCTTCTCGATCTCAAAGGTCGAAATAGGCTCAATCAACCGCGACTCGAGGCGCGGGTATCTACCCCATCCAGAAAAGGTCATACTGGTCTCAAAGGTGTTCACTTAACGATTTTGCAGCTTAGTCCAGTCAGCTGACTATATCTAGCTTCCAAATGGTTTACACTCGCCAAACTCAGCTGTTTTGGTAAGCACGAGGACGGCAATTTTTTCTTTTCGCTTAACCCGCGCAATTCGCAATTGAAGGTAGATAATGCAATCGACATATGAATTTTCTCTCGATGTTGCACGCCGAGCAGGAGCATTGATCGCCGAAAAACGCCGCAACGAGCCCCTGCAGCGCGATTTTAAGGGTGGCATCGAGATCGTCACTCAGGCAGACATCGCCGCGGACGAACTCATTTCGGAGGCCATCCGTGCCACGTATCCGAATCATCAGATTCTCTCGGAGGAATCCTCGCCCGACCTAGGCCGTGTCCAAGATATAAGAGGGCCGCTGTGGATCATCGACCCGATAGATGGCACGGTGAACTTTGCCCATGGGCTCAATCAGTCGGGTGTTTCGATCGCTTTCGTTAATGAAGGTCAGATTCAGCACGGCGTGGTGTTTAATCCCTTTAGCGACGAACTCTTCGCAGCGCAGCGAGGGTGCGGCGCAACGCTAAATGGGACACCGATTGGTGTTGCGGAGGAGTCGCGTCTCGATCGCGCCATAATCGCCACGGGCTTTCCGTATGTTAAAACCGGTCTCGAACCCATGATCAAGCGCCTAAGCGTCATTCTGGCGGAGTGTGCAGACATCCGGCGGTTGGGCTCGGCTGCCTTGGATATCTGCTTTGTCGCCGCAGGCAGGCTGGATGGCTATTACGAAAGCCTTAGCGTCTGGGATTACGCAGCGGCGCAGCTCATCGCAAAAGAGGCTGGAGCGGTCTACGGGCATTTCGGTGACGTACCCGAAGGAGATGACCCGCAATTCTGCAGCGCTGACATCTTGGTCGCGAACGCGGCACTTTTCGAGCCTCTCAGAGCGCTACTGCGTTCGGCTAGCGACAATGCCGCAGTCTGAGGTATTGACTTGAAGGCTCGGAATTCGTAAATTCGACGCGTATAAAACTGATTTAAAAAGATTTTTCCTCATACCGCAGCACATTGCGTCCAGTATTTAGGATAGGAGTCAGACGTGAAAAAAACCAACTGTTTAATCGCCGCGGTCGCTGCGGCGGGCGCTGCAGGGTTGCTTCCCAGCGCTTTGATTGCCGCCGATAGAGTGGGGGATTTCTCCCTTCTCGATCAAGATGGCTATTACCATTCTATGAGCTGGTACGACGACCACAAGACCATCGCTCTTCTGGTTCAGGCCAACGACAGTGCCGCGACGGCAGCCGCTGTGCCCGACTTTGCGCAGCTCAAGGCAAGCTATGAAGACGCGGGCGTCGAGTTTTTTATGCTCAACCCAATGGGCAAGCGAAATCGCGCAG
This sequence comes from Gammaproteobacteria bacterium, assembly GCA_017853205.1. Lineage (GTDB taxonomy): Bacteria > Pseudomonadota > Gammaproteobacteria > Pseudomonadales > Pseudohongiellaceae > UBA9145. The sequence continues at coordinate 19,487 of JAFMKB010000008.1, forward strand.
AGGTGAAGGCCAAGCTCGCGGAATACGGTGTCGACATTCCTGTGTTAATGGATGATGCACGTGTGATTTCCGAGACGCTCGGTATCGAACGAACCGGCGAAGTAGTGCTGTTCAGCCCGAGTTCCTTCGAAGTTGAATACCGCGGCGGTCTTGCCGGCGCGAAGGCAGCAATCGACGAGATCTTGGCTGGCGAGGCGGTAAGTGTCGCGATGACTGAAACCAATGGTTCGATGGTGAGCTACGAGCAAATGACGGCCGTGCCTTCTTACTCAAAAGACATCGCGCCGATACTTGCGGAAAACTGCGCTGCTTGTCACCGTGAAGGGGGTATCGCGCCGTTTGCGATGGACAGCTATACAATGGTCAAAGGCTGGTCGCCGATGATCCGCGAAGTGTTGATGACAAAGCGTATGCCGCCGGGTCAGATCGACGGTCATATTGGCGAGTTCATCAACGACATGCTGATCGAAGACCAAGAAGTGCGTAACATCATCGCTTGGGTGGAAGCCGGTGCGCCGAAGGATGACGCTAACGACCCGCTGGCAGAGCTTACGTGGCCCGAGACAAAATGGGCGTTTGGCGAGCCCGACTACATCATTAAAGTGCCACCTCAGTCAGTACCAGCGACCGGTGTACTCGACTACCGAGACGTGGCAGTGCTTATCGATATTCCTGAGGATCGCTGGCTACGTGGTAGCCAATACATTGCGGGCGACCGCACTGTGTTGCACCATACGATCAACCGGCTCGATTTTCCCGGCGAAAGCCGCGGTGGGTTCCTCGGCAGAGGCGATCCCGATAAGGCAAGCATCACCGCGTATATCCCCGGTGCGACGCCGCGGCTAAATCCGCCCAATACCGGTGGCTTGATCAAAGCGGGATCTGTGCTCAATCTCAATCTTCACTACACGACAAACGGACGTGAATCCGTCGATGCCGGTGAAATTGGCCTTTGGTTCTACCCAGAAGGCGAAATACCCGAAGAGCGTATGTCTGGTCAGTGTGCTTGTATTTTCCCAAATACGTGGACGACGATTCCGGCAAACGACCCTGCGTTCGAGCAAACCGCGTCGATCATCGTTAAGAAAGATGCGAAGCTCCACAGTTTCCTCCCGCACATGCACTTCCGCGGCAAATACATGCGTTTTTATGCGGACTATCCTGACGGCACGCAGGAGGAGCTGATCAACATCGCCCAGTACAACTATGCTTGGCAACTAAGCTACACCTATGCCGAGCCTAAGTTTGTGCCCGCGGGTACTAAAATCACTGCAGTTGGGGCTTTTGATAATTCGGCTCAGAATCCTGCGAACCCAGATCCGGAGCGAGATGTGCCTTGGGGCCAGCAGAGCTGGGACGAAATGTTCTTCGGCGCAGTCAACTGGAAGTATATCGATCAAGGCGGCGATTAAGCCTCGATCATCCTAGTTTGAAAAAGCCCGACGCTCTCACGAGAGTCGGGCTTTTTTGTGTCTGAAGAGACGCGGAACTGATCGATTCAGTAAGGAATTTAGAAAACGTTAGGTGCGAATCTGCGGAGAATCGCCGGCAAGTAAAAGAGATCCAGCAGCAATGCGAGCACCACAATCGGCACGAGCAGCTGAGCTGCCTGCTGAAAGTAAAGCGTGTTGGCCCATATCAGAATCGTTGCCCCCATCGCTAAAACGAGGGTCGTGATACTCAGGGCAGGGCCAGCCGTCAGAATTGCTTCGTTCATTGCAACCTCGCCTTCGATTCCCTCGCGCCGTCTGTGCAAGTAGTGGCTAAGCAGATGCACGCTGTCATCAACAACAAGGCCAATGCTAATGCTAAACAGCATCATAACGAACGGATTTATCTGGCCTACGGTAATAGCCCAGATGCCGAAGACGATTGTCGCAGGAAGCAAATTGGGGATGATGCTCAACAGACCGAACTTAACACTGCGCAAACCGACTACGAGGCAGAGCGTGATGAGAAGCAGACTAAGCGAATAGCCTTGTAGTAGTTCGACAGTGACGAGTTCATCCATGCGCGAGAAGAGAAGCAGTGTTGACCCGTGCAAAAGCTGAGCCTCGGGAAAGCGGCGAGCAAACTCCTCGCTCAGCAGCGAATCGGTCGCTAGTAATTCTTTGTTGGTCGACGGTGTCGCGTTGAGGAAGAATCGCGTGAGTGCAAAATCTTCGGTGATGAAGTCGCTAAGAGGGAAATCGTCACTCTGAACCACGGCGTAGGCGAGGAGTGAATTTGCCACCGCATCGGTGTCATCAGGGATGCGATAAAACTCTGGTTTGTCTTGGTGCTGGGCGCGGTTAACGGCGCGCGCAATGTCGACAATGCTCGCGACGGATTCAACGCCCTCTTGCTCGCTAGCCCACACGAAATACGCGTCTAGTCGGGCGAGAAATTCGGGGTCTATGGCGCCGTCTACCCTTCCTGTTTGCACGCCATAGGTGAGAAGTGGGCCGCGATTAATGCTTGCGCCTACGATGTCATAGTAGCCCGTGAGTTCAGGGTCGCTTCCCAGAAAATCGAGGCGGTTAAAATCCGATTCATTAAGTGGCAGAAGCGCAAGCGTCACGACCGCGAGCAGTGTGCAGCCCCAAAATATCCCGCTATCGAAGCGTTTTCCTAACATGACAAGGCTCGTTAGAAGCGAGGATGTGCGTTCACTGTTAGTAGGAATCACCTCGACCTTCGGCGCGAGAAGCATGAGTAGGGCAGGAAGAAAGGTAAGGGTAAGAACGAAACCAAATCCGATACCTATGCCAACGATAACGCCAAAGCCCTTGATCGCAGGAGAGGAGCAAAGCAGTAGCGACACGAAGCCGATTGCCGTCGTGAGTGCAGCGAGTGAGATAGGTACGACATTGTGCGCAAGGCTCGCCACCATTGCGTCGATTTTAGTGGCGCCGTATTCGAGGCTTTGGCGAAAGAGTGAGATGATGTGCACGCTGTTGGCGACAGCGATGATGACGACTATTAGAGGCGCGATCACCGAAATGCTGTTGAAACTGAAGCCGCTGTAGGCGAGAAAGCCGAGTGTGCAGAGGCAGGTCGCGAGGGTATGAGTGAGAATGCCGACGCCGAAACGGATAGAGCGGAAGCAAAAACAGATGACTAGCACGCAGAGAATGATGACAAAAGGGAGGAGCTGCGAGAGATCATCAAGCATCGCTTGCTGACTCGATTGCTGGAGAATCACATCGCTCATCGCATAGACACCGATTTCTGGATGCGCGGTACGGAGTGAATCGCGGAGGTCTTCGATGGCCAGCGCCGTGCGCTTCCGGTCCTCCCCCTCGAGTTGATCGACCCAAAGAGAGATAATCGCGAACGTGAGCTGACCTTCGCCTGCGAGCAGGCTATTGGTGAGCAGACGGTCAGCGAGAGCAGGTTCGAGTAGCGCATCGAGCTCATCTTGACTGTAGCGGTCTAGCGGGAATTGGAACAGACGGGTTTGGCTTTCGGGCGAATAAAAGTCTAGCAGCGAACTGAGGCGCTCAGCATAGGGAATTTGGGTGTAGCGTGCTTTAAGTTCACTAAGCGCATCTATCATGCGGCGATCGAACACTGTTGCATCCGAAGGCGAAGTCAGCGCAAATCGCACTTCGAGGGTTGTTGGGAATTGCGCCTCTAGCGTTTCCACTTCAGGCAAAAAAGGATCGCTTTTAGTCAAAAGGGCATCGAGCGAGGTATCAAATTGACTTTGTGGTATGACGCTAGCGAGCAGAATGCAGACTGCAACCGAAACCAAGGCAAGTAACAGGCGCCAAGTGACTAAAAACTCTGCGAGGTGAAGCCGGCGCGACTGCGAACTGCGCTCATTTTGAGCATTCATGTTTTTCCCTTCTTGTCACTTCTTGAGGATTCCCTGTCGATCGGTCACGAACCGCCTAGTGTTCATATTCCGACAAGTTATAAGAACCCTCGTTATTGGTTTTTGCAGGACTAGCAGATAGTCCCTATAATCCGCACTCTTTTGAGCTATCAAGTACTGCCGACTTAAAGCAGCGCATGATCGCTATTTGGTGTGAATCTCACAAGTACTTACGCGCGTATCCGAATTATCCGATCTAAAACCCCTTGCAGGAGCTAGACAGTTGGCCGCTATTACCACGCAACGCGTCACCGCAGTGAATCACTGGAACGACACGCTTTTCAGTTTTAAGACCACCCGCGACGCGGGGCTCAAGTTCGAGAACGGCCATTTTGTCATGATTGGCATGCACGTAGAGGGTAAACCGCTCATGCGTGCCTACAGCATCGCGAGCCCTAACTACGAAGAGGAGCTCGAGTTCTTTAGCATCAAAGTGCCAGACGGTCCGCTGACCTCGCGCCTTCAGAATATTCAGGTGGGTGATGAGCTTCTTGTGAGTAGCAAACCCACTGGCACGCTTGTAGTCGACCATCTACTTCCCGGGCGCAATTTGTATCTAGTTAGTACCGGCACGGGTCTTGCGCCGTTCATGAGCATCATCCAAGACCCCGAGGTCTACGAGCGCTTTGATAAAATTATTCTTACGCACGGCGTGCGCGAGGTCTCTGAGCTTGCCTACGAAGAGTTTATTACCTCAACTCTGCCAAACAACGAGTTCTTCGGCGAGGAAGTGCGCGAAAAACTTATCTACTATCCTACCGTCACGCGAGAAGAATTCCGCACTCGTGGCAGACTTACCGATGCTATGTCCAGCGGAAAGCTGTTTGACGAAATAGGGTTGCCAATGCCAACTCTCGATGACGACCGCTTTATGATTTGCGGCAGTCCGTCTATGCTAAAAGACACCTGCGCCATCATCGAAGCCTGGGGCTTTAAAGAGTCGCGCCATGGCATTCAGGCGCATTATGTTATCGAGCGAGCTTTCGTCGAGTAAGCCGCTTTCTCTCAGTGGCGCACCAAGAACTCTACAAATCGCGCCCAGACTTCAGGGAAGTCCGCAAGACCATAGCCGAGGCGAATGCCGCCGGTGAGTGTTTTCGCTCCCTCCCTGTCACCGGCCTCAGCGCTGCCAACGAAGCAGCGCTGAGGAATCAACATGATTCCAATCTCTTCGATGCAGCGCTGATCGAATCCATCACCGAGCGTGATAAGCGGAAATGCAACGCAGCCCGCCGCAGGCTTCGTCCACGTGAGTCTGCCGTCGAGCATAGGCAGCGATTCTTCGATTTGCTCCACATGACGCCGTAAGGTGTGCAGCGATGCTGTGCGCAGGGTTTGAGAATGCGCGAGTATCAATCGCGCAAGCCATTCGTCTGTGGTGCCCGAACAGACTGACAGAGACCGGCGAATGGTTACTGCCCGTGTCAGCAGCTCTGAATCTTGGCTAACCATCCAGCCGATCCTGACACCGCCAGCGCCATGCGGCTTCGCGAGCGAACCGATACTTACGCCGTGCGCCGTTAGGGTCGCTACGGGCTCGAGCGTGGCGCCCTCGGCATGTTCTAAACCTCGGAACACCTCGTCAGCAATTAGGCGCGTGCCGTGTGTCTCGCAGTGTGCAACGAGCTCGGCAAGCTCGGCGTGGTCGATAAGCGCGCCGGTAGGATTGTGTGGAAAATTAATAAACAGCTGATTGCTCTTGGCAATCGCTTCTCGAATTTCGTCGCCGTCGAGAACCCAGCGCGCCTCTGCGGCTTCTTCCCCCTTGCGCCGCAGTGGAATGCAATTCACTGCCGCGCCGATCGATTCGGGTATTTTTGCCAGTGGCTCATAGCAGGGTGTAATAACCGTGCAGCGATCGGACTGTTTGACTGCGGCGTGGATGCAGCAAAATAGAGCCTCCGTAGCACTAGAGAAAACAACCACGTTGTCTGCTGAGAGGCCCGAGTAATTAGCCGCAATCGCAGCACGCAGTTCGATCCCGCCGCGGTCTGGCACGTAGTTGAGAGTAAGGTTTTGCCACTCCGAGAGCTGCGCGGGGGTGGCGAGCGCGAGTACTTGGCTCAGACTCATCAATTCCAGCGAGGCAGCGCCGAGGCGTGCTGATGCCTTGGAGTTGTTTTGTGCTTGATACTCGGTAAGCGCGTAGCTTGGAAACCGCATAGCTGCCTTCTACTTCACGCGCTTATGCCAGACACTCATTTGTGCGATCGAGTGTTGGAACTTACGCGCGGTCTCACGGATGACGAAAGGCACATCGCGTGGTTCATCTACAAGATCGAAATGCGGCGAGAGAAGTTCTTTCAGACCGTCGAGGGTCGTAAAGTTCTCACCGTCACGCTTGTATCCCCCGATCCAGTTTTCAGGCTCTGTAAACTCGCTCAGCCATGTATAGGGCGAAGTAATCACGAGTAATCCATCCTCGTTGATGAGCTCATGAATTCGGGTAACAAACTTCTCCGGCTCGTAGAGTCTATCGATGAGATTGCCTGCGAATACAAGATCGTAATTGTTGAACTTATCGCTGAGATTGCAAGCATCTCCCTGCCAGAAGTCACACTTATGCGCGGTGGCTGCGAGACCGTGCTCGGTGAGCGACGTTTCTTTAAAGCTAAACAAGTCGCCTTCATCGCGTATCGTGTAACGCTTGCTGTCGTTTTCTTTGAGCTGAGTTGCTGCCGAGACAAAGCGCGCAGAAAAATCGATACCATCGACGTGATCGAATTCGCGTGCAAGCTCGAAACTTGTACGACCAATCGCACAGCCGAGATCCAACGCACGGCGCGACTGTTTTTTCGTCGTCTTCTCGGCGAAGTATTTGAGGCATAGCTGGCCGCAGGTACCTGCGAAATTCGGCACGCCGTGATAATCGCTACCAAAATGGAACTCGATGTATTGAGAGACCTGCTCGTCAGTTTCGTAAGGGTTGCTTGTGGTGATAATTGGCTCCTCGCCTTCGATATATCGAAATCCGGCATGTTGGAAAAAGTGTCGTCTAAACGCATAACGTGAATCTTTGAGAGCGCTATTTCCTGTTGAGAAATAGCTGCCACCCTTGATGAGATTGTGTTGCCCGTCGAAGGTCGGCGTCGAAAAGTCGTCATAGACCTCGTGAACCTCGAAACCCGGCAAGCCGTCGATTGGCGTCTGAGTCCATTGCCAAACATTACCAATAATATCGAAAAATTCTTCGCCGCGTTTTGTGACCGTACCAAAGCGATCGACAGGGCAAGCTGACGCGCCGTGCTCGAGATTTATATTTCCGGGCGCAGACTTCCAATTGGGTTGGTCGCTTGGGATCTCCTCGCGCAGGCAAAACCATTCTGCTTCGGTTGGCAGGCGAACATTCTTACCCGTTTTCGCCGACTTCCAGCGGCAGAATGCGGCCGCCTCGAGGGCGTTTACATCAACCGGCCAGTTCCAAGGCATGTCGATCTCGCTCGCAATGGTGCGGTAGCGATAGCCGGTTTCTGTCATCACCCAGAAGCTTGGATGACGCGCTTTGCTATGCTGCAGCCACCCCCAACCCTCGTCGTCCCAGTAATCGCGGGTGGTGTAGCCGTCGTCCTCGACGAACGCCAGAAACTCACCGTTACTCGTTAGGTACTTACTCGCGTTAAAGTTTGCAACCGGTGTCTCGAGATAGCCGTATTCGTTATCCCATCTATACAGCGTGTCGCGCCTGCTGCAACCCTGTTCGATTCGGCGTCCGCTTACTGGCAGCAGCACGTTAGTTGGTGCTTCGCCAGAATCGTTGCAGTCTTTGAACAAAGGAGAGGGTTTTACTAACGACAGAGGTAATTGCCGCATAAGCACGGATGACGTTTCGAGGTGTATACGCTCGTGCTCTATGCCCATCATGACAATCCAGAGAGGATCATCCCAACCAATCGGCAGCGTTATCGGAACGGAGGAAATCAGATCGTCGACTATGTCTCGTGTTTTGTTGCGGTAGTCCAATACCTCTGCGGGCGTCGGCCAATCATAGTGGGCGTCGTCAAGGTCATCCCATGACATCTCATCGACGCCGATCGCAAGCATCGACTCGATACGCGGATCGAGCCGCTCTGGGATCAACTTGGCGACATGTAGTTTGTTAATAAAAAATACAGCGGTGTGACCATAGTAGAAAATGAGCGGGTGTCGCAGCGGCGTCGCCTTCGTGTAGTAAGCGTCGTCGCAGGCAAGGCAGTCGAAAAGACGTTCGTAGAGGCTAAAGGTTTGGTGGAAATAACGGCGAATCTCTTCGCGTTTCTTCTCTGGGTCACTGCCGTCTAGATAGCAGGTTTTGGTGACAAGCGGGTCGAGCCGTTCGGGGGCGTTCATTGCTGAGCGATCCTCTCTGCGGGATAAATAATGCCAAGGGAGCCACAGGGTGGTCGCTGTGCAAGGCAAGGGTGTTGACTATGAGTGATGAAGCTGAAAAAGGGCGACGTAAGCGGTGAATTGATTCCTACATAATACTGGTATTAACGCGCGGCGTCGGGGGCTGGATTCACCGCGCATGGTTTTGGGCATTCAGGTTTTTGGAGAGCGCTCTTGCACTTATTTGCGCTTAAGCGTCTCCGCCGAACTGAAGCTTGGCTAGGTTAGCATACAGCTCACAGTCTTTCAGTAACGTGCCGTGGGTCCCCGTTGCAATCAATCTGCCGTTTTCGAGCACAGCGATTCGGTCAACGTTCATCACGGTTGCTAGACGGTGTGCAATTACCAGCGAGGTGCGGCCTTTCATGAGCTTTTCGAGGGCGATTTGGACCTTACGCTCGCTTTCTGCATCCAGCGCGCTCGTTGCCTCGTCTAGGAGCAAAATCTCCGGGTCGTTGAGGATCGCCCGCGCGATCGCGAGACGCTGCCGCTGCCCGCCGGAGAGGCGAACGCCCGCTTCGCCTAGGAAGCTGTCATAACCTTGGGGAAGTAACTCGATGAATTCGCTGGCGAAAGCCGATTCGGCGGCGGCGCGAACCTCGTCGAGCGAGGCATCTGGGCGACCGAAGCGAATGTTATCGATAACGCTGCCGGTAAACAGCGCCGGTTGCTGTGAGACGATCGCAATGTGACTGCGTAGCTCTTTCGGCGTGAGGTCGCGGACATCTATACCGTCTAGCGTGAGATGCCCCGAAATTGGGTCATAGAAGCGCAGCACGAGGTCTAAAAGCGTTGACTTACCGGCGCCAGAAGGACCGACGAGTGCCAAACTCTCGCCGGGGCGCACGGTGAGAGTTACCTCGTTAAGCGCCAAGGTATCAGGACGCGACGGATACGCGAAGCTCACTGACTTGAAGTCGAGTTGACCGGTAAATGTGTCAACAAGCTTCGCCGGAACCGCGGGCGCCTGAATCAGGCTTTCGGCTTCGAGCAGCTCAATCAGCCTCTCCATCGCTCCCGCCGCGCGCTGAAGCTCACTGATTACTTGGCTTATCGCGCCGACAGCGGTCGCGACGATAACGGCGTAGGCGACGAAAGCGGTGAGCTCGCCAGCGCTCATGCGACCATTGATCACGTCTTGGCCACCTACCCAAATCATCACCGCCAAGGCCGCAAAGACGAGGGTCATCACGACGGTAATGAGCACAGAGCGCATGAGAATACGGTCTTTGGCTACGTCGAAAGCGGTTTCGACATAGCGCGAAAAAACGCCGTCATTGTGCGTCTGCTGGTTGTAGGCCTGCACGGTCTTTATTTGCTGGATGCTCTCACCGACATAGGCACCCACATTCGCAATCTCGTCCTGGCTGTCGCGTGAGAGTCTGCGCACCTTGCGGCCAAAAAACATGATGGGGCCTATGACGAGTGGGATGCAGAGCAGCACGACGCTCGTCAGCTTAGGGTTGGTGATAAACAGGAACAGCGTTCCGCCAATCATCATTAGCAGGTTACGCAGCGCGATCGATGCTGACGAGCCAATCACAGATTGAATCAAGGTCGTGTCGGTGGTGATCCGCGACTGAATTTCGCCGCTGAGATTGTCTTCGAAATAACCCGGATGCAGATTGATAATATGTTTATAGACCGCTTTGCGAATGTCGGCGGTTACTCGTTCGCCCAGCCAGGAAACCCAATAGAAGCGTGCAAAGGTGCCGATGGCTTGCAGCACGGCTACTATCAAGAAACCGAGTATGGCTGTATTCAGCGATTCCGTTGAGCCTTCCACGAAGCCGCGATCGACGATTAGTCGCACATACTGCACGAGGCCAAGAGTGAGTGCGGCTGTGAACACCAGCGCCACAGAGGCGATGATGATCTGCTTAAGGTAAGGCTTGAGGAAAACCGAGGTGCTCGCTAATAAACGCGAACTGCTGCGGCGTTTGGCTGCCGATGGCTCTATGGATTCTGTCATGCGCGCAATCTAGCAGTTAAATCGAATAACACAACTAACAACGCCAACTTCGTTGCCGAGGTTGGCGTTACCTGAGCGTTGCCTCCCGACTAGTTGTCGATAGGCTTATTTATTGGTGCGGCGCGCTAGCTTCGCAATGCAGGGCCGCTGGGTACGAGGCAGAGGGCTGAGATAGGCTAGAAAATCGCGACTAGGCAGCCCTTCGAATCTGGCACGTCGTCCATGTTTACCTTACCGCCAGCTAGCACAGTGTTTAGAGCATCCTTTAGGTAATGCGCACTCGCCGTATTTTTTTGAGTTTCGTACCCGAGTTTGTCGTTGATTGGACCGCGGTAAAAAACCTCGCGTGACTTGGGGTCAATAACGAAGACTTCTGCGGTACGCTCGACACCCAGGGCTTTGGCAAGGGCCTGTCCTTCGTCTTTAAGCACGGTGAAATCAATACCAAACTCGTCAACCTCACGTGCGATGCGCGGGATGTTATCTTGAATGTTGGAATTGAACATCATAAATGCCACGTTCTTAGACTCGAATTCGGCGCGAACTTCGCGATAGCTCGGCACAGCTATGCGGGCGATCGGACATCCGACGCCCTGCACATAAAGCACCAGAAGGTCGCGATCGGCGTAGTCGGCGAGTGTGTGGGTCTTGCCCGCCTGATCACTAAGTTCAAATTCGGGTATCGATCGCAGCCAATCGACTTCGGCGAATGCCTGCGAAGAGAGAGCGAGCAGTGCGCCTAGCATGCTCGCCGCAAGCGCTACACTGCGGCCAAGCCGACGCGTCATCGAGGTGCACTTCATCGTTCGTGAACTACGCATGGTTGAGGCTTCTCCTTTAGCTTAGGTTCGGAACAAACAGTCTTCTCATAGTGGGTACGAGGGTAACAACTAGGTAGACTTACGCCTAGCCCTTTTTATTGATTAGACACAATAAGTTGCACGGTTTTCAAGCCGCTCCGGTACCTCGCGAAGCGCTGGCTAGCGCAGGACTTGCGGGTTTTCTCGAAGGGATTTCGGATCCCACTGGGATCGAATTAGACAACTAATCGGCGTATAGTGCGCGTACCTATTATGAGATAACCCCTGCCTGACAGCTGCCACTAAGTCCAGTTGGTGGCAGTCGAGATCACCTGAGCACTCGCGCGAGAGAAAGCATGTCATTTCAGAAGAACCTCACTCGGCTTTATTCGAGCCTCGTCTTCGACCGGCCTTGGCTGACGCTCTTTTTGTTGATCCTTATCGCAGCAGGTTTCGGGTATTACACACAGTTCTTTCGACTAGATGCTTCTGCAGACTCGTTGCTGCTCGAGGGTGACGTCGAATTGGAGTATTCCCGACAGGTTAATGTTCGCTACGGCATCAGGGAATCGGTCATAGTTGCATACACGCCTCTCGAGGGTGAGCTCTTTTCGCGCCCGGTGCTCTCGCGACTGCAATCGCTTCGCGCTGATCTCTTGACCCTGCCTCGGGTCGAATCCGTAGACAGTATTCTGAATGTGCCCATTTTCGAGGACACGCCGCTTACAGGTATCTCCGAAGATTACCTCACCGTCGAGCAGGACATCGACCTAGCTGCGGCGAAAGCTGAGCTGATGAGCAGTCCGGTCTTTAGCAATGCGGTTGTGAGCCCAGATGGGCAGACTGCAGGTATGCTAGTGAGCTTTGAGCTAGACCTCAAAGGACAAAACCTGCTCGCGCGTCGCTCCGAGTTACGCGAGGCAGAGGTGTTAGGCGTTCTCGATGCTGCGCAGCTTGCTGAGCTGCGCGCGGTTGAAGAAGAGTACTCGGCTTATACGGTGATGACCGGTGCGCGGCAATCTGCCACGATCGCTGAAATTCGCGCGCTGCTGGAAAACTATCGCGGCGAGGCACAGATCTATCTCGGCGGCGCGCCCATGATCGCCGATGACCTCGTGACCTTTGTGCGCGGCGACCTGTCTAGTTTTAGCTTTGGTGTGCTTGCCTTCATCATTCTTGCCCTCGGGTTAATCTTTCGCAAACTGCGCTGGATAGCGCTGCCGCTCGCCTGCTGCGCGATAGCAGGCGTGACCATGGTGGGAATTTTAGGCTTAATGGATTGGCGCGTGACGGTGGTGTCGTCGAATTTTATTTCGCTGCTTCTCATAATCACCATTTCATTGACCGTGCACTTAACGGTGCGCTATCGCGAGCTTCGCGCGACCCGGCGTTCGAGCAATCATGACAAGCTCATGCGCCATGCTATTTTGAGCATGTTTAAACCTTGCCTTTACACCGGACTTACCACGGCCGTCGCGTTTGGTTCGCTGATCGTTAGCGGCATCTCGCCCATTATCTCCTTCGGATGGATGATGGTGATTGGCGTGTTCGCAGCGATCGTCGTGGTCTTTGGCGTGTTCCCTTCGGTACTCAGTTTGCTGCCACAAGACCAAACTAAACTTTCTGCTGATATTCGCCTCGGTGTTACCACCGGGCTTGCGCAAATCACGGCTCGATTGAATAACCGAGTGTTGGCCATTTATGCAGTTATCACGCTGCTTAGCATCGTCGGGCTTGCTCAGCTCAAGGTTGAGAATAGCTTCATCGATTATTTTCGCGAGAAGACAGAAATCTTCCAGGGGATGACCCTGTTCGACGAAAAATTAGGGGGTACGCTATCGTTCGACGTCATCGTCGACCTACCGGATGAACCCGAGGACGTCGATGGGTTTGATGATGGCTTTGGAGATGGTTTCGACGATGGTTTCGGTGATAGCGGCGATGACGACGCCTACTATTTCACAGCGCCGAAAATGGATTTGGTAGAAGAGATTCACCGGTACCTCGATGATGATCCGCAGACGGGGAAAGTACTTTCCTTTGGCGCGGTCGTGCAGTTGGCGCGGCAACTCAATGGAGGCGAGCCAATAGACGGCGTGCTTTGGGCAGTCCTCTATTCGCGCATTCCTGAGACATTAAAAGACACCGTGCTGAAGCCGTTTATCTCGATTGAGGAAAACCAGCTGCGCTTCAATGTTCGCGTGATTGAATCCGACCCCGATCTAAAGCGTAATGAATTATTGCAGAGAATCGAGCGCGGAATCGAAGAAAAGTTTGGATTTAGTGACGAGCAGGTTAACGTCACGGGCGTTCTCGTACTTTACAACAATGTCCTGCAGAGTCTTTACGAATCGCAGATACTCACCTTGGGCGTAGTGATGTTTGTGATCATGCTTATGTTTTTGCTGTTGTTCCGTTCGTTGGCTATCGCGCTAATTTGCATCATTCCTAACGCGATTGCTGCGGCCTTCGTGCTAGGAATTATGGGCTGGCTCGGCATCCCGCTCGACATTATGACCATCACTATTGCGGCGATTTCTGTTGGCATTGGCGTCGACAATACGATTCACTATATGCATCGTTTCCGGCGGGAATACCCGCGCTTTGGCAATTACCGGCAGACAATGTTTTTCTGCCATAACAGTATCGGACGAGCGATGTATTTTACTTCGATGACTATTGTCGCAGGCTTCTCGATTCTGGCGCTGTCTAATTTTATTCCGACGATTGTGTTTGGCCTTTTAACAAGCCTTGCTATGCTCGTCGCACTTGTTGGGTCGCTCACGTTGCTCCCTCAACTTTTAATTGTGTTTAAACCACTTGGGCCTGAGACGCAGGCCGACGGGGCCCTACTGGGTTAGCAGAGCATTGGCGATGGAAGCAACTGAAGGGCCTTATTCGGGTGTTACAACTTCGCGAGGGAAAACCCTCTGCTCACTGGTAATGGCTCTGGCACTGACGAGCTGTGCGGAGGAGGCGCGGGTCATAGCTGAGACCGGTCCGCAGGCTCCCTCGCCGGCCCTTGCCCGCGGCGCAGCGCTTTATGCTGGCAGCTGCAGTGACTTTTGCCATGGCAGAGGCCCTAGCGCCAGCGAGGTGGCTTCATCGATCGCCTCTTCCTCGGTTGGTTTTGAGCCTTTCGCGCGGAATGCCCCGAGTGACGCCCCCGATCTTTTTGACTGCACATGGCTTGCGACGAAAAGTGACTCTGAGATCGAACAAGTGATCATTGCGGGCATACCCAACACCCGCATGATAGGCTTCGGGTCGAATTTCCCCGAAGGGAAGCGCGATCACGCAGCGCTCATCGGCTATCTTCGCATGGCTTCGGCCTGCGAGACGCCGTCCGATGGTACCGAGTAGCCTAACAGCGAGCCACCGATTAACTAACGAATTAGTAAAACCGGATAGAAACCCGGCCAAAAACAAAGAGGAAGGTAATGATTTTAGCCAGACAGAATGACCCAAAGGCCCACACGCAGTCAGCCATGAACGGAAAAGATCAGGAAACCAAAGACGACGCTAAACCAGCGCGCGGCGGGTTAATCGATGAGAAACTATTCAACTCTCGCGCGATCACTATTTTTGGTGAGATTAACGACAAACTCGCGCGTTCGGTCACCGAGCGCCTTCTGGCATTGGCTGCTGAAAATGACGAGCCTATTTCGATCTACATCAGCTCACCCGGTGGGCATGTAGAATCCGGCGACGTCGTTTACGACATCATCAAATTCATCAAGCCCGTTGTTCGGGTAATCGGTACCGGGTGGGTAGCAAGTGCTGCGACAACTATTTATCTCGCTGCCGAAAAAGAAAATCGGTTCTCGTTGCCAAACACACGTTTTCTTGTGCATCAGCCTTCAGGCGGCTCGCGAGGCTCGGCGAGTGACATTGCTATTCAGGCGCAGGAGATTGTTAAGATGCGCGCGCGTATTAACAAGCTAATTGCCGATGAAACCGGTCAGCCTCTTGAGCGCGTAGCCCAAGATACCGACCGAGATTATTGGATGAGTGCTGAGGAAGCGATCGAATACGGCATCGTTAGCCGCATCGTCAAATCGGCGGCAGAAATCTAGAGAGCCGCTCTCTTCTTCAACACGCTAGGCTTTGGCAAGCGAGGGCTTGCCAAAGTCGTGGTTTTTAATTGGCAGTTCGCGCACGCGCTGGCCGGTTAAAATATAGATCGCATTGGTAACCGCGGCAGCAATCGGTGGCGTAGCCGGTTCGCCGAAACCGCCGAGCGTGTTATCCGACTCGAGGATATGCACGTCAATTTCAGGGCTTGTTGCCATTCGCACCATCTCGTAGTCGGGGAAGTTATTCTGCGCGACGCGACCACCCTCGATCGTAATCTCGCCATACATCGCTGCGGTGAGGCCGAAGATAATGCCGCTCTCTATCTGAGAAGCAGCGGTGTCGGGATTCACAGCAAAACCGCAGTCGATCGCACAGGTTACTTTGTGCACGACAGGACGCATATTGGCGTCCATCGAGACCTCCGCAATTTCCGCTACAACACTGCCGAAGCTCTCTTGAACAGCGATACCCAACGCATGTCCTTCGGGCAGGTTGCGACCATAGCCTGCTGCCTCTGCCGCGGTCTCGAGCACGCGGCGATGGCGCGGATGCTCGCTTAACAGATCGAGGCGGAACTGATACGGGTTTTTGCCCGCGCGGTGTGCAATCTCGTCGATAAACGACTCAGTGAAGAAGGTTTGTTGCGAATGGTCAACACTGCGCCACGCGGCGATCGGAATGTGGGTGGTGCCATCGACTACGCGTATGGATTGGTTGTCGATAGCGTAAGGAATGTGCGCGGCACCGGGAGTTTGCACGGGGCCGGTGAAGCGGTTGTGCCAGCCGCGAACCAGACCTGAGCTGTCGAATGCCGCCTTGAAATTGGAGGCAACGGCAGGGCGATAGTAGTCCTGCTGCAAATCGTCTTCGCGACTTAGTACTGTTTTCACCGGCACATCGAATTCTTTTGCTATTAGTGCGGCGTGGTCGATCACATTCCAGTTGAACGGCAGGCGTCGGCCGAATCCGCCGCCGACGTAGCTGTGATGGAAGGTCGCGTTTTCGGCGTCAATCCCTAGGATCGAGGCGATGCGACTCTTTATGCCGAGCGCGTCCTGCGTGCTCGTCCAGATGTCGGCGCGCCCGTCTTTTAAGTGCACCGTGCAGTTCATCGGCTCCATCGCGGCATGGGCGAGGTACGGTACTCGGTAGTTTGCCTCAATCACGTCGGCTGCGGAGTCGAAGGCGGCCTGAGTGTCGCCGATTTCTCGGTCTTCATCGCTGTCGTCGACGGCGAGGCTGGCATCGAACTGCTCGTAAATCGAGGCGCTCGACACATTTTCATTACCTAATTCTTCAAATACCGCATCAACAGATTTGAGTGCCTCTTTCGCGCGCCAATAGCTGTCCGCAACGACTGCTACTGAGTCTTCTAACTGCACGATTCTTTTGATGCCGCGGCGGCTCAACACGTCGCCGGCGTCGACTGATATGAGCTTAGTGCCGAAAACCGGCGCGAATCTGATGGCGGCGTAGAGCATGCCCTCTGGCTGCGCATCTATCCCATAGGGCGCTGTACCATTGACCTTGGCGGGGATATCGTTGCGCGATATCGCCTTGCCCATAATGTTGTACTGCTCGCGGGTTTTGAGCACCGGTTCGTTCGTGGGCTCGAGCATTGCAGCTTCGGCAGCGAGCTCTCCGTAGCTTAGCGAGCGGCCAGTGGCGTTGTGATGGACAAAGCTCAATGCAGTCGTGCATTCGGCAGCAGGAACTGCCCAACGGGCTGCGGCGCATTGCACGAGAAGGTCTCGCGCGGCGGCGCCGGCGTAGCGCATAGAATGTTCACCGGTGAAGCGCACCGAGGAGCTGCCACCGGTAGTCTGGAGGTTTGCGAGCTCAGCTATCTTTACGGCGCTTACGCTGATGAGTGGCGCGAGGAAACTCGGCGCACCAAGTTCGCCTGCGAAGCCTGTAACTAGGTCGCCATTCGCAAACAGATCTATCGCCGGCGCTTGTTCAATGTTGACGCGTTCCCAGTCCGCATCGAGTTCGTCCGCTGCCATCATTGATAGGGAGGTATGCACACCTTGTCCCATTTCAGAGTGGGGAACATAAATCGTGACCGTGTTGTCGGCCTCGATTTTAATCAGAGAGGTGACAAAGCTTTCACCCGAACCTGCAATTTCGGTATTCGCGCGCCGATGACGGCTAGGCCGCGTGGCGGTGTATCCGATTAAAACACCTCCGCCGACGAGGGCAGAGCTTAGGAGGAAACGGCGTCTATTAATTTTCATGGTAGTGTCCTTTTCTTCCGTTGTTTAGGCTGTGGCTAGTGAGCGAATGGCACGACGCACGCGAGGGTATGTTCCGCAGCGGCAGACGTTGGTGATGCTGCTGTCTATTTCGGCGTCGCTGGGATTGGGGTTCTGCGCGAGCAGAGACGAAACGGCCATAATCATTCCCGACTGGCAGTAGCCGCACTGCGGTACCTGATGATCGATCCATGCTTGTTGCACCGCGGTGAGCGCTGGGTTCGAGGGATTGCTGCCGACGGCTGCGGTCGCGAGTCCCTCGATTGTGGTAACTTCTTGGCCTTCGATGGCGCTAACAGGAGTTACGCAGCTGCGCACCGCAACCCCGTTAATATGGACGGTGCACGCACCGCAGGCGGCGATTCCGCACCCAAATTTGGTGCCGGTCATCCCGAGCTCGTCGCGTAGAGCCCACAAAAGCGGCATATCTGGCTCGATATCGAGTGTTTTATCTTCGCCGTTAACTTTGAAATTAGCCATATTTAGCCCCTTATAAACCTTTGTAGGAATTGCCTGTTATGCAGTCTTTGTCTGTGATTTTCCGAGTTAATTCGAGTCTATAGTAGCGCTTGTCCTTCTTCAACGCTGATGTTGGCAGGCTGGGCTGAGATGGATTTCAGTTGACTCGCGAAGTTTTAACAGGACAATGGGAACTCTGCTCGCTCATTGGGCCAGCAGCGACTCAGGCTTTTGTCAGGTTTTGCTGGGCTGAAGGCGCGAATATTCAGGTGGTGCTCTTCTTCGAGCGTTGCCGAGCCAAAGACTGGGGTGTGTCATAGATAAGCGACTCTTATAGATCACTTACTAGACCACTCTCTCGAAACTACTTCGACAAAATTTATATCACAACACTTTTGAAGGTAAGACAATTATGAAGAAAATACTTGGCGGATTGATGGCCCTCACGCTTTCTGTTCTCGTAGGCTGCGCGAGTGCGCCTGCGCCTGCAGTTGGCGTATGGTCGGTAGAATTGAACACGCCTCTGGGTAACCTGCCTGCCACGTTGACTGTCAACGCAGATGGTACTGGCACAATGGCTTCAGATGCACTTGGCGAGACTGGTATCGACGGCATTACCTTCGACGGCAACATGTTCATGTTCGACGCCGAAGTGGATGCGCAGGGCCAAATGCTCGTCTTAGAGTTTAGCGGCACAGTGGAAGGCGATTCAGTCTCCGGTGAGTTCGGTAGCGACTTTGGCGCCTTCGGCGTAACGGGCACGCGCCAGTAGTCGAACAGCAGCGGGTGCTGACGCGCTCGAAAATGTGTTTAAAAAAAGCCGCAGTAATGCGGCTTTTTTGTGGGTGTTAAGTGGTGTCTTTGAGCGAGGAGTTGTAGCGGTTAAAAACTCAGGACGAGGGTTGCAGCGGTTTCCGTGTCGGTCTTTTCGCGGCCAACGGGTACCTGTGTCTGATGCTTAATCTTGATCGAGAAGCGAAGCGAAAGATTATCCATGATCTGCGATTGAATGCCGCTTTCTGAGCGGTAGATGCTGCTATCACTGCCCGAATCAAGGCTAAAGTCCTGCGTAAAAAACGCAGTAGGAGAGAGGTTCCATACATAGTTACCTTCGACGCGGCCGATCGCTTCGTTACTGCTTTTGTCCATCTGAACCGAGCGTCGCATCCCGAGGCCGACATTCATCGCAAGCGTCATCGAGCTGCTTGAACGCAGCATGTTGCGGCCATAGTTTACTGAGAAATCGCTTTGGCTATCGAAACCACTAAAGCGGTCATCTTCGTAAGACACACGTGCATTTATAAAACTGAATTCATTGATGTTGTGGCCAGCCCGGCCGACGTGATAAAGCCGCTGTGCGTTAAGCTGATTGTTCTTAGATGACCGGAAACCGTCAGAGCTAAACCCGTAAATCCAATCACCTCGGTTCCAATCGACGGTGCCTTTGAATTTCACGTTCTGGTCATCAGAGTTACCCGAAGTCACGATTGCGCCGAATTCGATCTCGGTCGAAATGGTATTTTCCTCCTGCGCAAAAACAGGGAGGCTCAAAGCGCTCAGACACAGGAGTAAGGCAGTCGGGGTTTGAGGTCGAAGCATTGGTTATATCCTTAGTAATTGAGGCGTTGGAGCAGAATAATAACTACCCGCCGGGCAATTAGCTAGATTGAATCAATTTGATACAAAGCGAGAGTGCTTTTTAGATATAGAGTTATCGGCAGGAAGCGGAATAGTCGCAGTGGAAGTTGCGATAAAATCGTGTCTTCGTTAACCCCTTAATCGATTGGCTTGCTACACTCGGGTCGGAGAGTTGACACAAAGACGCTACGCCGGCTCGCGAGTTAGATACAGATGAAAACACTTTTTGTAATGAGGCACGCGAAGTCGAGTTGGAGCGAGCCAGGCCTTAAAGATTTCTTGCGACCCCTCGCGCAGCGCGGCCTAGACGACATTCCTGTGATGGCGAATCGATTTTTGGCGCGCGGCTGCACCCTCGATGCGATCGTGAGTAGCCCAGCAGTTCGAACAGAGACTACGGCACGCCTTTTTGCCTCGGCGATCGGATTGCCAGCTAGCCGCGTAACGAATGATGACAGCCTCTATTTCGCGGGCGCGCCCATGCTTCTGCGCGCTGTGGGTCTATTCGATGATGACTACAGCAGGGTCATACTTGTTGGGCACAATCCAGCGATCACCGATTTCGTTAATGAACTGGCGAATATGACCATCGACAATGTGCCGACGGGCGGAATATTGCAGTTTGAGCTTGGGATCGACCACTGGAAGCAGATTTCTCCCGGTTCCGCGAAATTGGTGGAGTTCGATTATCCAAAAAAGGACGTTAAATGTTAGATTTTCATGTGCTGCAGGACGCTTGCCTTCGTTCTGTCGCGAAGGCCCTTGTCTCTAAGAAGCTCATGTTTATGAGTGCATTAGGACTCGGGATCCTTAGTAGCTGCGCCGCAAGCGAGGATGCCGCGCAGGGAACGAGCGCTCCGAAGAACACGCCCGCGCGCGGATGGCAGACCTCTCTGCGCGCCGACTCGCCCCTAGTTGGCGGAATTTGGGAGGTGTCGTCGGGTCGGTTCATTAGCGCTGAATCGCTACTCACAAAGTTAAAAATGACTGAGTATGTGTTGCTTGGGGAAAAACACGACAACCCTGATCACCACACACTGCAGCGCGAGTTTATCGCTGCGCTCGCCAATAACGGCGCTCTCGGAGCGGTGTCTTTTGAGATGCTCGCGACAGACATGATGCCGCGATTAGCCACGCTCGGCACGCGCCGATTTGCCAGCAGTGAGCGCTTGGCCGAGTATATCGAATGGGATCGACAGGGCTGGGACTGGAGCCTGTATGGCCCTCTAGTGTCGGAGGCCTATGAACGAGGTGTGCCTATTTACGCAGGTAACATCAGTCGCTCTGAGATGTCCGCCCTCTATGCCTCCGACGCCTCGGTCGGCGCTGGTGCGGTTGGCGAGTTAGGGCGGGCGAAGCTCAGAGAGGATATAGACTCGAGCCATTGCGGAATGCTCCCAGAATCTCAGTTCGATGCCATGGTGCGCGTGCAACAGGGCCGAGACGAATCACTGGCTAAGAGCCTAGCCGACGCACAGCGTGATTATGGGAAACGCACCGTGCTCATCGCAGGCAACTACCATATCCGTCAGGATATAGGTGTCCCTAATTACCTTCTGCGCGCTCACGCGGGACTTGCGCGCGATGCAATCGCAGCGGTTGCCTTCCTCGAAGTGGGCGATGAGGAGTCGCACCCCGAGCGCTATTTGGACGACTCGGTTGAACTGCAGGCGTATGATTATGTCTGGTTTACACCTGCGCTTTCCGACAAGGATTACTGCGCGGGAATGAGAGGCGAAAGCTAACATGTGGCTGATACGTAGACGCGCAAAATATCTCGGGATCGCAAAAATAACGCTCTTTGCGACGACGCTGATCGGGTTGATGGGCTTCTCGGGTTTATTAAATGCGCAGCGGTTAGAGTCGTTTGGGCGCGGGCCGCAGCCAGACGGTGATAACATTCTCGTTGATGATGCGGCAGGCGAATTCAATTTCGTGCGCGTTCGGTTTAACACGTATTTTAGTGGCGGTGGCTTCCGGGGAGGATTCGGTGATGGCCCATGGGCTATCGATTTTCCTGACGCGGATACTAATTTTCTGCGCGGCGTTTCGAGGCTCACCAATATTCGCGTCATGAGCAATCCTATTGTGCTCGAATTCGATGACCCAGAAATTTTTGATTACCCGTTTCTCTATATGCTCGAGGTCGGGCAGGGCGGCGGAATAGTGCTAAGTCCTGCCGAAATAGAGAACCTTAGGCAGTACCTATTGCGCGGCGGGTTTCTTCTGATCGATGATTTTTGGGGTCAGCGCCAGTGGGATAATTTCTATGCCGCCTTTTCGCAGCTTTTTCCTGACCGCGAAATCGTCGAGCTCTCGCCTGATCATGAAATTTTTCATGTCTATTACGACATTGATGGACCGCAAATGATTCCAGCGCTCTATCGGTCCGATGAATACGGCGAACAGGGGATTAACACGGCGAGCAATCACGCGATCCTCGATGATCAGGGCCGCGTGATGGTGTTAATCAATTGGAATTCAGATATGGGAGATGGATGGGAACACACTTATCATCCAGATTATCCGACCCGATATGCTAACTCTGCCTATCGGTTAGGCATTAACTATTTGATGTATTCGCTTACCCACTAAACAGGCTAATTTTCATTCTGCACTATCTCGAAAACAACGGTAACCGACGCGTCGAATGCAATTTCATCGAAGTTGTCCATCGACGCAGGTGCCGCTATTTCATCCATCGTCATCGCTCTGCTCATCAATAATTGCGGGCGCGAATTTCGCGTTAACGTCTGCGGGTAAAAATTTATGGGTTTGAGTGCAAAGCCAAGGGTCTTAGAGTAAAAAGCTGCTTGGTCTAGCGCATCCTTCACAGCAAGCTCGCGCACCTGTTTCTCTAATTCTTTTTCTTTGCTGTGTTCAAACTCGGTTGAGACCAGTTCAACTTCCTCATATTGATCCGCGGCTGCGGCAAGCAGTTGGAGCTCTGCTTCGCTAGCCACGGTTACCTGAAGTTTAGCCCCCACTTCAAAGCTATTGGTTTTTTGTGAGAGGAATCCCTTTTTCGGGGAGCTGGAGAATTTTGCATTATTGATCGAATTGGCGTTGATTCCGGCGTCGATGAATCTTTGCGAGAGGCGTGATCGCAGCGCCTGATTGTCTCGCATCGCGGTCTCTAACGAGCGCGATTCTGTGGTCACAATCAGCTCGACCTGCGCGCTGTCTTTAAAAGTGGTTAGGGTCGCTTTTCCCTCAATCGACACTTGATCTGGTCTAGGAAAGACTATTTCGCGTATTTCTTCTTGCGTGCCTGAAAGCTGTGCCTGAGCTGAGGCGATGGCTGGGAAACACGCCATGAATGCGACCAGAGCGAAACGTCGCGAATAAAGGGCGAAGACACGAGAAAGACGGTTGTTTAATTGAGCTGACATTGATTTCTCCGGACTGCGTTTAATGAATCGCTGGGCATAGTTACTGAGTCGATTCTCAAGTTGCAAAAGTTTGCTGAATTCTATGTTGAATTCTTTGCTGGGTGCTATGTCCGCTTCTTTGACAGACACTTTGAATCACACCGGCAATGAAATTTAGTTACACACTTGTAGTCAGCTGTCCCTTGACCTATGCCCGTGTAAATGACAGCATGCTGGCATTGTAGCTAAGGTCCGCTGAGTTCTAAGGCAGACTGAAGCCGAAGACGAGTGGTACGCAACCAATTCGCTCGATGATTTACGATAAAGAGACACTACCTTGGCATTGAATGAGTCAGACAACGGACGAGTATCAATGGACGCGCTAGTCGCGCGAGTGGGCTCGATACGCGCATCAAAGTCTGCTGCGGGCGGCTCTCCCTCATCGGCACATTCGCCGAAGCGAATGCTTTTCCTCGACCTTGTGTTGTCAGTTTTTCGGTTAAACGGGTTGCTCGTCGCCGAAGGCGACGCGATGACCGAGGATCTTGGCCTGACGAGCGCACGTTGGAAGGTTATCGGCGTTGTCGCGCTCTCCACTGCAGGTCTCACTGTTCCGGGAATTGCCCGAGTGCTTGGGCAATCGCGGCAGGCGGTGCAACGCATCACGGATGTCATGGCGCAGGATGGTCTTATCACGTATCAGCCCAATCCAAAGCACAAAAGATCGGTGCTCGTTTTGTTGACCGACGAAGGTAAGAGTGCGTACCACGCGCTGCGCGAAGTCCAGGATCCCTGGGCAATTCGCAACACCGAAGACATTCCTGTAGAGGATCTGGAGACGGCTCTTCGGCTTGTCCGCCGTCTTATTCAGCGCCTCGATAAATAGCTCGTTGTTAGTAGAATTTATCACAGCGGTTTAGCCCCACCTCTTGCCCGAAAGCGAATCGCGATTCACAATTCGGCCCTGAACTTAAAACGACTCTCACACTCAACGAACTGCCGCGAGAGGGAAGCGCGCCATGACCACAGTTTCTTCCGTTTCTTCAAACCATCTAGAACAGGGCGCAGGCGCTAGCGTACTCGATGCCCGTAGCGAATTCCTCGCTGACGAGGCCGCGACAATTGCCTTTGGGTTCAAGCTCGCCCGAGCGACGCAGAGTGCGGCTAGCTCTGAGGTGCCAGAAGCTGGAATGGGCGCTGCGACAGCAGGCGGCGTTATTCATCTGCAGGGAGATCTTGGCGCGGGCAAAACAACGTTAACCCGTGGCTTCCTGCGCGGCTATGGACACGAAGGTGCGGTAAAGAGTCCCACTTACACGCTAGTAGAGCCTTATGAATTGGCACGCTGCAATATCTACCACTTCGATCTTTATAGGCTCTCCGACCCAGAGGAGTTTGACTATTTGGGTACCGATAACTATTTCGAGGCTCCGAATCTCTGCCTCGTCGAGTGGCCAGAGCATGGAGCGGGCTGGGCGCCTACTGCGGATTTTCGAATTGAGCTAACCGAAACTGACGCGGGCCGGACTGCCCGTTGCAGCGCGCTTTCGCAGCGCGGGTTACAAATGCTCTCCGCTTTATTCGGCTAAGCTGAAACCCTGAAGATTCGCCGCTAGCTGCCGCTCTATAAAGCGAGAGTGCCGACAATCGAGGTCGGCTCTCTGCTGTGCGCGGGAAAGACAGCTCGTGATCGATTCTCGTCTGGAAAGGTAAATGGCATTTCAAAAGACATCAGTTTTTTCGCATTCCCGTAACGCCCCGCAGCGTTCGGAAGGCGCACAGACGTCTGCCCTTTGTCTCACTGTGATCATCTGGCTATGTGCCCTTATTGCGCCGACGGTTGTTGCAGCCGCGGAGGTTCGCGATCTCAGACTCTGGCGTGCGCCCGATCATACTAGGCTGGTATTCGACCTCAGTGCGGGAGTCGACTACAAGCTGTTTACCCTGGATGCGCCAGAGCGAGTAGTGATTGATATCGCTGATTCAACCCTCGCAACTCGTCTCGGAGATATCGAGTTCGAGGATAGTCCGATTACTGGGCTACGCAGTGCGACACGCGACGGAGGGCTGCTTAGAGTAGTCATCGACCTGAACACTAAAACAAAGCCGAAAAGTTTCACGCTCGAGCCGAATGCTGAGCTTGGCCATCGACTCGTGGTCGATCTCTATGACGAAAATGCCGTCGACAAAGTTGCGCCGAGGGAGCCCACGGCAGCTCGGGCTGCAACGACTGCCGAGAGAAAACCAGATAAAGCCCCCGATCAGCGCCGCGATATAGTGGTGGCGATTTCGGCAGGTCACGGCGGCGAGGATCCCGGCGGCATCGGCTATGACGGCAAACTCCAAGAGAAGAACATCACTCTGCGCATCGCACGCGAGCTCTACGACTATCTCGACAGAATGCCCGGATACTCGCCAGTCATGGTTCGTGATGGCGACTACTATGTAAAACTCTCTCGCAGGCCCGAGATCGCGCGTGAGCGCCGCGCAGACCTTTTCGTTGCCATTCATACCGATTGGTATAAGACGTCTCGTGCACGAGGGCTCACAATTTACGCGCTTTCAGGCGATCGCGCTGACCGAGAAAATGCACGGCGTGTGGCTCAAAAAGAGAATACCGCTGATCTTCTTGGCGGGGTCGGCAGCGATCTAAGCCTCGGTTCGTGGGATGATGACGTCGCGCTAACCCTTGTCTCATTGCAAATGGCGTGGAGCATGGAGCAGAGCGTTATAGTTGGCTCGCGCGTTCTCGACGCCGTCGGGGGCATCACAAGGCTGCGGAAAACGAAAGTTCAGCAAGCGTCTCTCGAGGTGCTCAAGTCTCCCGATATTCCATCCATTTTGATTGAGACGGGGTATCTTACTAACCCCGAAGAGGCGAAGCGCCTCAACACGTCCTCCTTTCAGAAGCAGCTCGCAGCTGGGATTGGCAGGGGAGTAATGGCTTACTTTTATGATGCGCCGCCCGAAGGAAGTCTCGTCGCGTGGCAAAAGGCGAATGGCGTGACGCCTGCTAGCTACACAGTGCGGCGCGGTGATTCCCTCTCGATGATTGCACAGCGATTCGGCACCACAATGGCTGCTCTAAAAGAGCACAATGCGCTAAAAAGTGACGGCGTGCAGATAGGCCAAGTGCTGAAGTTGCCTGGAGGACTTGAGCCCGCCACGCGCGAGCACAAGATTCAGAGCGGAGAGACGCTGTCGGGCATTGCCGCGAGATACCGCGTTAGTCTCGCCGAACTTCGCCGCCTGAACGAACTTCGAGCGGATCGTATCCTTGTGGGCCAGGTCCTCAAGATCCCAGCAAGTTAGCTGTTTTTAGAGATATGCAACTAATTCCTAAAAAACACCGCTAACAGTAATTTTTGCACGCGTTCTCGCAATAATCCGCGGCGCGCAGAAATAAGTGTAGGCAATGCTATACTCACGGCACGCCCTCATTCTGCCAAATTTAAGCTTATTGCCGGCCTCTTACTTATGAATCGCATCAATCTCCTAAGCCAACGTCTTGCCAATCAAATTGCGGCGGGCGAGGTCGTCGAGCGGCCTGCCTCGGTCGTGAAGGAGCTGCTTGAGAACAGCCTCGATGCTGGCGCGACGAGGCTCGAGGTCGATGTTGAACAAGGCGGCGTAAAGTTGCTGCGAATCCGCGACGACGGCGCGGGGATACATAAAGAGGATCTCGCACTCGCGCTGAGTCGCCACGCGACAAGCAAAATTGTCGAGCTTGATGATCTCGAGGCAATAGCGAGCCTTGGCTTTCGGGGTGAGGCGCTTGCAAGTATCAGCTCGGTCTCTCGTTTGAGAATGACTTCGCGAGCGCGCGAAGGCAGTGATGACGACACCGCGTGGTGTGTCGAGGCTGAGGGACAAGAAATGGAGGCGCGGCTGACGCCTGCAGCGCACCCGGCAGGGACAACTGTCGAGGTTCGCGATCTGTTTTTTAACACGCCTGCAAGGCGTAAGTTTCTGAAAACCGAGAAAACCGAGTTCTCTCGCATTGAAGAAGTTTTAAAGCGAATGGCGCTGAGCCGTTTTGATGTGATGTTTGCGCTGAATCACAATCAGCGCGCTATCCACAAATTGCTTCCCGCGACTACCGAAACAGAAAGATCGCGGCGTGTTGCCCTTGTGTGCGGGCCAGCTTTTGTCGAAAACTCAGTATTTATTGAGCGAGAAGCGGCGGGCATGCGACTCTGGGGCTGGGTAAGTCTGCCGACGTTTTCGCGCAGCCAAGCAGACCTTCAGTATTTTTATGTTAACGGCCGTATTATTCGCGACAAATTGGTGACGCATGCAGTCAAGCAAGCCTACCGCGATGTGCTTTTTCATGGCCGTCACCCTGCGTATGTTTTGTACTTCGAAATGGACCCTGCCGGCGTGGATGTGAATGTGCATCCGACAAAACATGAAGTCCGTTTCCGCGACAGTCGACTAGTTCACGATTTCCTGTTCAGCTCACTCCACAAGGCGCTCGCCGCGATTCAGCCGCAGGATCGTCTGTCTGGCGCAGAGACACCTACTGGCGCTGTTTTCGAACAAGGCCAAGATATACCGCAGCAGAGCAGTCTTGGGTTAGCGGAGCTTCGGCAAGGATATGGGCGGACCGAGGCATGGGCCGGTGGCACCGTCGCGCAGGACAATCAGACTGCTGGCTTCGCCGGTAATGGCGCGGCCTCTGATTTCCCGTTCTCGTCAGGACAGCCTCGCTATTTCGGAAACTTAGGTTCTAGCGGCGGAGCGATAACTCCAAACGTCGTTCGAGATCAGCTTGCGGTTTACGGCAACCTGAACGAAATCGACGGCGACAGAGAAATCCCGCCTCTCGGGTTTGCTATCGCTCAGCTCCATGGGATCTACATTCTGGCGCAGAACAAAGACGGACTTATCATTGTCGACATGCATGCGGCACATGAGCGCATCACCTATGAACGCATGAAGACGGCGTGTCAGAATGAGGAGCTCAAGACTCAGCCATTGCTTGTCCCAATCTCGATTGCCGTGAGCCGATCTGAGGCGGATTGCGCTGAGTCGCAACAGGAGGTGCTTCAAAGTCTCGGTCTTCTTCTCGAGCGCGTCGCCGATGAGTCTCTCGTGGTGCGTCAAATCCCATCAATTTTGCGCAACGCAGACGTTGAACAGCTTGTGCGCGATGTGTTGTCAGATGTTTTGGAATACGGCAGCAGCGAGAGAGTGCAGGCGCATCAAGATGAGCTTCTTTCGACGATGGCATGCCACGGCTCTGTCCGCGCGAATCGTCAGTTATCAATACCGGAGATGAACGCGCTGCTGCGTGATATGGAAATCACTGAGCGCAGCGGCCAATGCAATCATGGGCGGCCTACCTGGGTCTATCAAAGCCTAACTCAGCTCGATAAACTCTTCATGCGTGGCCAGTAATGAGTGCGGCAAAGAAAGCAATGCCACCGGACGCCGTCTGTCTGATGGGCCCTACAGCATCGGGTAAAACCGCACTCGCCATCGAGCTGCTTGCCCACCATCCCTTCGAAATTATCAGCGTAGACTCGGCTCAGATCTATAGAGGCATGGACATAGGCACAGGAAAGCCAGATCCCGAGACACTTCTTCGTGCGCCTCATCATTTGCTCAGTATCTTAGATCCGGCGGAGATCTATTCCGCCGCGGATTTTCGCCGCGATGCGCTGCGGTTAATAGGAGAAATAAAAGCCCGCGGAAACACGCCTCTTCTTGTGGGAGGGACGATGATGTATTTCCGTATCCTGCGCGACGGGATGGCTTCGATGCCTGATGCCGACGCAGAGGTGCGCGCTACAATCGAGGCGCAGGCGCGTACTGAAGGCTGGGCTTCAGTTCATGCTGAGCTCCAGAAGGTCGACCCTCAGGCCGCCGCGCGGATCCATCCCAACGATCCGCAGCGATTGCAACGCGCGCTAGAGGTCTATCGTGTCTCAGGAAAAACACTCAGTGCGCTTCACGCCGAGGAGGCGGCGTCGCGCCTGAAAGGCGATAAAAGTGGGCTGGACTTAACGTTTTGCGCAATCCAAGGGGTCGAGCGAGGCGTACTGCATGAGAGAATCAAGAAGCGATTTATTCAGATGCTGGACGAAGGTCTAGTCGATGAGGTGCGGAGTCTTTACGAGCGAGGCGATCTGTCGCTCTCGCTTCCGTCGATACGCTCGGTTGGCTACAAACAGGTGTGGCAACACCTCGCAGGTTATCTGAGCTATGAGGAAATGGTCGATAGGGGTATCATCGCTACACGTCAGTTAGCCAAGCGTCAGATTACTTGGCTACGCAGTTGGAACGATCTCCATAGTCTGCCTAGCTCCACTCACGATTCTTTGCGCAAGCTGTTGAAAATTGTTGTACCTGCCACCATATAGTTAGCATCGTAAGATGCAAAGCCACCATAGCAGACGCATTGTCGAACGAACGGAGAACAATAATGTCTAAAGGACAAACACTACAAGACCCCTTCCTCAATGTATTGCGAAAGGAAAGGATTCCCGTCTCAATCTACCTCGTGAGCGGTATTAAGCTCCAAGGCCAGATTGAGTCTTTCGATCAGTTCGTCATTCTGTTGAAGAACGCTGTCAGCCAGATGGTTTATAAGCACGCGATCTCGACCGTCGTGCCCGCGCGCATGGTTAAAATTCCGGCGCTAAATTCTGGCGAAGACGATGCAGAGATCGACGGCGACGAAGCTGACAACGAGGCGTTAGCCTAAGGACTCTGATTGTTTTTCGATCGCCCCGACTCGGGAGAGATATCCCTTCTGGTCAATCTGCACATCGATAATGATCGTGATGCCGATGACATCGTAGAGTTCGAAGAACTCGCACTTTCTGCAGGTGCGCAGCCGGTCGCAATTATCACCGGTAGCCGCCGCCAGCCTTCGCCAAGCTATTTCGTGGGCGCAGGTAAGCTCGAAGAGCTTCAGGCGGCGGTTGCTGCGCACAAGGCTGAGGTCGTGCTATTCAATCACTCGCTCTCGCCTAGTCAGGAGCGAAACCTCGAACGAGAGCTCAAATGCCGCGTAATCGATCGCACGGGTTTGATCCTCGATATTTTCGCGCAGCGCGCTCGCAGCTATGAAGGCAAGCTGCAGGTCGAGCTTGCACAGTTGCAGCACATGAGCAGCCGGTTGAAAAGGGGCTGGACGCACCTTGATCGCCAGAAGGGTGGTATAGGGATGCGAGGTGCGGGTGAGACGCAGCTCGAAATGGATCAGCGTATTATCGCGCAGCGCATCAAGTCGATTAACAAAGCGCTCATCAAAGTGCGGTCTCAGCGTGATCAAGGCCGTCGCTCGCGGCGCCGAGCGGAGGTACCGACTGTTTCCTTGGTGGGTTACACCAATGCAGGCAAGTCTTCGTTGTTCAATCGCCTTACGAGTGCGCAGACTTATGCAGCAGACCAGCTGTTCGCCACGCTCGATTCGACGCTGCGCAAGGTCGAGTTGCCCAATTTCGGGCAGGCAATTATGGCCGACACGGTTGGGTTTATTAGCCATCTCCCGCACCAGTTGGTCGAAGCTTTTCGTGCCACACTCGAAGAGACGGTGCAGGCCGACCTACTCCTTCATGTGATCGACGCGGCGCACGACTCTCATCCCGAGTTTATTTTTGAGGTCGAATCGGTGCTCGCTGAGATCGGCGCGCAAGAAGTCCCGCAGTTGCAGGTCTTTAATAAAATAGACCTACTGCCTGGGCGAGAGCCGGAACTGCAGCGCAATAGCGCGGGGAAACCGCACAGAGTCTGGATCTCGGCTAAAACCGGAGCGGGTATTGAGACGTTATTAGAGGCTGTGAGCGAATTACTTGCAGGAGAGATGTCCGATCAGCTTCTGCGCGTAGCGCCGAGCGAAGCAAGGCTGCGAAGTAAGCTGTATGCTGCCAATTATGTCGAAAACGAAGAGATCACTGAGGACGGGCATTACCTCCTGCGCGTCAGGATGCCACTGCAGGAATTCGACAGGATAAAGCAGCAAAGCGGAGTCGCAATCGAGGGCGCAAGGCAGACAGCGGAATAGTCCGGTTACACTGGGTTATTGGTCTCGAATTCGCTAAGATCTACTGTACGAAATACTGGACATGTCAGCAGCATGTTCATCCCGTAATACAAAGCTATGGAGAAACCAATGGCTTGGAATGAACCCGGCAACAATGGAAACGACAACGACCCTTGGGGCGGTGGCGGCCGTAAAGGGCCAGAGCAAGGCCCTCCCGATATAGATGAGGTCATTCGCTCGCTAACCAAAAAGCTCAACGGCATGTTTGGCGGCGGAGGCTCGACCTCTGGGGGTGCGTCGACCGGTTCCAGCGGCGGTTTCTCTGGAGGGCTGCTCGCAGGCCTCGTTGTCGTTGCGGCCGTGATCTGGGCATTTGGGGGTTTCTACATAGTCGATCAGGCAGAACGCGCAGTTGTTTTGCGCTTCGGTAAGGTGCTCGACGCGACGGTTCAGCCCGGCTTGCATTGGAACCCGCCTTTGATTGATGAAGTCTCATTGGTCAATATTTCTGAGCTGAACGCCAAGACCTACGACAGCAACGCAATGCTCACTACCGATGAGAACATCATCGATATCGAGGTTACGGTTCAATACCGCATCGATGATCCAGTGAAGTATGTGCTTGCAGTGCAGGACCCCGAGCGGAGTCTAGATAACGCCGCTGAGTCGGCAATTCGCCATGTGGTGGGTGGCAACTTTATGGATCAAATTTTGACCACCGGCCGTGAGCAGGTAGCCGATGATGTTCAGCAGCGTCTGCAAAATTACATGGACAGCTACAGTACCGGCATTCTGGTCAGTCAGGTGAACGTTGTCCAAGCGCAGCCACCGCAGGCAGTCAGGCCGGCGTTTGACGACGTGATTCGCGCGCGAGAAGACGAGCAGCGTGCACAGAACCAAGCACAGCAATATGCGAATCAGATAATTCCTGAGGCGCGCGGCGAGTCCCAGCGTCAGATCGAGCAGGCTAACGCTTACCGCGAAGAGGTTATCGCGGAGGCTACTGGTAATGCGTCGCGCTTCAATCAGCTGCTAGTTGAGTACCAGAAGGCGCCAGAGGTGACTCGTCAGCGTCTCTATATTGAGGCAGTTGAGGACGTCATGACGGCGAGCACTAAAATCATGATCGACGTAGAGGGCGGCAATAACATGCTCTACCTGCCACTCGACAAAATTATGGAGCAGAGCGGCCGCGGCCTCGGTGGCGCGTCAAGCACGCAGGACCTTAGGGCCTTAGCCGAGCAGTTATCGCCGTATATGCCTTCGGCAAATAACAACAGCAACTCTATCGATCGCAGCCGCGTGCCAACGAATACACGAGGAGTACGCTAAATGAAAAATTTTCTCCTGTTAGCAATAGTAGCTGTGGCAGTGGCTGTTGCTTCTAACTCGCTGTTTGTCGTTAAGCAGACTGAGCGAGCGGTAATGCTGCAGTTCGGTGAAATCGTTAATGCCGATATTGAGCCAGGCCTGCACTTTAAAATGCCCGTGGTTAATACTGTGCGTAAATTTGATGCGCGAATCCTCACAGAGGACTCACCGCGGCAGCGTTATCTGACGCTCGAACAGAAAGCGCTCGAAGTCGATTCTTATGCTAAGTGGCGGATCGTTGATGTGGGGCAGTTCTACGTGTCGACTCGCGGTGAAATAGCAACGGCGGGTAGGTTGCTTGCGCAGCGAATCAATGACGGCTTGCGCGATCAGATTGGTGCCCGCAGTCTGCAAGAGGTTGTGGCGGGCGAGCGCGATCAGCTCATGCTCGATCTGACTGCCGATCTCAACGAGAACACCGCTGCCGATATTGGCATCGAAGTCATCGATGTGCGGGTTAAGCGAATCGATCTCCCCGACGA
The DNA here is from genome assembly GCA_017853205.1 of Gammaproteobacteria bacterium. Lineage (GTDB taxonomy): Bacteria > Pseudomonadota > Gammaproteobacteria > Pseudomonadales > Pseudohongiellaceae > UBA9145. The sequence continues at coordinate 52,129 of JAFMKB010000008.1, forward strand.
CGTACGTTCGTCGGTCTATGATCGAATGATTACCGAGAGAAACCGCGAGGCGCAAGAGTTGAGATCTCGCGGTGAGGAGCTCGCGATAGGTATTCGCGCTGACGCCGATCGACAGGCAACGATTTTCCGCGCAGAGGCCTACAGAGACGCCGAGGAAATACGTGGTGAGGGCGACGCGATGGCTGCAAGCATTTACGCTGAGGCTTATCAGAAAGACCCAGAGTGGTTCGCCTTTACCCGCAGCATCAATTCGTATCGGCAGACCTTTAACAACAAAGGAGACGTTATGCTCCTCGATCCGGACAGTGACTATTTCAAATACTTAAAAGATGGCGAATTAGCCAACTAACGCTTCCCTAGGCTTATCTAAAGGCTAGAGACAAAAGGCCCAGAAACTGAAGAGTTTCTGGGCCTTTTGGGTTTCTGGCACCTCGTCTGTCTGGGCTAAAAGTAGATTCGGTGATTCTTCCGTTTATTGATGGGCGCGGCTGGCGTAAAATGACGGTTCGCGCAAGCCGACTTGCTCAATTGCCGTGCTCTTCACAACCCAAGACATGGCGGCGCTCTCTAAGGTAAGGAATGAATACGATATGACCAACGCTAAGCGCTGGCTTCTACCCGACGGCGTGGAGGAAATCCTTCCGCGCGAAGCTCACAAACTCGAATCGCTAAGACGAAAGCTGCTCGACCTCTACGTATCATGGGGATATGAGCTGGTGATTACGCCACTGATCGAATTCCTCGATTCATTACTGGTGGGCTCGTCGCATGACCTCGACCTTCACACATTTAAAATCACCGATCAGTTGAGTGGCCGAATGATGGGAATCCGTGCGGATATCACCCCTCAGGCCGCGCGTATCGATGCACATTGTCTTAATCGCGAGGGCCCCGTGCGGCTCTGCTATGCTGATAGTGTTTTGCATACCAAGCCTCGCGGCCTTCTGACTTCGCGGGTTCCTATTCGCGTCGGCGCCGAACTCTATGGACATGCGGGCGTTGAATGCGATATCGAATTGATTTGTTTGATGCACGCGACGCTTGAAGCGGCTTCGGTGCCGGACATCCATCACGTGCTCGGTCACGTGGGCATTTTCCGCGCGCTAGTTGATGCCGCGCAAATCGATGAGAAAACCGAGGCGAAGCTGTTCGACGCGGTTCAGCGCAAGGCTTACGACGAGATTTCGGAGGTGCTCAATGCGTCAGTCGCGAGTGATTCGCTTCGTGATCTACTTACTCAGCTTACGCAGTTGAGCGGCGACGAAAATGTGCTCGAGGAGGCGCTGGCCGCTTTTGCCTCTGCTCCTGAGTCGGTGCGCGCGCCACTTGATGAATTGGCGGCTATCGCGTCGGGTGTGCAGGCGCGCGTGCCGGGCGTCCGACTCTGTTTCGATCTCTGCGAATTACGCGGTTATCAGTATCATACCGGCGTTGTTTTCGCTGCGTATACGCCGATTCACGGGCGAGCGGTTGCGAAGGGCGGCCGCTATGACGATATTGGCGAAGTATTCGGGCGCGCGCGTCCGGCTTCGGGTTTTGACTGCGATCTCAAAACGCTCGTTAAACTCTCGTTGAGTGATGTCCCCAAGGCACCGAGTATTGCCGCGCCACTCTCAACCGATGCTGAGCTACTCGCGCTGATCGCGACCTTGCGTGCGTCGGGCGAACAGGTCGTGTCGAGTTTGAGCGACGTGTCCGCGAGCGCCGCTCAGCTTACAGAGCAGAACTGCGACCGCGTAATCGTCAAAGGCGAGTCCGGGTGGGAAGTTAAGCCAGTTTAATTTTGGATTGTGAGGCTAGCCAGACCGGCTAGGTAGTATTAGCGCCCTGCGTTTGGTGGGGTAACGATTGCAATGAGCAAGGTAACGAGAGAGCGACATGGCGAAATCAGTTGTAGTGTTAGGAACGCAGTGGGGCGACGAAGGTAAGGGCAAAATCGTCGATCTGCTTACCGATCAGGCATCGGTTGCCGTGCGTTTCCAGGGAGGCCATAACGCCGGTCACACGCTGGTTATAAATGGTGAGAAGACCGTGTTGCACCTGTTGCCGAGTGGCATACTTCGCGACAGTGTAACCTGTGTTATTGGCAATGGTGTTGTGTTGAGCCTCGACGCCTTGGTCAAAGAAATTACCGCGCTCGAAGACAAGCAGATTTTTGTTCGTGATCGCCTTCGCATTAGTGGCGCCTGTCCGCTTATTCTTCCTTCACATATTGCGCTCGATCAGGCGCGTGAACTCAAAAAGGGCGAGGGCAAAATCGGCACCACCGGACGCGGCATCGGGCCGGCTTATGAAGACAAAGTGGGTCGTCGAGGTATTCGCCTTGCCGAAACGCTTAACGAGGATCGCTTTGCCGAAAAGTTGAAAGAGCTCACTGAATATCATAATTTTATGCTCGAAAATTACTATGGGGTCGAGCCTGTCGACTTTGAGACGACGCTCGAGAGCCAGTTAACGCTCGCTCGAAACCTGCGCCCCCTGATCGACGACACGATCGATTTACTGCACAACCGACGCAAAGAAGGTGCCGACATACTTTTCGAAGGTGCCCAAGGCTCGTTGCTCGATATCGACCACGGCACCTATCCTTTCGTAACCTCGTCCAACACAACTGCTGGGGGCACTGCCACCGGCAGTGGCTATGGCCCACTGTATCTGGACTATGTACTCGGTATTACAAAAGCGTATACCACTCGTGTGGGCTCAGGCCCATTCCCCACTGAATTGTTTGATGAGGTTGGCGCTCATCTCGCGAGTGTCGGCCACGAGAAAGGGGCGACAACAGGACGAGATCGTCGCTGTGGTTGGTTCGACGCCGCCGCAGTGCGATTCGCGGTACGTATCAATAGCGTTTCGGGCATTTGCCTCACCAAGCTCGACGTGCTTGATGGGCTAGAAACAATCCGCGTGTGCGTAGGTTACAAGGGGAAGGGCGATAGCGCGTCTGGCAGTCTGATGGACATAGACAGCTACAAAGAGCTCGAGCCAATCTACGAAGATCTGCCCGGATGGACTGAATCGACTGTCGGCGCGAAAAGCCTCGACGAACTGCCTGAAAACGCTCGTGCCTATATTCGCTATATCGAGTCGGCTATAGAAGTGCCAGTCGATATTATTTCTACTGGGCCTGATCGCGAAGAGACCATTATCCTTAGACACCCGTTTGACGCGTGAGGCGTTAATGCTCCCAGAGGCATGCGGCGCCGATCGCGCCGCTGGCATCGCCGAAGGTCGGGGGAACTATGCGTGTGTGGATTTGATCATTAAACACGTGTGGTCCCAACAGGGCAGGAACGCGCTTATAGAGTGAGGCGATATTCGATAATCCTCCACCTAGGACGATGACCTCTGGATCGATCATGTTGATCACTGTGGCTAAGCAGTGCGCGAGTTGGTCTGCGTAAATTTCTAGACATACCTGTGCCGGTTTGAAGCCTTTCTCTGCACGCTGAGCAATTTCTAGTGCCGTGAGTTGCTCACCTGTGGCGTCAAAATAACTCATGCTCAGCCCTCGTCCTGAAAGTAGGGTCTCGATGCAATTGACGCGGCCACAGTAACATTCCCTGTCAGCAGAAATCATCGCTCGTGCACTCGCCGGCATGCAATTGTGACCCCATTCGCCCGAGATACTGTTTGGCCCTGTGACTAACTTTTTATCAATCACTATTCCGCCGCCGCAGCCTGTGCCGACGATTACCCCGAAAACCGAGCGAGCGTTTTGTGCCGAGCCATAGCAGGCCTCCGAAAGCGCGAAGCAATTTGCATCATTCTCTATTCGTACCTCGTAGCCGAGCTTTATCTCGATATCTTCGAGCAAGCGTTTGCCATTGAGTTCAATCGCATTGCAATTTTTCATTTCGCCATTAGTGGAGAGGCAGCCCGGCGTGCCGATACCCACACTGAGATGATCCTTGAGCCGAGCTTGGAGAGACTGAATTAGTGCAGCCAAGTCGTCGAGAATGACTTCATAGTATTCTCCTCGGGTCGGGACGCGGAGTTTATGGATTATTTCGCCGTCGTTGCGGAGGACGATACCTTCGATTTTAGTACCGCCGAGATCGATGCCGATACGCATAATTGTTCTCTGTGAGCTCAGTTTGAGTAGGTAGGTTGAGTGTATAAAAACCAAAACTAGATCTTGAAGTCTACACTAATCTCTCTAAAATCGATTTCCCGTTTTATTTTTTGCCTAAAAGGATCGGAAAGCAGCAAGTGACACGCGCTCGCAATCAACAGGTATCACTCGAGGATACGCCTTATTATCACTGCATTTCGCGGTGTGTTCGGCGTGCCTTTCTGTGTGGTGACGATCCTCTGACTGGCCAGAATTTTGACCATCGAAAAGGGTGGCTGGTCCAGCGAATGAAGTGGCTTGCGAGCCAATTCGCCATCGATGTCTGCGCCTATGCTGTGATGAGTAACCATTACCACTTGGTACTAGGTGTCGATGTGAACAAAGCTCGATCATGGAGCGACGACGAGGTGTTAGCTCGTTGGACCAAATTGTTCCCACGTAATGCGAAACTAATCGAAACTCTGCGCCTCAACTCGAGCAGCAAGAAAGCAAGGGATCTCGAGGCCAAGACGTTGGCTGAGTGGCGGCAGCGCCTACAGGACATAAGCTGGTTTATGCGCTGTCTTAACGAGCGCATAGCGCGGGCTGCTAATCGAGAGGACAATTGTACCGGCCGATTTTGGGAGGGCCGATTCAAGAGTCAGGCGCTGCTGGACGAGAAAGCGTTGGTGACGTGTATGGCCTATGTCGACCTCAATCCGATTAGAGCCGGCGTCAGTGACAGTCTCGAGGCAAGTGATTTTACGTCGATTCAAGAGCGCCTGATTCGCCAGGCGCAGCGCGTAAAAGAACCTAATTATCGCCAGCAGCGATTGCTTAAACGCCGCAACGCACGCCATCTATTAAAGTCGAAGGTCCCCAAGCTACGCCCACTCTCCGAACCGGGGGATAAGGTGCAGGAGTCATTGCCGATTGATCGCGGGAGCTACGTTGCGTTGCTAGATGCGAGCGTGCGCGCACTGAAGGTTGAAAACGCGACTGGTGTGGAGCTGTTAAACCCGCTAGGCAATCACTCGCTGCTTTCGCAGTTGGGCATGCAAGGTCGGGGCTGGCTTCAAGCGGTAACTAAATTCCACCGACACTATGCGCTCGCTGCAGGAAGCACCGATTCGCTTCTCAAGTATCAGGCGCGACGCGTCGAAGCTGGCGAGGCGATGCGATCTAAGACAAAGTGGGTTCGCGGAATGGCTGCGGCGAAGCTGCTGTACGAAACTTAATCTCAGTCCGCTAATTTTTCACGCTGCGACTCCCTCCCCCCAACGCGTGCCAACGCAGATCTTTTCAGTAATCTTCCTCATCAAGCGGCCAAGTGTCGTCTGAATTTTCTTGAATCGTAGTTTTCTAAAGCTGATTGAAGCATGCCTGCCTTTTTTCGACAGTTCTTAGCCTTTTAGACTAACTAATTATTTAATTGGGTGTCCTTTAATTAAAAATTAGTTCCAATTTAGGTTGCAATTGATCTGATCGTCTCAATAACAATCGTGCGACACGCGGAGGAAAGTAAAATTTGTTATAAATTGGGTGTCCTTTATTTTATAACTCATTGCCTGAGCGAGGGATTTCTCATGTAGCTAATTGTTAATGCTGTATTACGAACGGGAATTGCGTGGTTTTTTGTATGAAACAGCAAATTCTTGAAGGGATAATCCCTAGATATTGTTTGACAGAAAGTGTGCAAAACTATATCTTGCGTTATCGAACGAATTGCTAGGGTTTTGGCTAACAAGAGGGATCTTCGAGAGATGAACAAGCGCGCACAGGCCTATTCCGATAACTTGAGTGCAACGAAGAGCGCTAGTGATGCTGCGTTCGATCATGATTCGAGTCACCTTGCGGCAAAAAACAGATCGCGTTCGGCACCACTAAACGAAATAGAAATTCGTGCAAGGCTTGATGCCTTCGCTAAAGAGCTTGCACAGGCGGAGCGCGATCGCGCCAAGCATTGAGGAGAGCTGATGTTTACTGCATGGCGTTTATCAGTCGTAAATTTTCGTAAACTTCTTGCCGCCGCTTCTCTAGTCTCTTTGCTCGCGAGTTGTTCGGGCGCGAACAACTACACGCCGCTACTGAACTCAGAACCAGGTGCGGGTGAGATCATCACCGAACGTACTCCGCGCACACTTCGGCTTTTCTACGCAGCGCTTCCCGATGTCGACAACAGTGAGCTCACACTCACGGGTCCGGAGGGAGATTACAGTCTGCGCGGTTTGCATACGATGGGCGCTGATGACCTTATGGTCGAAATTTATCAGCCGGCGCTGACCAACGGCTCCTACACCGTGCAGTGGAAAACACGTGTCGAAGGTGATCCCGCTATTTACGCCGGCCAGTACTCATTCGACGTCGCAATCCCAGAGTAAAGAGTTTTTCTGCATGAGCATCGTTTTTGCGAGGCGGGCATTACCAGAGTGATGGAGGCCGGTCGTTCCGCCTTCCTAATAGTTATTGGCCGCAGAAACGAGTTCAAAAGTGCTAGAGTGACACCTTTGCCTCGAAATAGAGCTGCGTATAGAAACTGGGATCCAATGGACCTGTTCGGGAAATTTGACTAGCTGTTTAGTAACTTGACGAGCGAGAGACCGAGCCGTTGTCCGCTTAAAAACGCATCCTCTATACGACCACCCAAACACCAGTCCCCGCAGGCGGCAAGCTGACTCTCCTCATCCAGCAAGAAGTCTTCATCAGCCGGAACCTCAGTCTTAGCGTAGCGCCAGCCGTGTAAGTCGCTGTGCACGATAGAAGCGGCATCGAGCTCGAGAAGCGAGCAGCTCGCATCGATTAGCTGTTGTTCAATTTCCGCTCGATCGGCGTCGAAATTTTCACGTGCCCAACGGTTGTCGCTGTGGACGAGTAGTGAGTGAGTTGCGCCGCGCCGAGGTTTACTCGCGTTCGCAACTATCAGCGCTATCGATGATTCCTTCACCGTTGCTAGGTCGAAGTTGAGTTTGGGTGGAGCATTAAGGCCGAGCATTAGACTGAAACAGGGAAGATGCTTCGCGTCGTGCAGACGCGTGAGGTGACTAAAATTGGTATTGGCAAACAGCGTGCTGGCCTGCGCAGAGGGTGCCGTGCTCAAAACCCAGTCGAACTCCCCTAGAATCTCTTGCCGGTTATCTGTCTGCTTGGAAAAAACTCGCCAGCGGCACGGAGCGGCACCTGAGTCTATTTTTTCGAGCGAGCCTACTTCGCAGCCTAGATGAATAGTTACGTTACCCTCCAATGCCTTAAGCGACTCCTTACATAGAGAATTCATGCTCGGTGTTGCGACGAAGTGAGGTTCGAACCACTCTCGCTTATACGGCGCGCGTCCCGCTTCAAGTGTGGTTAGCCGTGGCTGCCACTCTGCGATGCATGCGCCTTCGACTGGCCGCGCAAGAAACTGCTGAAAAGCTTGAGAGCGCGCGGTAAAGAACTGCGCGCCATGGTCGAATTCGAAACCCTCGCGCCGCCGTGTCGCCATGCGTCCGCCGAATCCTCGTGACTTCTCTATGAGTGTGACTCGCGCCTTGTCTGCGAGGGTGTTCGCGAGTGCGGTCGCTGCCATTCCTGTGCCAATTATTAAAACGTCTTGCATGAGTAACTGCTGTCCTGCGCCCTACCGGCGGGCGATCTTAGTGTTGACCCTGCATACGCAGAGATTTAGAAGCGGGATTCATAGTGTCGGCTGCAATGCCTCAGAGACAGCGCTACACTTAGGCATAACTAAATCATAGCGCGCGAGAGAGTACCATGCAGCAAAAGCGAAGGCGTTCAACGACGGGTCAATCGAGAAGCGTACTCTTTTTGCGTGCCCTGGTCTTTTTACTAGGTATCGCTACTCTCGCGAACTGCGCGCCCACTGGAAGCGAGCATTCTCCTCAGGAACTAGGAGACTTTAATGATGACCCAAGACTTCAAAGAGGCGTCTCATGGCAGCTCTCCGAACACCGAAAGCAAACCCTGTCGGCTCTAGAGTATGATTTCAGCCTCGTGATTCCAAACGAGCGTGCTTTACCGATCACTGGCGAAGCGACTCTGAGATTTCGGCTTACCCTAAATAGCGATGAAGATTTTCCAGTAGTAATCGACTTTGTCGACGCGGCGAGTCGGCTCGATTCTATAACAGTCAATGGTGAGCCGAGTGAGTGGTCTCTCGTAGAAGATCACGTGCTGATTCCTGCAGCACTGCTGCAGGAAGGCGATAATAGTGTGACTCTGATTTTCGAGGCCGGCGACGCAGCTCTCAACCGTAGCACTGACTTTCTTTACACCCTGTTTGTCCCAGACCGCGCACATTTCTCGCTCCCACTCATCGATCAGCCTAACTTAAAAGGCTCTGTCGCGTGGACTATCAGCGCTCCCCACAACTGGCAGGTAGTCGCTAACGGCAGCGAGCTATCCGTCGATACTGCACCGGGTAACGGCTCCAATCAATTACAGAATCAGTCTGTTCGAACATTCGCGCGCACTGAGCCGTTGCCGACTTATCTTTTTGCTTTTGCGGCGGGAAAGTTTCAGCGTGAGACGAGAACGATCGACGATCGCGAAATGACCATGTATCACCGCGAAACGGATCGCGGAAAAGTCGATGCCAACGCGGATGAAATATTCGCCTTACATGCACAGGCACTCGATTGGCTTGAGGACTACACAAAGATCGAATACCCATTCGAAAAATTCGACTTCGTTCTTATCCCGGCCTTTCAGTACGGAGGCATGGAACACCCCGGCAGTATTCTTTACCGCGAAGCGAGTCTGATGTTAGATGCGACCGCCACCCAGACTCAGATACTTGCGCGCGCGTCGGTTATAGCGCATGAAACAGCGCACATGTGGTTCGGCGATCTTGTGACGATGAATTGGTTTGATGACGTCTGGACTAAAGAAGTCTTCGCTAATTTTATGGCGGCGAAAATCGTTAACCCCGCGTTCCCTGAGGTTGATCACGAGCTACGCTTTCACACAGCGCACCATCCGTCGGCTTATGCGGTCGACCGCACATTGGGCGCGAACGCAATTGGGCAGCCACTCGAAAATTTGCGCTACGCAGGTACGCTTTATGGCGCAATCATTTATCAGAAAGCGCCGATCGTTATGAGACACCTCGAGAATCTCATCGGGCAAGACTCTCTGCGCGAGGGGCTGCGTGAGTATCTGCGAGAGTATGCGTATGGCAACGCTACTTGGCCGCAGTTAATCGCATTGCTTGATGGCAAAACGGCATTGGATCTAGACGCGTGGAATAAAACCTGGGTGTACGAGGCTGGCCGGCCACGGATCATTGTTTCTAGAGAGAAGGGCGATGCGCAATTTGTTTTGCGGCAGGAAGACTCCGCCGGGTTGGGCCGGACTTGGCCGCAGAAATTACGTCTTCAATTGGTAACGGATGCAGGCGCAACGATAAGGGAGATCGAGCTCGGCGCCGATGCGATCGCTATACCCCTGCCTAGGGAAGACGCGGACACAGCTAGCCTGTTACCTAACGCGAGTGGGATTGAATACGGTGATTTTGTTCTCGACGACATCAGCCAGAGGGGACTACTGCGGAGCATAGGCTCGATAGAGCCTGCTGTAGCGCGCGGCGCTGCATGGACGACGCTTTGGGAAGAGGTGCAAGAGAGTAGACTGTCGGCAGAGGAATTTTTCATCGCTGCATTGCGCGAATTACCATCAGAGCAAAACGAGCTTATCGTCAATCGCGTGCTTAGCACGCTCGATGAAACCTACTGGCTTCGATTAGACCCTCAAGCACGGCTCGGGGTGAGCCAACAGCTGGAAAGTGTGCTCTGGCGAGAGGTGGAATCTTCACACAGGAGTCTCTCTGCACGTGCGGCTTTTTATCGTAGTTACCGTGCGCTTGTGACAACCGACTTGGGCGTCGCCCGACTGATTAGGCTCTGGGAGGGCGAGGAGGTGGTTGCAGGGTTGCCGCTCTCTGAAGCAGATAGGATCGCTTTAGTCTCAGGTCTAGCGCTGCGCGGAGTAGAGGGCAGTGAACGCAGGCT
>JAFMKB010000086.1 GCA_017853205.1 Gammaproteobacteria bacterium
AAAAAGCGCCTGAAGTCCATCCTTCCTGTTAGAATCAGTGCTGAAAAACGCGTCTCGCTTCACTGATTCACAGGATGTCGCCTCATGTCTAACATCATCCTAGGCCTCGCTGGCGCCATCGGCCACGATCCCGCTGCTGCGCTGTATATCGACGGTGAGCTCGTTGCGGCCTGCGAAGAAGAGCGCTTCGTGCGGCGTAAACACGCACGCGACGCAGCGCCCTATCTCGCCGCTAGAGCCTGTATGCAGATAGGCGGCGTGCGCGGGCAAGACATAACGCAGGTCGCGATTCCTTTTGCGCCAATAAGCCTGTTTACCAAAGCCCGTTGGCACTACGCTTACCGCCACTGGTATGCCCCCGACCGCGCGATCGATAGTGTGCTCAACGGCAATCGTCGTTATCGCCGTTATCGACGTGATCTTTCGGGACTACTTGAGAAGCTACACATTCCCGCCGCGACGTCACAGGTCGTGCCTGTTCAGCATCAGCTTGCACACGCAGCCAGCGCGACACTGATCAATCCTCTTGAAGGTCGCACCCCTTTATTTTGCAGCGATGCGAAAGGTGAGTATTCGGCGATCTTCTTAGGCTATGCCGAGGCTGGAAAAATTGTGCGCGTAAAGGAATTCTATAACCCCGATTCCCTCGCTGGAATGTATGCGGCACTGACCGATTATCTCGGCTTCGAGGCTCTCGATGGCGAATTTAAAGTGATGGGTATTGCACCGTTTGGCGACCCTGAAAAATACGATCTTACCTCGCTCGCAAAATTTAATGGCCGTCGTCTAAAAATCAACAATCACTTGGTGGGCACTGTTGGGCTTCGGCGTTTTAAGGCGCAGTCTAAGGGTCACTACTTTAGTAAGCAGCTGGTAGAAATGCTCGGCCCACGACGCGTAGGTAACTTAGTCGATGATCCCTATGTGCATTACGCGGCGGCAATTCAGGCACTGTACGAATCTCTCGCGGTAAAAATAGTAACGAGTTATCTCGGCGACATGATTCACGAAACCGGTCGACTTGCGGTCGCTGGAACAAGTTCGTTGAATATTAGGTTAAATCAAAAACTAGGTGAGATCGACGGCGTCAAAGAATTACTCATTAACCCTGCCAGCGGTGATGCGGGAACAGCCATAGGTGCGGCGGCGTTTGTTGCCTCACAGCAGAGTGTCCAGCTCAAGCCAGCTACGCATTTTTTTACTGGACCGAAATTTACACGCAATCAATGCGTCGAGGCTTGCAGAGGACATCGAGAAAAGCCGGTATGGGAAATCCTAGATGACCCTCATGCAAAAGCAGTGGAGCTTCTAAAGCAAGGCGAGGTCATTGGCTGGTTCCGCGGGCGTATGGAATTTGGCGCACGCGCACTCGGTAATCGCAGCATTCTGGCCGACCCCTCACAACCTAACATTGCCCAGCGCATTAACAAGTTGGTTAAATTTCGCGAAAGCTGGCGGCCGTTCTCTGCAAGCCTTCTCGAAAGCGCCGCCGATGACTATATCGATCGCGGCAATTTGCATTCTCACGACGAGGCGATGGTATTAAGCGTGAAAACGACCGCTAAGTTTCGTGAAACGTATCCTGACATTGTGCACGTAGACGGCACTGCGCGCCTGCAAGTGGTGCGTGGTGAGAACAACGCCGATTTTCATAATTTGCTTAGTCAATTTGCTGATGCAACTAGTCAACGATTGCTTATCAATACTGCGCTTAATCGCCCTGGTGAGGCGCTGGTTTGCACGCCCGAAGACGCGCTGAATGCATTTCATGGAACAGATCTTAACTTCCTCATCTTGGGCGATCTGTTGGTAAGTAAGCGAGAAGAGGTTGATGACTGGTAGGGGGTTTCTGCGAGGGAAATCTACGTGTCAAAGTCGGCGATAGATACCGATGCGAGGTGACTGCGCGGGGAAATTAATTACACTCTCGGCCTCGCCATGCTCCACAAGCTGCTGCAGGATCTCGCGCATTTGTTCATTAAGCTCGATTACGATGAGCGTATTTGTTGTGGCCTCTCTCAACGTTTGTAGGGAAAAATACCTCGGCGTTTTGTCGTAGGCCTCAACGCGTTCGCTCGCGTAGGCCAGCGTGTGATTATTGGTCAGCAACGGCGCGGTTGTGTCGTTGCTCTTAACCCAATCGATAGACTCTTTAAGAAAGGTTTTGCGCTCGCCAAAACTTACAAACGAATCGATCAAGCAATAAGCGAAGAGCAAAACGACTGTCACGATGACGCGTCGACCTTGCGCCGCCTCAAGTGCGCGGTAGAGTAGTAGTGGAATTAGCAATGCTACGAGCAGGCTAAATAACATGCCGTAGCGGGCCGACACGAAGCGCGTGACCAACACAAAACTAATAAGAATGCCGAGATTAATCAGCGCGAATCCTACGACGACGATAAGCGCGTTTTTTTCGACACCGAGCGTACTCGCTAAATCACCAGTACTTCGCTGATGTCGATCTCGCCAAGTCTTTACCAAAGTGAGACCGATAACGGTGAGGTAAGGTAAGCCAACCGCCGAGGTCATACTGACAGCGAGAATACTGAGTAGACCGATAAGAAGAAAAATTGGCAAATAGTCGCCCGAATAAACCTCGGCATGCTCGCCAAAAAGCACGGCGCTCAGCGCGGCGCGCTGCGTGTCGTCGGGCGAAAACGTGGCTTCGATAAACGGCGCATAAGTTCCTATAAAGCGCGCTAACAACGCGAGAATATCGACCCCGGCGGCAAGGGCCACAGCGAGTGCGGCAATCCCCAGAGCGAAAAGCGCTAACGTCACACGCAGCGCATCACCTACTCGGCGATTGTTGGCCTTATCGCGAACGAAGCAGAACAGCAACGGTGTTAGCAGAAGATAAGCAAGCGCTTCGGCGCGAAAGGAAAACGCAACGGCTAGGGCAGTAAAAAAAAGGACCAATCTTCGCCAGAACTTTACAGAGCGCGACGGCATGCGGACGGCGACCATAAGCTGCTGAAGTCCTAATAGCATAAACGCCCAATACCCGACGTCGCGAATGAGCATCGATCGATACTCGTTGAGCTGTGGATAGAGAAGTACGGTGACTGCCGCAAGAAAGAGTATCGCGCTTCGACGCGTGGGTTCGGCATTGCGAACGAGTTCGCCTGCGACCGAGACGAAACTTACAGCGAGCAAAGCATAAAGTAGCGCATTGAGTACGCGGCCTGCGGTAAACAGATCGAGGTCGATAAGAGCAAAGTGTGCGAACAAAACAGGGTAGGTTGCCCACGGATAATGGGCGTAGGCGGCGGCAAGGCCCTCATGCAGCATAATGTCTGCAACACGAACATAAGTGTAGGCGTCGTCGTTGGGCCATTCGCCGAGGGACAACACATAGCCTGCGATCAGCAGAGACCCCATCAGCGCAAAAATGCGCGGATGCTGGCGAAGCCAGTTAAGTGCCGGATGATCGAGCATGGTCGCATGCGTCCTCGAGGTTAATAGATGATGATTGTAGCAGAGCCCAAGGGCGCGACCACCCATTGCGGCTATGCTAGACTCTGAAAAAATTTCTCAGCGCGCGGTGATGCCGGCCCTGAAGAGACTAAGCAGACATTCTGGAGAAGGCAGCCATGCCACAATCGATGCCCCCTTTTCAAACCGCCCGTGTGCTCGTCGTTGGCGACGTGATGCTCGACCGTTACTACCACGGTTCGGCGACGCGCATCTCGCCTGAAGCGCCAGTGCCTGTGGTACGTGTCAATAATCAAGAAGACCGTCCGGGTGGCGCGGGCAATGTGGCGCTCAATATCGCCGCACTGGGTGGTGCGGCGACACTACTCGGTGTGGTCGGCGCCGATGTGACGGCTAAGGACTTGGGCTCTCGCCTTGCCGCGGCCGGCGTGCGCTGTGAATTTCTTGAATCGGCAGACAAACCAACCATTACTAAACTGCGGGTGATCAGCCAGCATCAGCAGTTATTGCGTATGGATTTCGAGCAACAGTTTGATGCAGCCGATGTTGCAGACCTCGGTACTCGCTTTGAGGCGATACTCGATAACGCCCAGGTCGTGATCGTCTCTGATTACGCGAAGGGTGCGCTGCAAGACGTGCCGAGCTTAATCAATGCGGCGAGGGCCAAGGGCAAACCGGTAATCGTCGATCCTAAAGGCAGCGACTTCGAGAAATACCGTGGTGCGACGCTGATCACTCCCAATCTGCTCGAATTCGAAACAGTCGTTGGTAAGTGCGCCAACGAACAGGAACTAGTCGAGAAGGGTCTCGCGCTCATGCTCAAGCTCGACTTAGAGGCAATCCTCATTACCCGTGGCGAAAACGGCATGACGCTGCTTCGTCCTGATTCTCCCGAACTGCATCTGCCGGCGCGCGCGCAAGAAGTATTCGATGTTACCGGCGCTGGCGACACAGTAATCTCCGTGCTCGCGGCAAGCCTTGCTGCAGGCGAAGGGTTTGCCGAGGCGACGGTCCTTGCGAATCTCGCTGCAAGCCTCGCGGTAGGTAAGCTCGGTACGGCAGCCATTAGCGGCCCAGAGCTGCGTCGTGCACTACATCAGCTGCAGGCATCGGGCCGCGGCGTAATGAGCGCCGAACAGTTACGCATTGCGGTCGAAGACGCAAAAGCCCACGGCGAGCGTATTGTGTTTACCAACGGCTGCTTCGACATCATTCACGCCGGCCACGTAGGCTATTTAGCCGAGGCGAAAAAATTAGGCGACCGGCTAATCGTTGCAATCAACGATGACGCCTCGGTGCATCGATTAAAAGGTGCGGGTCGACCAATCAATCCGGTAGAGAGGCGCCTCGCAGTTCTCGCCGGACTCGAAGCCGTAGACTGGGTTGTGAGCTTTGCCGAAGACACACCCGAAAATCTTCTGCGCCTTCTTAACCCAGACATTCTCGTCAAAGGCGGCGACTATTCTATAGACCAAGTGGTGGGTGGCGAATATGTGCTGTCGTACGGTGGCGAGGTTAAGTCATTAGACTTTCTCGACGACTGCTCGACCTCGGCGATTGTCGAGAAAATGCGGGAAGGGTAGGCCCGCTTACGCATTCACCCCTGCAACAAATCCCGAGCTCCACGCCCACTGGAAATTAAACCCGCCCAGGTGACCTGTTACATCGACCACCTCGCCAACAAAATAAAGTCCAGGATGCGCAATCGCCTCCATAGTCTTTGAGCTGATCGCCGATGTCGCGACCCCACCGAGTGTCACCTCGGCAGTTCGATAGCCTTCGGTCGCCGATGGTTTTAGCTCCCAGGTATTTAAGCGTTGCCCAAGGCTTCTCAGCATCGTGTCGTTGCACTCTGCAAGGGCGCGCTCCGAAAATTCCGGCCACCAACGTTTCTCGAGCTCTGTCACGAGTGCCTTCGGCAGATGCTGCGTGAGCACACTACGAATTTTCTGTTTCGGACTCTCACTTTTGCGCTCGATGAGATAGGTCTCGGCATCGAGCGAGGGTAATAGATCGATGGTGAGCGTCTCGCCCGGACGCCAATAGTTTGAAATCTGGAGTATGGCAGGACCGCTAAGGCCGCGGTGTGTAAACAGCATGTCTTCATTGAAACGTGTCGATCCGCAGCGTGCTTCGACGCTTACCGAACAACCAGACAGTGCATTACACAGCGTAAGCATCGAATCGCTAAACATGAATGGAACGAGGCCAGCACTGCGGTCTTCCAGTGGAAGCCCAAAGGTTTGCGCGAGATGATAGCCGCGGTCGCTTCCGCCTAACGTTGGCACCGAAAGTGCACCTGTTGCGACAATCACTGACTCGCACAAGTAGTGCGTTGTGATTTCGTTCTCGATACAGTGAACAGCATAGCGAGCGCGTTCAGCACCGGCGAAAGGCGAAGGAG
>JAFMKB010000087.1 GCA_017853205.1 Gammaproteobacteria bacterium
TTTAGGAGACTCTGTCTAGAGCAACGAAATTGGGGTATTGGGTATCTGCAGGGTATCTATAACAATCTACAGAGTCCTAAACAGCCTCCCGCCCTTGCTATGAAGTCGCCTTTGCTTGTTAAGCGAATTCTGACAGCCTGCTTCGCAAGGATTACGGAAAAAGTTAGGGAATTGATAACGAATTCACCTTGGAAGCGCCTGTTTAAACGCTTAAAGGTTAAGCTCAGCGGCGGGCGGTTATGTCAAAATTTCCGGTCGTGCAGCGCACTCTTTTGGGACGTGCCTAACGAGTCAGGTGCAGGTCAGGATGTGACCTTATTCGTTCGCCGCGCAGGGCCGGCGGATTTTCATTTTGTGAAATAGTCAGGTTCCTTAACCGCAAGCTTCACGCTTGAGTCGCTGGTAAGAGTTAACTCGCGCGCCGACGGGTCTGTATCGAGTAGGGCAAGCATTGCATTCCCCGCAATGGCAAGCGGTTTTATCGCAGTCTCGCTTGCGGAGTCGTTAAGCTCAGAGTTCGTGGAAAGCATTGTTTCCGCGTGAAGTGGGTAAAGTCGTTTTTTCGGCGTACTGCGGTAGAACATGCGAGCGACTATCTCTTGGCCTGTGTAGCAGCCCTTCTTAAAATTAACTACGCCCGAAATGTCATAGTTTAGCTCTGCGGGTGTGTATTCCTCGCTGAGGGCAGGGGTGACATGAACCATCCCACTTAAGATCTCTAGTCGAGTCCACTCTGTTGTCGTCGCTACTTCGATCGTCGTGTTTGGCATGCTGGCGTTTGAGGAGGTCAATAATGCTGCGCTGGCTTCGATTGATGTCCCATTGCCCCAGAGTTCGATACAGCGTGTTCCTTCCTCACCGCAGCCAGAGTGGATCGCCATTACGTTTTCGCTGAGGCTTGTGACTGCATGAGGGCTTGCAGGCAGGATATCGCCCTCCGCGTCACCTGTGACTAAAAGCCCCAGAACGCAGAGTCCATCCTCTTTGCTCAGCGTGAGCTTGGAAAAGACGGCATATTTTTTTAGCACAGCGAGCACTGGGTCAGCGAGCCCTGTGCCGACTTTTAAAACGAGATCCTCGCCTACTTGTGCTGCTCTGAAATCTGCGATCACTCGGCCTTTGAGGTTGCAAAGCGCGCCCAGTACGCTCTGCGTTGGCGATATTTTTGTGGTGTCGCAGGTAACTTGGCCCTGCAGGAAGGTTCGCGCGTCGGGACCGGATGCGCGGATGAATTCGAATTGGGTAAGCTGTACTAAATCTGTCATGGGTGATCGACTTCTCTTGCTTTGAGCGTTGAATAAGGACTGCCAGCGCTGCGCAGCGGTCCTGAAATCACTGTGTATTCTACACGCTAGAACTGCCTATGTTTATCACAAGCAGGTACGATATCAGATCTACTACCGATCCGAGTAGTATTGAAAAAACAAAGCTCTCACCAATCTTGGCTAGTATTGCTTTTTATGAGGCGTTAATCTGCGCGCCTGTTTAATCCCTGTCTATACAGAGAATTACGATGACTGAATCAGATGATTTGCACCCCTCTAAAATATTTTGGCACAGCCGGCGAGGAATGCTCGAGCTCGACCTATTGCTGGTCCCTTTCGCGCGCGAAGCATTCGAGACTCTTAGTCTCGAGGATAAGCTGCTCTATCGTGATTTTTTAGCCGAGGAAGATCAGGATATATGGGCATGGCTTATGAAGCGGGCCGAGCCGAGTGAGGCACGCTTTACACCGATGATTGACCAAATTCTCGCGCATAAGTTGGCCAACGCCTAGAATTAAGTTGGGTGCCCTTGTGGTCAGGGTAGGGGTGTTGAATCAGGCGAAAAGTTAGGGCAGAAATGCGCGAACAGCCGAAAAATAGATAAGGAGCGTGGATGTTCGCCGTGGATATCCGACTCTCTCCGCTCATCCCACTCGCTACTTGGTTGGCGCATGCCGTTTTCTTTTACGCGGCGATCGATTTGCCGCAGGCTCCGGTCTTAAAAACGATCCTTGCGCTAGGGGTCTTCATTAGCTTGATGTACTCTCTGCGCAGTTGTTCTGCACAACATCCCTTGCGCATTCGACGTCTGATTATCACTGGCACGAAATCATTACTTATTACGCAACAAGCAAGTGGTGGGAATGACGGGGTCGAATGCATCTTAGAAAAGGCAGTACCGAGTCTTGTGCGCTGCGGCGAGTTTTTGATCATTCTTCGATTTAATAGTATCGAAAAAAATGGCCGCCCATTAGTTTTGCGACTATGGCCAGGCAGCCTGAGCCGACGCGATGCAAGCCTGCTTCGCCGCTATCTAAACTTCTCTACTTAACAGTGCGTATCCCATCTACGCAGTTTTAGACTGAGGACTCAGATGAGTGTCCTCAGCCTGAGCCGCTAGGTCTGGATAATCCAACGTGAAATGCAGGCCGCGTGACTCCTTTCGGCTAAGCGCGCTATCGATGATTAAGCTCGAGACGAGGACTAAGTTTCTAAGTTCGAGCAAATCATTGGTCACTCGGTGTCGCCTGTAATAATCGATGACTTCCTCTTGAAGTAGATTAATTCTCTTTTTCGCCCTGATCAGGCGCTCATCGTTGCGAACGATTCCAACGAAATCCCACATGCAGCGTCTGAGTTCATCCCAGTTATGCGACACCAGAATCTCATCGTCTGAATCGACAACTCCGCTGGCATCCCATGCGGGGAGATCAACTTCGAGAGGCGTTTCGTCAAATCTGTTTGCGATGTCCTGTGCGGCTGCAAAGGCAATGACAAAACATTCAAGAAGAGAATTGCTTGCCATGCGATTGGCGCCATGAAGGCCGGTGAAACTTGTTTCGCCTATGGCATAGAGATTCGCGATGTCGGTCATCCCGCGCTGGTTCACAACGACGCCACCACAGGTGTAGTGAGCGGCAGGTACGACGGGTATGCGGTCGCGAGTAATATCGATGCCAAATTCTAGGCAACGGGTATAAATCGTAGGAAAGTGCTCTTTGATGAACTCAGCGGGCTTGTGTGTGATGTTCAAAAAGACGCAGTCACAGCCAAGGCGTTTCATTTCATGGTCGATAGCACGAGCGACAATGTCTCTTGGGGCGAGTTCTTCACGGCTATCAAAGCGGGGCATAAAGCGAGAGCCATCCGGGAGTTCGAGGGTCGCGCCTTCTCCGCGAAGGGCTTCGGTGATCAAAAATGACTTGGCATGAGGATGATACAAGCAGGTCGGATGGAACTGATTGAATTCGAGATTCGCTACCGAGCAGCCTGCACGCCAGGCCATGGCGATGCCATCGCCACTCGCGCCGTCAGGGTTAGACGTATAGAGATAGGCCTTGCTTGCGCCGCCGGTTGCAAGCGCTACGAACTTGCTGCTGACCAACTCAACCGTCTCGTTCGCTTGGTTGAGTACATAGGCACCAACGCAGGTTGTTTTGCCTGTTGCCCCCTTTTTCGTGATTAAATCGACGGCAGTATAGGCTTCGAGCAGATGGATGTTTGGATGGGCAAGCGCTCGATTCTTGAGTGTTTCGAACACGGCTTTACCCGTCGCATCGGTCGCATGGATAATGCGACGGTGACTGTGGCCGCCTTCTTTGGTTAAGTGCAGGTCGCTAAGTTTTGGAGGTTTGGACGCGGTTGCTTCTTGGTTTACGTGAACCGCGCCGCCGTCGACGGTGGTGAAGGGCACGCCTTGCTCGACAAGCCAGCTAACCGCCTCGGCACTGTGTTCGACAATCTGCTCGACGACTTGGGGGTGACACAGACCCACGCCCGCAGTTAGCGTGTCGGCGACATGCGCTTCGATGCTATCTTCACTATCAAGCACCGCAGCAATGCCACCCTGTGCGTAAAACGTCGCTCCTTGGCTGAGCTCGCCCTTACTTAATACAGCGACGCGGGCGAAATCGGCTGTTTTTAACGCGAGGGTAAGCCCTGCAGCGCCGCTGCCGATGATAAGGATGTCAAATTGTGCAGGATGGACGCTGTTTGTCATGTAATGATTCAACTTGTTGAAAGTAGATATAAATTTTTAGTTGGGGCGGTGCTTTTTGCCCTGAGAAATACGCCGGCTCTTGAGGAGTGGATTGGCCAAGGTGCGATGGCGCATTAATTCTGGCTGGTTAATAAGTCGGTGATTTTATAGAAATTGAGAACTTTTGCACTGAGATGCTGTCTACTCAGGTATCTGAATGCATTTGTTCCCCTCTGTGCAGGTCGAACGCACGGAGTAGGGAGTTGATAAATGAGTTTTAGTGGCGCCGATGCGAGCGACCAGCAGTTAGTAAATCGAGTGAGAGCGGGCGATACAAATGCCTTTAACTTCCTCGTCTTGCGCTACCAGAATCGCGTGGCGGCGCTGGTGGCTCGATTTATTAAAGACCATCAAGAAGTTGAAGATGTAACCCAAGAGGCGTTCATCAAGGCGTATCGAGCACTGCATTTGTTCAGAGGTGAAAGTGCTTTCTATACGTGGCTTTACCGCATCGCAGTAAATACAGCAAAAAACTCGCTAGTCGCGCGGGGGAGACGCCCGCCGACCAGTGATCTCGATGCGGGCGAGGCCGAACTCGTGGAAATTGGCGCGCCGCTGCATGATCAAGACACGCCGGAGGGAAGTCTTGCAACGGCAGCGCTGAAAGCGGCCGTCGAGAAGGCAATTGAGGAGCTCCCAGAGGATCTGCGCACCGCGTTCACGCTGCGCGAATTTTCAGGTCTGAGTTACGAAGACATCACCGAGGTGATGAACTGCCCAGTAGGTACGGTGCGATCGCGCATATTTAGGGCGCGCGAAGCGATTGATAAAGTGATTAAGCTCCATATGTAAGCCAAAGCTAGTTTGCAGCTAGGCAAATTGGCAGGTCAATGATCTAAAAAGGACTCAGCAATGAGCGAGAACGAAAAGACTAATGAGGCGGTAAGAATCAGCGGCAATCAACTTAATGAAGAGTCGCTGTCGGCACTGCTCGACGGTGAGGCGAATGAGTTGGAACTTCGGCGCATACTGTCTTCATCTAGCCCTGAAATAGCCGCAAAATGGGCGCGCTTGAACGCGTCGCAAGCGATAATTCATGGCGAAGGCTCAGAGTTGTATAAATTAAGTGATGGGTTTGCTGAGAGGGTTGCGCAAGGTATCGGCAAGTTGGGCAGGTCGGATGACGACAAATCTGACAAATTTGAGAGTCAGGCGGCAGATTTCGGCACGGCTCATAGCGCTGTGCTTGCTACGCCTTGGGCACGGGGCGTTGCGAAAGTCGCTGTTGCGGCGTGTGTTGCGCTCGCCTTTGTGGTTATTTTGCAAACATCACTGCCGGGCAATGACTCTTCAATACCCGCAGTGGCTGAGTCAAGTGAGCGCGCTGATTTAGGAACACTTGCTCAGCCCCAGAATATGGCGCTTAACGAAACGGCCGATGAATTGTCTGCAACCCTCCGGGCGGAGGTTGATGCCGAGGCACAGAAACGGCTTCGCGATTATATAGGCAGTATGACATTCAATGTCGACGAGCCTGTTCGAATTGAGCATATTCAAGACTCTCCGCTATACAGGCTTGTTAGTGAAACTATCGAAAGCCCGCCGCAGCGTTAAAGCCCGGATTGATCGTAACGCCCCATCATAGGGGCGTTTTCGTTTGGTATTCACCTGACGAGTCGGTTCGCTCCAAAATGATTTGGATCCAGACTAGGAATTTTCTCGTTCAGTCCCATATAGTTCTGCGTAAAATCTGATTTCCAATTAATCTGCCTAAGGCCGAGTTAACTGGGTATCAGATCCAGCCGCTCACGCACGTTTAAGGAGTTATCGCCATGGGCAGTAAGCCTTTCGCTCATCTAGTTAGTCATCTAG
>JAFMKB010000037.1 GCA_017853205.1 Gammaproteobacteria bacterium
GCATCGAGGTCTAAGCACTTAACGAGAATCTCTTGGCCTTCAGTGAGGTATTCCTCAACGCTCTCAACACGCTCATCAGAAATCTGTGAGATATGTACGAGTCCGTCTTTGCCCGGCAGGATTGTGACGAACGCGCCAAAGTCGACGATGCGCGCCACTTTCCCGCGGTAAATACGACCCACTTCTGCTTCTGCAGTTATCGCATTAACCATGTCGATTGCTGCATCGCGTGAAGCCGCATCTTCGCCGTAGATACGCACGTTGCCGTCGTCATCGATATCAACCGAGGCGCCGGTCTGCTCGGTAATACCGCGAATGACCGCGCCACCTTTACCGATAACATCGCGAATCTTGTCTGGATCGATTTTGAGCATAGCCATTGACGGCGCATTCTCTGAGACGCTGTCACGCGACTTTGCGAGCACCTTGTTCATCTCACCAAGAATATGAATACGCGCAGTGTTAGCCTGCTCGAGAGCGATCTCCATGATCTCCTCGGTAATACCTTGAATCTTTATGTCCATCTGCAGCGCTGTGACACCTTCGACTGTACCGGCTACTTTGAAGTCCATGTCGCCGAGATGATCTTCGTCACCGAGGATATCTGTCAAAACCGCGAAGCGCTCGCCTTCCTTTATGAGTCCCATCGCGATACCAGCGACAGGCGCTTTCAGAGGCACGCCTGCATCCATCATCGCCAAACTGCTGCCACAAACCGACGCCATTGAGCTTGAACCGTTAGACTCGGTAATCTCAGACACCACGCGAATGGCGTAAGGGAAGTCTTCTTCGCGCGGAAGAACCGCTGCAATGCCGCGACGCGCAAGGCGACCGTGACCGATTTCGCGGCGCTTAGGCCCACTCATGAAGCCAGTTTCACCAACCGAATACGGAGGGAAGTTATAGTGCAGCATGAATGGATCTTTGCGTGAACCACCGAGGTCTTCGATGATCTGCGAATCGCGAAGCGCGCCAAGCGTGGTGACAACAACTGCTTGTGTTTCACCGCGCGTAAATAACGCCGAGCCGTGTGCGCGAGGCAGCAGGCCAGTTTCCACTTCGATCGCGCGGACAGTCTTAGTGTCGCGACCATCGATGCGAGGTGCGCCATCTAGAATGCGATTGCGTACGGTGCTTTTCTCAAGCTTACCGAACGCAGCCTTAACGTCAGCGGCAGACACGCCGGCTTCCTCGTCGACAAGCGCTTCAACAGCCTCGGCCTGAATGGCGCCGATACGCTCGTAACGCGCCATTTTGTCAGACACTTGATAAGCTTCAATAACAGCTGCTTCGAACTTTTCAGCGAGCGCTGCTTTTAACGATGCATTTTCCTCGGCAGGAGTCCATTCCCAAACTGGCTTGCCAGCTTCTGCTTTGAGCTCTTCGATAGCAGAAATAACAACCTGCATTTCTTGGTGGGCATACAGGACAGCGCCGAGCATCTCGTCTTCGCTCAGCTCTTTCGCCTCAGACTCAACCATGAGAACAGCCGACTTGGTGCCTGCTACAACCATGTCGAGAAGCGATGATTCAAGCTCGCTGTTGGTTGGATTCAGCATATAGCCCTTCTCTGCATCGTAACCAACGCGTGCGGCACCGATGGGCTCCGCGAAAGGGATGCCTGAAATAGAGAGTGCGGCAGAGGCGCCAATGAGAGACGCGATATCAGCGTCTTCATTTTTGTCGGCTGAGATAACAGTACACACAACCTGCACTTCGTTCATAAAACCCTTCGGGAATAATGGACGAATAGGACGGTCGATCAAACGTGATGTGAGGGTTTCTTTTTCAGTCGGGCGACCTTCTCGCTTAAAGAAACCGCCGGGGATTTTGCCTACCGCGTAGGTCTTTTCTTGATAATTTACGGTGAGGGGGAAGAAGTCTTGGCCTGGGTTTGCGCTCTTTCGGCCTACGACCGTCGCTAGCACTTGACTGTTTCCCATCGTCACGATCACCGAGCCTGTAGCCTGGCGCGCAATTTTTCCTGTTTCCAGCGTGACGGTTTGGTTACCGTACTGGAATTTTTTAACGACTGGATTAAACATAAATTTTCCTATTTTCTTTAAAAAACGCCGGCCAACTCATCAGGCCCAACGCTAGTTAATCCGGTTAATTGATTTTCATTTTTTGGTGTGGCTCTTGTTATTTTTTATTGCGGCTTTAAACCAAACTGCGCAGAAGGGCCTAAGCCCTCTGCGCAGCGGGTCTAAGTAGCTCGTCTCGCGGCAGGCCTCTACTTCAGACCCAGCCGCGACGGGCATACGACGCTGCTTAGCGACGCAGGCCGAGACGCTTGATCAGAGATGAATAACGATCGACGCTTTTGCGCTTGAGGTAATCAAGCAGCTTGCGTCGGCTGTTAACCATGCGGATAAGACCGCGACGCGAATGGTGATCGTGGATATGCTCTTTAAAGTGCCCCTGCAGCTCATTGATGTTTGCTGTCAGAAGCGCAACTTGAACTTCGGGTGACCCAGTGTCGCCCTCGCCCTGTGCATACTCTTTAATGATTTCTGCTTTCACTTCAGCTGATAAAGCCATTTTCTTACTCCATAAATATGCGATTAATTATTACCGCTCTACGCGTCACTTATGTGACAGCTTCGCAGCTCAACATCCCTTTCAATCAGACTAACCATGCATATTAATAGTCAGCTGAGGTCTTCCTTGTGTGCTTCATGCACTTATTCGAGCGATGCTCTTGCTTTCGCACCAGCACTCACTCTGAATTTTTTATTCGCCAGACGCTGTTACCACCAATCGTTTGGGCGCAACATTGCTATCGTCGTCTATGCTGCCAATACCGATGAATTCGCCTTCTTCATAAAGCCGGACGAGTCCCTCGGCTGGTGCGTGTCTTACCTGCACCGGCTGGCCATTCTTCAAAAACTTTGCCGTGAAGCTCGGTAGCTGCACCGCGGGGAGTACGTCTACCGCTTTGTCCATTGGCATAAGGCACGCATCTATCGCGTCGAATCCCCCTGCCTCTTTTGCTGCCGCCAGAGCCTCGAGAGTAACGCTTTCCTCAATGGAGAAAGCCCCTGCTCTAAGGCGTCGGAGCGCGATTATATGCCCTCCGCAGCCAAGAATCTGCCCCAAATCGTCAGCAATAGTTCGAATATAGGTCCCTTTGCTGCACTCAACCTCGATTTCTATCTCATTCGCGTCGGCGTCAAAATCAGTTAATTCGATTGCATAAACCGTTATCGCGCGCGCCTTTCGCTCTACTGTTTTGCCTTGGCGCGCCAATTTGTACAGCGGTTGACCGTCTTGCTTAAGCGCCGAATACATCGGCGGTACCTGCTCAATCTCGCCCTCGAATCCTAGAAGGGCTGTCCTCACTGCGGCTTCATCGAGCGTAAAGTTCTCTACTTTGGCGATCACCTCGCCCTCGCTGTCTGCGGTATCGGTACGTTCACCAAGCTTTATGCGGGCGCGATACGCCTTATCCGAGTCCAGCAAAAATTGCGATACCTTTGTCGCTTCTCCCAAGCACAACGGCAATACGCCGGTGGCGAGGGGATCTAAACTACCTGTGTGACCCGCTTTATTCGCATCAAACAGACGTTTTACTGTCTGTAGCGCGTGATTCGAGCTCCCGCCAAGCGGCTTATCGAGCACGACAATGCCGTGTATGTTTCGTCCTCTCTGCTTTCTACGCGCCACACGCACTGTCCTTTGTACGCGTTACGCGCCATTTATTGTTAACGCGCCGAGCTTAACCATTATCGTCGACGGGTAGGTCTTCACCATGCTGAGCGATATCGGCCTTGAGAGCGCTGTCAATGAGACTCGAGAGCTGCGCGCCATTCTCGATGCTCGAGTCGTAGCGAAACTGCAACTTGGGCACGGAGCGTAAGGCGAGCCGCTTTGCTAGCAAAGTGCGTAAATACCCCGAAGCCTGATTAAGCGCTTTGAGGTTTTCTTCAACCTCAAGCCTGTCCAGGTCTCCGGGACTACTGAGCGAGTCATTCGCCTCATCACTCGCGCTCGGCGTGTTCAGTACTGTTACAAACACCCTAGCGTGAGCGAGGTCGCGGCTGACATCGACGCCCGTAACTGACACCATTCCCACGCGTGGATCGCTCACTTCGAGCTGGATCAGCGTTGCCAGTTCGCGCTGGATCTGATCCGCGACGCGCTGGCCTCTTGGGGTCATGTTTGCCATTTAATGCTGTGCCTCAATGTGCAATTTATAGCGTACGGGCAATCTCGGTTGTCTTGTAAACTTCGATCTTGTCACCTACGCGAACATCGGTGTAATTCTTAACTCCGATACCACATTCGACGCCGTTCTTAACCTCGTTCGCGTCGTCTTTGAAACGGCGCAGCGATTCGAGCTCGCCTTCGTAAATAACCACGTCATCACGCAGCACGCGAATAGGTTTGTTACGATAAATAGTGCCCTCGATAACCATCGAGCCGGCAATCTGACCGAATTTGGGCGAGGTAAACACATCGCGTACTTCGGCAACACCGAGAATCTCTTCGCGAATTTCGGGAGACAACATACCGCCCATAATTGCTTTTACATCGTCGAGCACGTTATAGATAACATTATAGTAGCGAAGCTGAATGCCTTCGTTATCGATAATTTCTTTTGATGTTTTGTCGGCGCGAACGTTAAAGCCAACGATCATCGCTTTCGATGTTGCTGCAAGGTGAACGTCGTTCTCAGAGATTCCACCAACGCCTGAGGACACAATTTTAACTTGCACCTCGTCCGTGTTCATCGCAACGAGCGAGGCTGTCAGTGCCTCCAGAGTGCCTCTCACATCGGTTTTTAAAATGATGTTAAAGATACTGAGATTTGGCTTGCCGATGCCTGCAAACATGTTATCGATGAGCGCTGCTTGCTGCTTCGCTTGCACTGAATCTTTGAGGCGTGTGCGGCGGAACTCAGCCACCTCTTTCGCTTTCTTCTCATCGGCAAGCACTACGAACTCATCGCCCGCATCAGGCACGCCCGTGAGGCCAAGAATCTCGACCGGTATTGAAGGCCCGGCAGATTTAGTGTTGACGCCGTTCTCATCAACCAAGGCCCGAACGCGCCCATATTCTTTACCGACCAGTACGATATCTCCGGTACGCAGCGTGCCATTCTGTACTAGCACAGACGCGACTGCACCGCGGCCTTTATCAAGACGCGACTCAACAACAACACCCTGCCCAGGCACATCGGTATAGGCCGTAAGCTCCATCAGCTCAGCTTGTAGAAGAATCGCTTCTAACAGTTTGTCTATTCCGTCGCCGGTATGCGCAGACACGGGGATAAACTGCGTGTCGCCTCCCCAATCGTCTGGAATCACTTCCATCGCTGCAAGCTCGTTTTTCACGCGATCGGGGTCTGCACCCTCTTTGTCCATTTTGTTGATAGCAACCACTATAGGCACACCAGCGGCTTTAGCATGCTCCACAGCCTCGGCGGTTTGCGGCTTAACACCATCGTCGCCTGCGACTACCAAGACGATGACATCGGTTGCTTTAGCGCCGCGCGAACGCATCGCGCTGAATGCTGCGTGCCCCGGTGTATCCAAGAAGCTCACCATCCCATGGTCGGTGTCGACGTGGTAGGCGCCAATATGCTGCGTGATGCCACCCGCTTCGTGCGAAGCGACAGTAGATTTGCGAATATAATCGAGTAGCGACGTTTTTCCATGGTCGACGTGCCCCATCACTGTAACTACCGGTGCACGCGTGATTTTGATTTCGCCGATCTCAGCGGCCAGCGATTCCGCAAGCTGCTCTTCGAGAGCATCTTCGGATACGAATTTAGGACGATGCCCCATTTCTTCAACCAATAACGTTGCTGTGTCGGCATCGATTACATGGTTGATGTTCGCCATAACACCCATCTTGAATAGGGCTTTCACCACTGCTGCAGCCTTGACTGTCATCTGCTGCGCAAGGTCTGTCACCTTGTTCGCTTCGCCGATTTTGACATCTCGAACAACTGCCTCGGTTGGCATTTCGAATGCCTGGGTAGAGCCCGATAAACGATTGCGACCGCGACGGCCACCTCTGCGGCGATCTTCACCTTCTCCGCCTTCTAGGACGAAGGCATCGTTCACATGCAGCGTGCGGTTTTGACGCTTGGCTGGCTTGCCTTTGGTCGGGCGCGCCTGAGAGCGTTTTCGCTCGGCTTCATCATCGATTTCTTTCTTGGTAGCGGGCTTACGCTTTGCACCAGGTTTGTCGGCGCGTGCAGAGGCTGCTTCTTCGGAGGGAACGTCCAGCACTGCCGGAGCAATTGGCGCTGGTGTTGGCGCTGTCGCTTGATCTTCAACAGGCTCTTTGGCCGCTTCTGCGGCAGCGGCTATCGCTGCTTCGGCGGCAACAACTGGATCAGGAGTAATGATCTCTGGCTCGACCGCAACTGGCTCCTCAGGAACGACTTCCTCCGCAATTTCTGTACGCTTAACGTAAGTGCGTTTCTTGCGCACTTCAACATTTACCGTCTTGCCGCGACCAGAGCTTGACGCGCTTTTTAGCGTACCCAGCGTTTTGCGCTTTAGCGTAATCTTGCTTGGAGCAGCGGCTCTCTCACTCTCACCATGACTACCACGCAAAAACTGCAAGAGCGTGTTCTTGTCGTCATTCGAGATGATCTCATCGGCTTTCTTATGGGGTAAGCCCGCGTCCTTTACTTGCGACAGCAACTTACTGACATCTACTCCGACGACTTTGGCGAGTTCGCTTATGGTTACATCTGCCATTCAATCTACTCCAGTTTTCTTGCGCGCTTTGCGCGCTCTGTGCCGGTTTCTTACTCTTCACCGGCCGGCTGCCTCGCAGCCCTCACTAAATGTCTACTTCATCGGTTCGGCCTCGAACCACAGAGCCGCGCGACTGACGTCCACGACCCAGCTACTAACTATTCGAACCATGGCGCACGTGCGGTCATAATCAATTGCCCCGCTCTTTCCTCTGTCATGCCTTCGATTTCCATCAGCTCGTCGGTCGCCTGCTCCGCGAGATCTTCCATACATAGGATGCTGCGCTTCGCGAGTTCGAGTGCTAGCTCTTTATCCATGCCTTCCATATTCATTAGATCGTCAGCCACATTCATCGACGACAAATCTTCCTCAGATGCAATTGCTTGAGTCAGCAAGGCATCCTTGGCGCGGTTACGCAATTCCTCGGCTATCTCCTCGTCGAAACCGTCAATAGAGAGAATTTCATCCATCGGTACATAGGCGATTTCTTCGAGTGATGTGAAGCCTTCGCTTACGAGCACCTCGGCAGTCTCGTCGTCGACGTCGAGCTTGGCCATAAACATTTCGATGAGGCCAATCGATTCTTTTTCTTGCTTCTCGGCGGCTTCCTCTTCGCTCATGACATTGATAGTCCAGCCGGTCAATTCGGCCGACAAACGTACGTTTTGGCCATTGCGTCCAATCGCCTGCGCAAGATTGTCCTCTTCGACCGCAACATCCATTGTGTTGCTGTCTTCATCCATGATGATGGACGCGACTTCGGCAGGTGACATCGCATTGATCACCAGCTGCGCCGGATTGTCATCCCACAGAATAATGTCTATGCGCTCGTTCGACAGCTCGCCGGAAACAACCTGCACCCGCGAACCGCGCATTCCCACACAGGCGCCAACAGGATCAATGCGGCCGTCGTTAGTCGACACAACAATTTTAGCGCGCGAGCCTGGATCACGTGCCGCGGCGCGGATAGAAATAATCTGCTCATTTATTTCTGGCACTTCAATTTTGAAGAGTTCGATTAGCATCTGAGGCGAGGTGCGGCTCAGAAAAAGCTGAGGGCCGCGCTGCTCTGGGCGCACATCGATGAGCAACGCGCGTATACGATCGCTCATTCTGAAATTTTCGCGCGGAATCATCTGGTCGCGCATGAGTATCGCCTCGGCATTGCCGCCAAGATCAACAATAATGCTTTCGCGAGTCACTTTCTTAACGGTGCCAGTAACTAGCTCGCCGATTTTATCTTTGTATTCGTTAAGAACGATCTCGCGCTCAGCGTCTCTCACTTTTTGTACGATCACTTGCTTGGCAGTTTGCGCAGCAATGCGGCCAAACGGCACGTTATCGATCTTTTCTTCGATCTTGCTGCCTACTTCGAGCGCCGGGTCTCGTTCCTGCACCTGCTCAAGCATGTACTGAGTAAATTCGTTGACGTATTCGTCATCTGCAACCACCGTCCAGATGCGGAAGGTCTCGTATTCGCCTGTTTTGCGGTCTACCGCAACTCGGCAATCGATCTCTTCCTCTTCGTTGAGCTTTTTAGTCGCCATTGCGAGCGCTGATTCGATTGCCTCGAAAATCACTTCGCGTGAGACGCCCTTCTCGTTAGAGACCGCGTCAACAACCATCAATATTTCTTTACTCATCATAACAGTGTCACCTTACTCGAAACTTGCACCGGTCAGACCGGCGCCTAGAGTAACCATAGCTAAAAGTCGATATTGGCCTTGTCGATATCCGCGAGCGTTATCTCAATCAGCTCGCCGTCGTCGGCATCGATCGCTAGACCAATCCTGTCGTCTACTACTTTTTTGATCACGCCCTTAAACCGGCGGCGTCCCTGCAGCGCTGTTCGCAGGCGAACGTTTACCTTTTCGCCTTCATACAGCGCAAACTGCTCCGCTGTGAATAGCGGTCTATCCATCCCTGGCGACGACACCTCGAGGGTGTATTCACCGGTGATCGGGTCTTCGACGTCTAGCAAAGCGCTAACCTGACGGCTCACTCGCTCGCAGTCTTCGATCCCCACGCCTTCTTCGTGCTCGATATACACGCGCAGCAGTGAGTATTTGCCCTGCTGCTGTAACTCTATGCCCCACAGAATTAGCCCCAGCGCCTCAACGGTCGGCGCTATTAGCTCGGCTATCTGTACGGCTGCGTTCTTCACTCGTAATTCCCTAAACTCTTTGCTCTTCTCGCCGACCTTAGATCGCGATCGCGACCTGCTTAAGCAGCAGAAACAAAAAATGGGCTCAAGGCCCACTTCAAATACCTTGACGTCGACCCATGCGAGGCGACGCAAAGTGAATGTCAATGACGCCTTGAAGCGTCTAAACCACGCGAGAATGGCGCAAAATCAGTGCATTGCACGCATCTTTCCCACTCCGCCGAATTCGACAGGGTGCGCATTATAACCGGATTAGGCTGATTACCGCAACGCCGCTGGGTTGCCAGAGAATGAGGAGTCAGCCAGTCCTTTAAACAGGCTGACTCCTTCAAGGGTAGGCTATTGATAGATGGCCGCGCGCGCAGCCGCGTGGGTTTGCAGCGAGTAGAGGATGTCATCGTTTTGAATCATGCCGATAAAGACAAGATTCTCAACCGGATCAATCCAAAACCACGAGCCGGCGATGCCCCACCACCAGTGTGTTCCCTGCGAAGCGCCTTGAAAAGCCTCAGGATTTTCGACAATCGCGAAATCCAAACCGAAGACATTGCCCGGATAGAGGCCGCCGATATTCTTAACAGCCGCCGGCAGCTGGTTGGTGCGCATGAGCTCGATAGCTTCGGGCGACAGTAATCGTTCGCCATTGTGCATGCCCTTGTTCAGGTGCATTTGGACAAACTGCAGATAGTCGGCTGCTGTGGAGGTTAAGCCGCCGCCGCCAGACTCGAATACTGGAGCGCTTTTAAAATCGTAACCGCCAGCGATGCCTCCCCGGCTGTCGGTGCGCCGCAGTGTACCGTCGCCGTTGGGCGCGTATTGGCGAGAAAGGCGATGTGCGTTCTCGGGCTTCACGAAAAAGCCTGTATCCACCATGCCAAGCGGCTCGAATAGCCGCTGCTGAAGAAAGTCACTGAAGCTCATGCCCGATAGGCGCTCGATCATATACCCCTGAACATCGACAGAGATACTATAGACCCACTGCGAGCCGGGCTGATAACCGAGGGGGATATCTTTCAGTGCAGGCATCGAGTCAGCAAGAGAAGTACCAGTGAGATCCATAATGCCGGCCTTGGCATACGCTTCAGCAACCGGACCCTGCGAGAGAGGTGGGGTATACAGCAACCCTCCGGTGTGGCTCATTAACTCGCGTACCGTCATTGGATGACCTGCAGGCTCTGTCTCCCAGCTACCGTCCTCGTTCTGCGACACAAACACCTGCATACCAGCTAGTTCAGGCAGATGCATTTCCACCGGATCGTCGAGCTTAAATTTACCGTCATCCCAGAGCATCATCAGCGCTGTGCCAGTGACCGGCTTAGTCATCGAGAAAATTCGGAAAATCGTGTCCGTCTGCATCGGCACCTGATCTTCGACGTTCTGGTAGCCCATAGCCTCGGTCATAAGCACCTCGCCGTTCTGAGCGACCGTCACCACAGCGCCGGAAAGCTTCCCTGCCTCGATGCGCGCTTTTAGGTCAGCGGTGACTGCATCAAGCTGCTCTTGTCCAACTTCGGCAACGGCTACACCGGCGCCCGTTGCCCAAAAAAAGAAAATTGCTACAGCGCCTAGCTTGCGCAAAAAGTTCTTGTCCATATGTCTCTCCGAGAAGTCTGTGTAAAGCCACGGGGCTCAATGAATACACCGCATTAGAGCATCTAACCTACCTGTAGATAAAGCCTTACAGAGTCTCAAATAAACTGCCGCCAGAGCGCTGTGACCCCTTCGTATAACCCACAGAAATTTTAGGGCCGATCTTCATAGAAATCGGTGCACCAAATAGTTTAGTCTAATGGCGCTCGCTCCTTGTTAGGGGAGAGATCACCCCAGAGGGGAAGTCCGCTACAGTGCTAATAACGTATAGATCTTAAAATCAGAGGGATTGCAATGAAAATCGGTGCACCTAAAGAAACAACGATCGGTGAAGCACGTGTTGCGCTGACGCCCGAGAGTGCGCAAAGGCTCCAGAAACTCGGATACGAATGCTTAGTCGAGTCCGGCGCTGGCTTGGCAGCCTCACTTCCCGATTCTGCCTATGAGGCTGCTGGGGTGAAAGTGGTCAGCACCGCAGAGGAGCTGTGGAGCCAAGCTGACATCGTCGTCAAAGTGCGAGAACCCGCAGCCGATGAGATCGATGACTCTCCCCCCGACAAAATTCTTGTAAGCTTCGTCTACCCTGCCTCAAATGAGGCGCTGCTGACGCAGATGAACGCAAAAAATATCAGCGCACTTGCCATGGACATGGTTCCCAGGATTAGCCGTGCACAGAAAATGGACGCGCTGTCTTCTATGGCTAACATTGCCGGATACAGAGCGGTCATCGAAGCCAGCAATAACTTTGGTAGGTTTTTTACAGGGCAGATGACTGCTGCTGGAAAAGTACCTCCGGCGCGAGTGTTGGTGCTGGGCGCAGGCGTAGCTGGCTTGGCGGCTATTGGGACTTCGGTCTCACTTGGTGCCATCACGCTGGCGTTCGATGTGCGGCCAGAGGTGTCAGAGCAGATCGAATCAATGGGGGCAGAGTTCGTTTTTCTAGAATTCGATGAAGCGCAGCTTGACGGTGCGACAACCAACGGATACGCATCCCCCTCCAGCCAAGCGTTCATCGACAAACAGCGCGAAAAATTTCGTGAGCTCGCGCCTTCTATCGATATTGTTATTACCTCTGCTTTGATTCCCAACCGACCGGCTCCGGAGCTGTGGACCGAGGACATGGTTGCGAGTATGAAGCAGGGCTCTGTCATCGTTGACCTCGCCGCTGAGCGCGGAGGCAACTGCGCGCTGACAAAGCCTGGTTCGAAATTTGTAACCGATAACGGTGTGACTATTATTGGCTACACCGACTTCCCAAGTCGTATGGCCGCCCAGTCTTCAACGCTTTATGCTAATAACATTCGTCACATGATCGATGACTTGACGCCTGAAAAAGACGGCGTAGCGGTAATCGATATGGAGGACGATGTCATCCGCGGCGCGTTGGTTACTCATCGAGGCGAAATCACTTGGCCACCGCCACCGCCGAAAATTCAGGCGATTGCCGCTGCCACCCCAAAGCCCAAGGAGGCTGTTGAAAGCGACGCGGATAAAGCAACTCGCGAGCAGAAAGAGCTACAGCGCTCACTCAACCTTACCGGAGTCATGCTCGGGTTAGGCGGTATTCTCTGCCTTGCGCTGGGTGCGGTCGCGCCGCCGAGCTTTATGCAGCACTTCATTGTCTTTGTTCTTTCGATCTTTATTGGCTTTCATGTTATCTGGGGTGTCTCGCATTCGCTTCATACACCGCTGATGGCGATCACAAATGCTATTTCGTCGATCATTATCGTGGGCGCGTTGCTGCAGGTTGTCTCTGCCAGCTGGCTCGTGATGATTCTCGCGTCGATTGCCATTCTGATCGCCTCGGTTAACATCTTTGGCGGCTTTTTGGTTACACGCCGTATGCTCGCTATGTTCCAGCGGAGTTAAGTTATGAGTAGTCACGAAGGTCTTATTTCAGCCGCCTATGTTGTTGCTGCTGTCCTCTTTATTCTTGCGCTCGGCGGACTATCTGGGCAAGAAAAAGCCAAACGGGCTATCTGGTACGGAATCATCGGCATGCTGCTCGCGGTCGTTGCCACCGTGAGTGCGGCAGGCGGTCAATGGATACTAATGAGTATTATGATAGCGCTGGGAGGCCTAGGCGGTTGGAGTGTTGCCAATCGCGTACAGATGACTCAGATGCCAGAATTGATGGCAGGTTTCCACAGCTTGGTGGGTCTCGCCGCTGTTTTCATTGGCATCAACGCGCACCTTGAATTAGGTGTAGCCAAGAGCGCGATAGAGCTAGGAACCGTTGCTGAACTAACAGGCTTTGCCGCAACAATCGCGGCTAAAACACCTGTCGAAATAAGCATCCTTAAAGTAGAAATGGTGTTGAGCCTTTTTATCGGCGCAATCACCTTCACCGGCTCGCTAATCGCCTATGGAAAACTTGCTGAGCGACTTAGCTCCTCTCCGCTAACCTTACCCGGTCGACACGTCTTAAATTTAGCCGCCATTGTGGTCTGCGTTTGGCTTGGTTATTTATATTTCACAGGAGCTGGGCTTTGGACTCTACTCTTGATTACCGTCGTCGCCGGCGCATTAGGCTGTCACCTCATTCTCGGCATCGGCGGCGCAGACATGCCGGTAGTCGTCTCGATGTTAAACTCCTATTCGGGATGGGCGGCCGCCGCCATCGGATTTACTCTGAGCAATGATCTTCTCATTGTGACTGGCGCGCTCGTCGGCTCCTCGGGCGCCATTCTGTCTTACATCATGTGCAAAGGAATGAACCGCTCGTTTACCTCGGTTATCTTAGGCGGATGGGGCGGCGAGGCAGAATCCTCGGCGAGCATTGGCGGCGAGATGCGCGAAGCCGACGTTGATAGCGTAGCGCAAGAATTAGACGATGCTGACAGCGTCGTCATAGTGCCCGGTTATGGCATGGCAGTTGCGAAAGCACAGGGGGCGGTTTCAGAGTTAAGTAAAAGGTTACGCGCCAAGGGCAAGACCGTCCGTTTTGCAATCCATCCAGTAGCGGGCAGACTGCCGGGGCACATGAATGTTCTGCTTGCGGAGGCCAAAGTGCCTTACGATTATGTGTTGGAGATGGACGAGATCAATCATGATTTTCCGCAAACCGATGTCGTCATCGTGATCGGTGCGAACGATATCGTGAATCCGTCTGCGCAAGATGATCCAGGCAGCCCCATAGCGGGGATGCCGGTGCTAGAGGTATGGAAAGCCCGCACTGTGTTTGTGTGCAAGCGTGGCAGAGGAACAGGGTATTCGGGAATAGAAAACCCTCTATTCTTTAAAGAGAATACGCAGATGTTCTACGGCGATGCCAAGGCATCAATTGATGGTCTTTTGCAAAAAGTTAGTTGATCGCTTTTAAGACTTCTCACGCTAAGTCCTAACGATCGAAACCCTGTCTGCCGTAGCCGAGAGCTCTTGTTTTGATAGCCAGATCACGGCTAGGTACGACAAGGGCAAACGGCCTTAGAACTTACAGCAGATGCATTCATCTCTCATCAATCTACAGCGAGCCGCGCAGACGCCCGCGATCAGATAGGGTCTCCAGGTGGCATTGTTAGCGCCTTGGCTGGCACATTACCCGTCGGGTCTGCCTGCCAACGTCGAATGTCTGCCAAAGCTGTCGCTTGATGCGAACTGGGGCTGCGCATGCTCTCGAGACTGCTAGCAAGTCTTGCCAACGCCTGCGAGAGCACTGCCCTCACCTCTCCCGAATTTTCATCGCTCGAGGCCTGAGTCATCATCTCGTTGATTGTGACGCGCTGTGCGACGTGCATTATCTGCGTGAGATAGTCATTCCCCTGTGCTTGCGCTCCCCAGGTCACCTCTAGCAGGCGATCTATTACCTCCTCGAGGTTCGGGTAGTCACCAAGGCTGCCGTAAGCAACGAGTCGCGCCATACGAGCGGGATGCAGCAGAATCTCGAGTGTTAGGCTCGCTGCACCTTCCGCGGCCCCTAGCGGATCGAACAGTACTTGAGTGCGGCCGGGAAAGGCCTCGCCCGTATCGTAGCGATGAGCAGGAGGCGGCAGCATCTTGAGTATTTCTGGGTCGATTGCGAGGAACGCAGGCGTAAGCGTAGAGAGCACTGTCTCGAGCGCGTCTCGCTGCTCATCGGCCTCAACAATAATAAATGGTAACTGGCCGTCGCCGCGAACGGCGTAGCGATAGTCCGCCCCGCCGATGCTCTGCGCCGCCGAGTTCAGCTGAAATCGATGATGCATGTAAAGCGGCAATAACGCCCACTCGAGTTCCGATATCGGTGTACCGCGATCAATAACGTTTTGACTGAAATTTTCCAAGCCAATACGGCGAACCTCGATCTCATGCTTTAGGTGGTCGACAAGGTTGTCGCCGTTATCCCAGACTCCGGCGTACTGATGTCCAGCACCGCGGAAATTATTGTTATTGTGGTCAATAAAAATCAGACCGCTATCCAGACTCTCCCGAACGATGGCAGCCAGCTCCTCGGCTTCATTGGCATCGGGCGCGAACTGCGAGTAGGCGTAGCGCACGGCAAGCTTGTCATATTCGCCGATGCGCTGTACGTATGCATTCGACAGGTCAATGCGGCCATCTTCAGTGATCTCTATTAACGGGGCAGGATAGTCCATCACACTCTCGCGGCCATAGGCGCTGGCAATATAGTTGTGCGGAAAACCCAAGGTGTGTCCGACCTCATGCGCCGACAGTTGCCGCACACGGTCCAGCGCCATGTTTACAGAGGCAGAGGTGTCTGCGACAACCTCTGCCATATAATCAAAGGCAGGCACCAGTGCCTGCCCCATTAGATAATCTTGCCGCAGTCGAAGGCTGCCGAGATTAACATTACCCTTGATGATCTCGCCCGTACGCGGATCTTGCACCGAGCCACCATAGGAATAGCCACGTGTGCGGCGGTGAGTCCAGTGAATCATGTTGTAGCGCACGTCTTGAGCATCTGCACCTTCAGGCAGTTCGCGCACCTGAAAGGCATCGATAAATCCTGCCGCCTCAAATGCCTGATTCCACCACGAGGCGCCTTCGATCAGTGCCGTTTTAATCGGCTCCGGCGTGCCTGAATCAACGTAATAAACGATGGGCTCAATCGCTCTAGAGCGCACTGCATTCGGATCAACTTTTTCCAGACGATGGCGGGCGACGAGGCGCACAGTCTTGTCCGTATCGATGTCCGTACCGTAATCTTGGAATGTCGGCCCGAAGGTGCCAATGCGCGGATCTGCTAGCCTCGGCGTAAAATTATCGTCCGGAAGTTTTACGATTGAGTGATGCTGGCGAAGCGTTATCGAGTTACCACTGGCGGCTACCGAGCTAACTAAACTACCAGGGCTACTGCTCGTGAATGTCAACATTGCCTCGACTTCGACATTCTCGGGATACCCTGCGGTATTGTCTAGAAATAGTGCGCTACGTGAGGCATCCAGCGAGAATGTGCCTTGATTGCTTCGCGCAATCTGACCAACGACATCGCGCGCATCGCGCAGGAAAAAATCGGTGGCATCGACCAACACACTGTCGCCTTCAGTAGCGACAATATCGAAGCCCCAGATGACTGACGGCGCGAAGGCATCTTTGACTGCTTGAACCTCTAGCGGATTATCACTCGTTGCTCGGTAGCGGTAGTTGGGCTCGACAAGCAATATCCTCGGGCCTATCCGTTGAGCCGACAACACATAGGTTCCGCGAAGCTGACCTCGATCTATACCAATCGGGTTAGACCCTAAGCCTGAGCCCATCGAGACTTGATAGAGAAACTCTGTGTCGAGCTTGTCGATCTCCCAATAAAGAGTTCCGCTAGCGTCGTTCCAATAAAGGTTGAAATAGCCCTCTATTGCAGTGCTGCCCGCAACAGTCTCATCGATCGCATTCATTTCTTGTGCATTGGCTGTATGCATGCCCGATACGAGTGCGCATAAAAATAGGAAAGCACGGTAGCATTTGCATAAAAGCATTGATGATCTCGGCTGTTTTTTGAATAGGTGCATAGCAGCTTCTCTCATGATTCTCTCTTTTTTGGAGGTATTGGGGCAGTAAGGATCTATACTCTGCAAAACTATGCAGGAACGGAGCAAGCATTAGCAAATGTCATCATCTCTACTGCTACTGTTATAGTTACTGCATAATATAACTAAAGCAGAAACTAAAAGGAGCTACCCTTTGAAACGGATTACTCTTCTCGCATGCGTCTTACTAACTCTTGCGGTGACTACCGTGCAAGCGCAGACTGAAAGCAATGAGGCCATAGTTAGAGATTTCATTTCAGCATGGCAGCGCTTGAATCCATCGGAGCTAGCAGGCTATTTTTCAGAGGATGGCGTTTATCACAACATGCCCTCTGCCGCCGTTGTCGGCCGCGACAATATTGAGCAATTTATCGCAGGATTCATAAGTCAGTGGGAAAGCACAGACTGGGAAGTGATTAACCTACTGGCTGATGGCGATAGTGTTATGGTCGAGCGTCTCGACAAAACTGTTGTCGCCGGTAGACCAGTGAATTTACCGTGTTTTGGTTACTTTGAATTGTCTGATGGCAAAATTAAATTGTGGCGAGACTATTTTGATTTGGCGACTTACACGACTGCACTCACTGCGGCTTTAGCAAACTAGCTGCTGGACTTACTCAGGGGTATTTGCGAAGCGTACTCCCGTTCACGTTCAAGGTTTTCAAGCGAAACGCCACCCGTATAAACGGCGATGTAGACTGTTGTGTCTAAAAAGACAATGTGCCACATTGCAAGAAAGTAAAACCGGAGTATGCGAAATGCTCAAATTAATTGCCTACCTATGCATTTGGTCGTCACCGATTCAGATTTCCTTGGTCTTTTGGGGCATCTACATTGTTTCGATTTCTGACTACAGTCTACTTTCCTTGTCCAATTTAGAGTTCATTACTAATCAACTAGGGTTTTTATTACCAGTCATTGATTGGATGTACACATGGATGTCAAAACCCTTGCTAGATTGGGTGCTTTCAATACCAATAATCTTACATCAAGCAGTCAAAGCGATTGTATCGACATGGTTTGGTCTATGGATTCTTAGCAAATTAAAAAGAAAAAATAACTCTTTTTGATTTTACTCTTGGCGACTGACCTTAAAAATGATGCAGTTAAAGTGCAAAAGTACTGCTGACATAAGAACCCAGCTCTTTTTCATACGAACTCCTAACAGCGAGAGTGCCCTCAGTTGTAGGTTCAATTCCTAGCAATCTCAGCCAGGCTAGTACCGGCTGAGAATGGCTGTGCATGTTACTCACGGGAAATGACTGCATAGAGAATGCGGGAGTCGACCATGTCCGCCCAGCGCGCGGCGACTCCGGCGCATTCCAAGCATCAGGCCCCGATAAAGTGCCCTCCCAGACAGATGGATAAGCTTCACCATGGCGCTGCAGAGACATAGCTTCCCACTGCGCGAGGGCAAATTCTGGGTCTATCTTTGCAGTTGCCCAGATAAGCGTCATGTTAATAGAGTACCAAATGCCACCAAGCGTACCCTCCCCTACCCGGCTATTTTTCAAGTCGGGAGGCCAGACAACCCTCGCGCCCAAAGGACTGTTCATACAATGCCCCGTTTTAAATATTTCGACGAGGGATTTTGATTGTTTTCTCGATGCGGCTCCACATAAGATCGCCCAAGGTTGAACCTCAAGCCAGCATCTATCTCGACCGATAACAATACCATCGGGCTGAGATTCAGTAGGCGGGCCATAGCCCCTGTCGAACCAATGACCATTCCAACTGGCGGCGACCAAGTCGCGCAATTGATGCGCTGCACTCCGGCAAAGATTTGCCGTGTCACGCTCTCCTAACTTTTCCATTAGCGGCGCAAATCGATTAAGTACCCAGCTAGCCATTGCCGAATTCAGGACTGAACTTCCCCTTTCGATCATCGAGTTTTTATCGATCATCGGGTCTTGAAGAACCATATCGTTCCAATCGCTATTTAAAATACGCACGTGACCGTTCTGGCCCCGACCAACATAATCAATAAAAAAATAAGCCTGCTTTTTTAAATTATCTTTAAGCGTCGTGGTCGCTGCAGAATAATCCGGGTGATATTGCTGAGGAAGCTCGAACGCGGCTAAGTCGCCCGTTACTGCCGCATATTCGCTCGCCAACCACAGCGCCCATAGGTTTTGGTCAGATGGGCGTAGTAATTGGGTGAGAGGCTTCTTATTTCCTGTCAGAGCATAAGGTAGGTCTCCGTCTGGGCTGCCCCAGGCACATGTATTGCGGAGAACAGACAATGCAAGATCTGGTTCGGAATAAACCAGTGGAATCGCGTGTTGAAGAGAGTCCCGTGCAGCGGCATTCCCGCCTAAGCCAAACCCGTAAACCGAGGACTGATTTAAGGTGTGCCCACCTAGGATCGCGTCTTTGTTCGCCCCACCCGAGAGCATGGCGACATGCCATGGAATTTCGCGAGCAACATAAGGGACTCTGAGCGATGTTGCCCTCGGGAGTCTTGATCTCACCTTTTCTAGCTGCTGCTCATAGAAACTTTCAGGCGACGAGATTTCTTCATCTGTCGAACGCCCGACACGAAACCATAGAGTCTGGGTATCACCAGGTTTTAAGGCGAGACCAGTTTCAATTTGCAGTGTGGGCCATTGTGCTCCATTTAATGCCGACGTCTGCCCCCTGTTTTCCGAACTTAAGTCCTCAATTAGTAATGTTGCAGGCGCGCCTATTGTCTCCGCTGGCTCATTGAAAATTTCTTGCATGGTAATTTTCTGGGCCGAGAGATTGATATCATAACTGACTCGCGAAGCCGCTTTGTCACGCAGTTCGTTAGACTGAAATGTGTGCAGAAATCTGGGCCGCAGTGGCCATGACTCAATATGAGTAAATTGGCGCGGCGCTGCGTCTGACGATAAAGCCAATTCAACTTTAATGAATACCCAAGACCGATCGCCTTCCGGACACAAAACAGTCCTCTCTAGCCTAAGACCTTCGTATTCCGAGTGGACAGAGAAATGAGTGGGTCCAAATTGCCTAAGAGGTACAGTGCCTCTCGGACTTTCAGAGTATAGAGACCCCCAACGCACCCCTCCCGATTCAATGATAAGTGAATGACCACACCCGTAAAGATCATCTTGATAGAACAGCCAGCGATGACCCTCACTTTCTTCGAATATTCCAATGTCTCCCCTATTCGAGGCGACAACTTGCAACGCCCGATTACCAATAACATGAAAATGACGACGATTTTTTGGCCGGTCAATCGGATCCCATAACGAATTAGGATCAGAGTCTTGATCGATAAGGTAATCAAACACAGGTAGGCCGTCCTGTGTTTTCCATTCTCCGAAGTAGTTTTTCGCTTTAGAGATCTTGCTAGGCTTAATATCTAACGAAGTCGAGATGCACGAGGGAATAAGTCCGAGTCCCGCACCGAGCCATCCAAAATCTTTTAAAAAGCGCCGGCGTTTCATTCGCATACCCGACTCACTTGCTCGCTTAAGGGTAATTCATTAATCCTTCAGTCAGAATTATCGTAACACCAGACGGGTCGGTTAATGCTGCTGACTTTATCCCCAGCGAGGTAAGAAATTTAGAGGGAGGTGCGATAGAGATTTGCTTATCTCGCAGTGTCTGTACTGTCCTGTCCAGATTTTTTACTTCAAAACCAATGCCATCTATCGCAGAGCCGGTAGTGGCGAGTCGCGTCGTGGATGAGTCAGCAAAACTCAAATTCATTCCCGGTACATTTGTCGTTGTCGAAATACTTCCACGCGGCCGCATGGATAAGTCAAAGGCAGAGAGATACCAATTGAGAAGAGAACGATATTCAGCCGTATAAAAATGTAGATGATAAGCAGTAACGGGCTCTGGAAGCGCTTGATCTTCTTGTAGCTCGACGTAAATTTCATCAGGCATTGTGATGTACGCGTTCTTCTGGCCCTCGGCTCCTATAAACTCTCGCCCGACTTCGAAGCCAGCTGACCGCCATTTATCTAAAAAAGTGTCGATATCTCGCACCTTGAATCCTATGTGATCCATGACTGTACTGCGCGATCCAATCGATAGCTCATCGTTAGTTAACAATAACATCATGTTAGGCAACTGGATAATCGTGCTTTCGCCTTCATAGGCTACCACCCCACCAAAGTGATTTACCCAAAGTGAAGTATGGTATTGCGTGTCCGAAACGTTGAGCCGAACGTGCCCAAACGTGA
Source organism: Gammaproteobacteria bacterium (assembly GCA_017853205.1). Classification (GTDB taxonomy): domain Bacteria; phylum Pseudomonadota; class Gammaproteobacteria; order Pseudomonadales; family Pseudohongiellaceae; genus UBA9145. Next base: position 20,609 of record JAFMKB010000037.1, read on the forward strand.
GACCCTCGCTGTTGTATTCTGCGAGTTGTCCAAAGGCATTGCAGCTCAAAAAAGTAACGATGAGTAGACCGATTTTTACCATCGAAATGTACACCCTATTTTTACCCTAGTCTCTAATGTCTTTGTGCTTTCGTACTTCATTAATGACCAAAGAAACGGGCCCATTGCCTACGTTCGTAAGGCGGTATGCTATGTCTCCTCGCTGCCATTCCCAATCTCCAGACCGCCTGAGTTCCTCGGTTATTCCATCCTCACGCTTAACGTGAATTATTCCTGGGGACACCTGAGCAATGAATCCGGAATTTTGATGGCGAATTATGGGAGTCGATTCTCCGATTTCTAATTCCAATCTATACGATCGGAACCATTGATCCTCGAGTTGAGGCAGTACATTAAGACCGGTAGGCAGATCGTCTTGCTGCAATGATCCTGATGAAGAGTTAACCAACGCTAGGATTCTTAAAAGATAATCGCCTTCGTTTCTTATACTGTGCGTAAACGGTGTTGATGCATATTCGGTGATCGCGCTGACCTCGCCCTTTAATGGACCAGAAGAGGAACTTAACCGCGTAAGCAAAATCGCTTGATCGTGTATGTGCTCTAATGATTCGTCACCGGGATTTAACTGCACGTCCAAAAGATAGAAATCTTCTTCATGATATACAGTTCGGTGTCTAGGCTCGTCCAAAAGATGAACCGCTTTTCTTTCTACACGGACAGAATCTTCTATTGGGCCTCGGCTACACGAGGCGAGAACTGGCAAGAGGACGACCAGCGTGAAAAGGTGGCGTGTATTCAGAAATCTGATTCTTATGCCTGACAAATTGCCTCCATGTCTTTCCAATCCCATTTGTTGCAATCGCGTAGCTTAGGCAAATAGGCTCCTCCTATTCAGGTGCGTTAAACACCTGAATAGGAAGTTGTGGTTTAAAACACCAATCTTCAGATTCTTGACCTCACAAGCTCGACATCGCTGTTTCGCCAGAGTTCGTCAAATTGCCGCTTAACGATCGCCGCTTCTTGTGCTCGGCTTTGCGCTTCTAGGGCTTGATATAAACCAAATGTCGCCCAGCCGTTACGCTGATTCCACTCTAAATCTTCACGGTAAACCACCTCTGCTTCGTCTGCTCGATCTGCTGCCAACAAGGCCGCACCGAGGTATAGTCGGATAGACTGCGACCAGTCTGGCGGCTCGGTGTAGCTGAGGTTATCTTGAAAATCAACGGCATGACCGTAATGCATAATCGCATTGTCAAAATTACCTTTTGCTTCTTCGATTTCTCCGAACAGTGCGTGCATGGCGAGGCTCAGAACATGGTCTGCTGGGGTTGGTCCAACTCCAGATTCATTAACCCCATCGGCGGTTATTTGTTCTCGCAGCAGCGCGAGCTCGGCTTCTGCCGGAACAATATGCCCTCTAGCCGCATGGGCGCTGCCCATTACGTAGGCCCACATGCCCTTTAAGTAAGGCGTATTAGCTAGCTCTTTATTCGCCGCATTATCCGCATGTATTTTATCCCACCTACCGAACACCTTATCCGTTATCCAGACATGTGCTGAATTCTTATTGTTGCCACCCAAAGAGCCAATACCTGCACCCGAATTTTGAATAGCTGCTGCGCTTGCACCTTCATAGTTCCCTTGAAGCATGTTGGCGTAACGGACAAAATCGAGGGCATGGGGTTTGTGGATCTTATGGGAGAGAGGGTAGGTTCCGATCATAGGGAAGTTAGTGTCACCCCATATTTCTGCAAATTGATCATCGACTATTTGAGATCTTTCGTTCGATAAAATCGCTTTTTCGTATTCCCCTACACGGAGATAGATATGCCCCGGCATGTGAACCATATGGCCTGAAATGGGCAGAGTCGCTTCAAGCTTCTGAGCTGATGGCATTGCGAGTTCGGGCTGTCCAGAACCTTCCATCAGGTGGATATACAGATGATTAGCACCAGGATGATTAGGCTCGATTGCCATCGCGGCTTCCAGCGCTGCCTTTCCCTCCAAAGCTCCAGGTTTCGCTGAACCGTCAGACTCCCAATAATCCCACCGTGTGGTGTTCATATACGCCTCACCGAACACCGTCGCTATATCGGCGTCGCCTGGGTACTTCGCGTGAAGATCTCGCATCGCTGACAAAAAGGCAAAATCTCGCTCTCTATCATCCGGTATAGCGTCGCGGTTGTAGAGCACGAAAGTAGCGTTGATTAGATCTTGCTCGAGCTGACTACCATTGCTAGATAGCTCAAGTGCCATTTTGATCGCCGCTAACCCCGCTCCCTGGGGATCATCAGGCAGATTTACATACCTACTATTAGGATTAGGACCTGCGGCATGCGCTATACCCCAATACGGCATTGGGTTTGTGGGATCTAGCCGCGAGGCTTCTTGATAGGAGGCGATTGATTCCGGGAAATAGAATCCCCATGCCATTCGCAGGCCTTGATCAAAAAACGTCTGAGCTAGAACGGAATTCGAGTCTATTGAGCGGCTATAAGTTCCTCCACCGGGCACCAGTACGGCAAGAGCATCGTCATCTGACTGGGAAAATACTGTTGCCGATGCCCCCAGAAAGGGAAGCAGCATCAAATAGATAAATGAAGGTAATACGGATTTCCTATTCATGTTCATGCGAATTTTCCTTGTTGGAAGAACAATGCCGGCAACCTCTTTACTATATCCTCAGCTTATTCTAAGGCGATTTAAGTTGGCAACCATAAGTTCCAATAATGGGATACAAGATGAGCATAGGGAATTATATGGATTATTACAACGAGAGAACGCGGCATATAGTTGGCAGACTAGAGTGACAAACCTAAAGTAACAAGGCAGACCTTCGTCATTCGGCAGGACGTGATTTAGCCTTCTTGATTGTTATAGTTTCTCCTAAGCGCTTATACTGGCGATTAATAGAAATGTCTGCTTGTTGAGGACCAGTCGCTAATCAGAAAGGATCGTAAAATATGATAATAGATTACCTGTCATCTCTTTTCGGTTGGTTGGTATGGGGCTGGATAGCTTTTATGTGGCTCGCCATGACCGTAAGCATGATAGGATCAGGGTTTAAATCAGCTGGCGCTACAAGCATGTTCGCCCTATGCGGTATTTTCGGATTGTTACTAATCCAAGTTACGGGAACTGAAGTGCCGTTCCGAACACTCTTCGATTTATAGAGCCGGGAACTTACAATACCCGCGCTTGTCAACAACAAAAGATGCTACTTATGAAA
>JAFMKB010000088.1 GCA_017853205.1 Gammaproteobacteria bacterium
TAATAGCAGCGTATCTCCACGTCTTTGCACTAGAATGAAGTCAGCACAGGATCCAAACATGGAAACACAAAGCAGATGAAAGACTATGACGAACTTTTAATTGCACTTAGACGAATAACGCGCGCGATCGACCTCTATTCAAAGCGACTGCAGAAAGACACGCGACTGACGATCTCCCAACTTTTGGTCATGGATGCCATCGTAAAAATAGACAAACCGACTCCGAGCGCGATTGCTAAATCGATTCTGCTTTCGCAGGCGACGGTGACGAATCTCATCGATCGCCTGGAAAAAAACGGACTCGTCCAGCGAAAGCGACTTGGCACAGATAAACGAACGATCAACGTAGTCCTAACTGAGCTAGGTGAGGCGAAATACAATGACGCACCTGAACTACTTCAATCGGGCTTCTTGCGCGAATACAGGAAGCTCGAGTCTTGGGAGCAACATATGCTTGTTAGCGCCGTAGGCCGAGTCGCGAGCATGATGGATGCCGAAGACATTGACGCCTCACCGATTCTGGCGATTGGAGATATCGACGAGGGTGAGCCGTACAATTAACTCGTACATCTGAGAAATTTGGAGAACTGAAATGAACCGCCTTTCCGACGAATTCATCTCAAGCTGCCGTAAAGACCGAGGGAAAATTCTGCGGGGCGAGAACATGAGCCGCATAGAAACCTTTGTAGACGCGGCGTTCGCCTTTGCTTTTACGATGCTGGTATTAGTATTCGTCTATCCAATAAAACTGATGGCTCAGGCAACGGTGCTATACACATCAGACGGCGCGCTCGGAACAGATATATTTTCGCTCGGTGGCTGGGACGATAACCAAGTTGCCACCTTGTTTATTTATTTCGGGTTCGGACTATTAGCATTCCTACCATTGAGCAGACGTTATGCACAGAAACGCTGGGCAATGATGACTACCGAGACCTGATCGCGCTTCACGGACAGCTAAGCCTAAACTCGACAAAATTTATCCTAAGAAAAACTAGAAACCACACAGGAGACAACATGATTATTCATCGCACTATTCTTCCTTTACTGCTGCTCGCGCTTGGCCTACTGGCTATGGCGCCGCCTCTCTCAGCGCATCATGCAAGCGGCCCGTTTTATGATTCGGATAAACCCATTGAGATTAAAGGCGTGGTCACACGCTTTGTATTCAGAAATCCACACGCCGCTCTCTTTCTCGACGTAACCGACGACTCGGGCGAGACAGCTGAGTGGCAGGTCGAACTTGGGGCGCCCGTTATGCTACGACGCGTAGGCTGGACTCCCGACCTTCTTCCGGTCGGCATGATCGTTCGCGTGGCGGGACCTTCGGCGAGAGCGGAAGGCGCAAAAGGTCTACTCGGACGCAAGCTTACACGCGCAGATGGCAGCCCGATTCTAGAAGGCGGTAGCACACAAGAGCCAACGCCTGCTCGCTAGCAACCTTTTTACCTTCCTTCTAGAGAAGAGGACGTATCAAATGAATTCGCATAAAAGCAAAACCTTATCAAAACCAAAAGGTCAGCAAAGCCTTTTCAGTGTTAAAGGGGACGCGCTAGCTGCTCAGTTGTCTATCGGTCTTATCGTCGGACTAATTATGGCGACAGGATTACTTTCGGACACCTCGAGCGCACAAACAGAGTCTAGCGAAATACCCGATTTAACTGGCATCTGGGACGGCGGCACTCGCGCACGCCCAATCAACGGTGAGAACATGCCCTGGGAGCCTTCTAACTTTCCAGTACTCAACGAACGCGCACTTGCCTACCAGCAAGTATGGGAAGAAATTATCGCCCCAAAATATGACTGCCAACCCGCCTCTTCCCCCGCCATCCAATACGACCCCTATCACATGGAGGTCACTCAGTGGCCCGATCGCGTCCTCTTTCGCTACGAGAAAGACGACCAACTTCGCACGGTCTGGTTAGACGGACGCGAGCCAAAGGCGACGGATTTTGGGATACAGGGTTTTTCAGTCGGGCATTATGACGGCGACGCGCTTGAAGTGGTAACGACGCATTTCGTCTTCGATGTAGCCGGTTTTGATGATTACAACGGCATCCCATCTTCGTCACAGAAAGTGGTTCGAGAGCGCTATTGGCGAGAGGGAGCAGACCTTTGGATCACGCTCACCGTTGAAGACCCTATGTTTCTTCGTGAGCCTGCTTCGTATACTACCCGCTGGATCCCTGCACGCGCGGGATACAAACTCGCATCCTATGACTGCGACGCCGAGTCATCACGCGCCATGGTTAAGTTTTTCCCCTCCAAGTACAACTAGCGGAAACGCTCCACCCTACGTAGGAACTAACCCGTCCCTACGTAGGGTATCAGGCGCCCGAGAAGCAGCACCGTAGTCCACGCAAGCAGCGAGACCGCGGCTGAGACTTTCGCAATCAGTGGCGCACCGGCATTCAGGTTCGCAGACGACAGCAACGGCGTGATCCTCAAGTGGTGATAGAACGCATTGGCGCCGGCGAGAAAAATGATAATCATCTTTGCCTGAAATCCTATATTGGCGGCATAGCGAAAAGGGTCGCCAAAAACAAACAACACCCCGGTAGTTAGATTCAATCCGAAACCCACAAGCACAATCGGCAGCAATCGATACGTCGCAAGCAAAGGCGAGAATGCAGCAAACCCGAGTACACGCAGGTCGACCACCAAAAGACCACCGATTAATAATGTCAATCCAAAAAAATGCGTCACTTCGAGCGTCGGCCACAGCCATGCCTGTGACACTACCCAACTGTGCAGACTAGTTTCGCTAAGCGATTGTGCAAACGTCATTAGCATGATGATTCTTCGTCTCTACCCGAAGGTTATGTTCTTTCATTGCCTTCGTTAACCCTAAAAAATGTACGCAATCAGGCGTCCGGCGACAATTGCTGATATCCACAAACACAGTGAAAGCCCAGCTAGCCACTTGAGACCGCGCGCATTTCGCTCGCCTGTCGCATGCAACCTTGAATTAAGAATAAAGGCGACAGCGCTAGCCAGCACAACGCAGACCATCTTAGTCACGAAGGGAATGCTCTCGATCAGCACCGTCGCCTGCGAAGAAAAAAGTAGAAGCCCTGAAAGGGTATTCAGGGCAAGACCGACTAGGGCGAGACGGTGATAACGCAGGAAAAGGGATAACGAGGGTTCACGAACAATTTCAAGACAACGCAAGTCACGCATCGAAAAGATTCCAGCGACCACGCTCAGACCTATAATATGAACACTTAGAAGAAGGGGATAGGCCCAATAAGACAGGCTAACCCAAAGCGCCATAGGCGTGTTTTCTAACCAGAGAAACATGAAACCTCGGTTGATCGAACTTTAGAAAAACTAGCTCAACCATACCATTCGTGGCAATGAGACAGAAACTCATTTTTTTACAGCGCCGTAGCTTCACCATCCCAACGCTTGTAAAGTCACTAATTGTTCGACAAGACATATCTCAAGCTGCCGACATAGAGTTGAGACGCTCAAACTGAATAGAACTTGGAGCACTGATGCTAGAAAAAACGGTTAAACGCATACTCAATGCCGACGTCTACGAGGCTGCGGTAGAGACGCCATTAGACACCGCGGCGCTCTTGAGTGCGCGTCTGGGCAATAAGGTATGGATCAAGCGCGAAGACCTGCAGGAAGTGTTTTCATTCAAGATTCGAGGCGCCTACAACAAGATGAGCAGTCTGAGCGAGACTCAGCGCAGCGAAGGCGTAATTTGTGCCTCGGCAGGTAATCATGCGCAGGGGCTTGCACAAGCAGCCAGACTCATGGGAGTAAAGGCGACCATCGTCATGCCCGTCACGACACCCGAAATTAAAATTGCGAGCGTCCGCTCACGAGGAGCAAAAGTCGTACTTTTCGGGGACACTTTCAATCAGGCATTGACACAGGCACTGGTGCTAGAAAAAGAGCGCGGTCTGCATTTTATTCACCCATTCGACGATCCAGAAATCATCGCCGGTCAGGGTACCGTTGCGATGGAAATCCTCCATCAGCACAGCGGCACGATCGATGCGATATTTATTCCGGTCGGTGGCGGCGGACTCATTGCTGGTGTCGCTGCGTACGTTAAATATGTCCGTCCAGAGACAAAAATCATCGGTGTTGAGTACGAAGAAAGTGCGTGTCTTGCCGCCGCGATAGCAGCAGGCCGCCGAATCACACTCAAGCAGGTAGGCATTTTTGCTGACGGCATTGCTGTCGCCCAGGTAGGTGAACATACCTGGCCAATCCTGAAAGAGACGGTGGACGAGGTTATCACGGTAAGCTCTGATGAAATTTGCGCAGCAGTGAAGGATATATTCGACGACACACGCGTAATCGCTGAGCCCGCTGGGGCCGTTGGCATCGCCGGCATGAAAAAGTATGTCGAACGAACCGGCTGCCGCAACAAAACACTCGTCACTATTTCGAGCGGGGCGAATTCAAATTTCGACCGCTTACGCTATGTTACCGAACGCGCGGAGGTTGGAGAGCAGCGCGAGGCAATTCTGTCGGTAACTATTCCTGAACGCAGAGGGGCATTCAAACGTTTCATTGGCGCGCTTGGGAAACGTGCGATTACGGAATTTAATTACCGCAGCAGCGATGCCGACGAAGCAAAAATTTTTCTCGGACTAAAAATCAATGGCGCACACGAACGAGCGGCCATCATCGAGCATTTGGAACAGGCCGGTTACTGCGTGTTGGATCTTACCGACAATGAATTGGCAAAAACCCACGTGCGGCATATGGTCGGCGGCAAAGCGCAATCAATTGTGAACGAGCGGCTCACACGATTCGAATTTCCTGAGCGCCCCGGTGCGCTTGCCGATTTTCTTACCCTGTTAGGCGCACGCTGGAACATCACTCTTTTCCATTATCGCAACCATGGTGCGGCTTATGGCAGAGTGCTTGCAGGTATGCAGGTGCCAAAAAGCGACAGCAAAGAGTTCCAAGAATCATTAGCCAGGCTAAACTATCGCTATTGGGATGAGACGGACAATCCCGCTTACGGGGTATTCCTCGGTTAGAGCCCTTAAAGCTTAGCGAAATAATCCGACGCCGGCTCACGACTCACTCAGCCGCGGGTCTCAGTGTGCCAGCGGAAGCAAATCAATACGTCGGAATTCGATTGGCGCCGTTTCTGCTTGCACGGCAATATGACCTGCAGAAAGTTCAATGGGCGCTCCGGCTGCAACAAGCGGTGCAGCCTCGATAGACTCAGGGTCAAGCTGAATTCCTCCGTAGGCAAAAACTTCTTCGCCGTTAAGGAAATGTTTTACGCTCTCAGCCCCTTTTACTTCGATCTCCATTGTCACCCACTGATCACCATGAAATGTTGCCGAATTTGAATTGGTACAATGGCGTTTGATCAGATCGCCAGCGATCTCAATATGCGTGCCCGGCGTGCATACATTGCCGTTAGGACGAGCATCGGTGCCGTTGCCGCCAAGCATTTGAGCTTCTATGGAGGCAGGAAAATCTTGGTCCAACAACATGCTCTCGGCAGATTGACTGTGCAGCATCATTCCATTGTTGCGATACGCCCAGGCGGGACCGTCGGTTACCTGATCACCTACGAAGCGATATTCGAGACGTAGCTTATAGTGAGAATAGGAGTCATTGGTAAACAGATGCCCAAATTCACCTTCGAATGTCGGCCATTCGTCATAGACAACTCGCAGGAGGCCGTCCTCGACTCTAAAAGTATTGCGGTAATTTTCACCCAACTCGAAGCCAGTAAACTTAATCGTCCAGTT
>JAFMKB010000038.1 GCA_017853205.1 Gammaproteobacteria bacterium
TGCATTCTATGTCCGAAAGCCGCTCGTCGATCGTGACCTTAGCGATGTCAGTCCCTTGGTCATCAAACTTACTGCCGTCGCGAGTATCATGGTCTGGTTCACCGTTGCTGCGACTGGTCGCTGGATCGGATTCAGCTAATAGCGATGCTGCGTGAGTACAAATTGGAGAATATGATGAGTGATACTAAGAAAAGCGAAGGTGAAAGCCGGCGAGGGCTAAAGGACGATGAGATAGCTGCAATGATTGTTGCCGGTAGCATCGTCGTCTTTTTTGCAGTCTATTGGATTTTCGAGATCATGTCGGTTAGAGAGTTATTAGAAATGGCTTATGGCTAGAGTCTGAATTCCGCGTTCTCAAGAGTTAACGAAACAATAAGAAACGCAAAAATTGCACTGCGGAATTCAGATACCTAATGAGCTATTGAAGTGGCGAGTAATCCGTCGCCTTCATGAATATTTTTTCTACTCCCGCCAAGATAGGTCCGTTCGCGTTAGACGCTGCGGCCACTTCCGCCCATTCAGGGTCTGCTATAAACGCTTGCCATGATGCATCTGCCGCCGCTCGGCTTTTGTGCTCTAACACGTAAACCAATTTGTTCTCAGCGTCTTCTCCGTCTGTAGGCGCCCAGTAAGCGACGACCTCCATACCGTGCTTTCGGAAAATACGTGTCGTGTGGTCTCGAAAACGCGCGTGGAGATTATCGAGATTGCCGGGTGTTGCTGTGTAGGTCCGAAGCTCAAAGACTTTACCTTCTTCTTGCGCCATGCTGGGATTCAGCAACGCAGTTGCGAGCACTAAAGCGAATGATGCGGCTAGAAAAGCACTTGCTCTAATGCGCTTAGCTATCTTATGGGTCGCACCTGTCTTAAACGGTATTTGCGATTTCGCTGATTGGTTAAATTTCATTGGTACTCTCCTGGTCGCGGAGGCGACGGCTGTTGTATTGTGAGTGATGATTTAATAAGGTATCACAAGCTTTAGATTCAATGAGATATTTAGTGTGAGCCTAGGCTCTGATCCATAGTCTGAGCAGGACTGTCAACTTCGCATTTTCCAATTTCCCTAGCAGGGACGCCAACAACCGTTGTGTGTGGTCTTACATCGCTTAGGACCACGCTACCGGCGCCTATTTTGGATCCGCTGCCGATTTCGATGTTGCCCAATACCTTGGCTCCTGCAGAAATTAACACGCCCGAGCGTACTTTAGGATGGCGGTCTCCCTGTTCGTTGCCGGTTCCGCCAAGCGTGACGTGCTGGAGTATCGATACATCATCTTCGATAACACAAGTCTCTCCAATTACGATACCTGTCGCATGGTCGAACATGATTCCCATGCCCAATGTGCATCCTGGGTGGATGTCCACGGCGAACACCTCTGAGTTTCGACTCTGGATAAATGATGCGAGTGCTTGTCTTGAATTCCGCCAAAGGTAGTTCGCAAGGCGATGAACCTGAATTGACTGAAACCCTTTAAGATAGAGCACTACTGGTAAGTAAGTGTTCGTTGCCGCATCTCTGTCATAAACCGCTCTGATGTCTGCACTGGCGGCGATGATGAGATTGGGTGCAGCCTCGAAGGCTTCCTCGAATAGTTCGCGCAGCGACACGGCAGACATAACTTCATCTGCGAGTTTGTTTGCGAGTATCACGCTCAGAGCTGAAGCAAGGCTGCGATGATTTAGAATGCAGTTATAGACATAGCTGGCAAGAATCGGCTCTTGGGCAATGACGCGCGTTGCTTCCTCGCATAGTTTTGTCCAAATCAGTTCTGGATTACGTTCGTTAATAGCTGTGTTCAATGCAATTTCCTTGGAGCTGTAGTTTAAATACGTAAAACCGCTTAGATTTTTTCAGCGCTGTAAAGTAACGATTTAACTAGTAACTTAGCTATGTTACCAAATGGGTGACTCAGAGTCGTATTTTCGAATAGCTCTATCTATGTGCTCCGCGCGGATCATGTTATCGCCGCTTTCAGCTGTCACAAATAGGGCTTGGTTGGCTAGCGTGTTGATGCTTCGAGGATTGCGCCTGTATTGTTAAATAGCTGAGAAACTGCCTCTATGTTGAAGAGGCCTGAACGCTTCGATTCGACCTGGATAAAGGTGTATGATATTTGGGTTTTAACGCTCTCGATTAGATATAACAGGATACCCGTGTTGAGATGCCAAAAAGTTTGATCAGTTCTCGCTACCTCGGCGTCGCTTACGCTCTCTCTGTCGTGGTGTTGCCACTGCTTCCGGAACAGGCGCACCCGCAGGAAAGTGGCAGTCGCCAGCAGATGAGTCAAATGGAGCACTGGCAGACATTGGTGCAGGCGGACCAAAGGTTTGCCTTGTTGACCACTCAAGCGGGCAGACGCGCCGCGTTTCTCGAATTTCTTGCTTCAGATTCGATTGTTTTTCGTGACGGTCCCGTCGACGCCTTAACGCTTTATTCGAGCCCCAGCTTCGCAGAAGAGGCAAGTGAAATCGATTGGAAGGCACACTATGTCGATGTGTCCTATGCCGGTGATGTAGGGTTGTCAGCGGGGCCTTTGACTGTGTTCAACGACACCGGCACCGATTCTTACGGCCATTTAATTTCTATCTGGCGATCTTCGTCGGCAGGCTGGGAGTTGATGGCGGATATCGTGGTCAATATCCCAGGTTTTCTGAGTCTTGATGTGGAGCCAAACTATTCTGATACGCTGCCGGTGATTGCCGAAACCGCAAACCCGACAAGCGTGGCTGTTGCCGAGAATACGCTGCAGTCGCTCGTGGACGCCGATGAGTTATTTGGGCGTTCGATTAACTTCAGAGGAGGACAACGTGCGCTGCTGCGCTATGGTCTCGAGAATACGCGTGTTTATTTACCGGGTATGGGACCAGCGGTCGGTGCCGAGGCAGCGAGTTCGGTTTATGGTGCTTTTCTCGATAATCAATTGGCTACCACTAACCCTATCAATCTAAGTAACGTAGGCGCGTATTTGTCGAGTTCTCGGGAGATGGGATATACCTATGGAACCATGGAAACCGACAGCAATGCCGCTGAGGCGGGTTTTCGCACCAGCTATATGCGGCTGTGGCGATTTAACCAAGAGGGTGAGTGGCGGATCGCCGTCGAGGTGTTAAGTCCGTTTTAATCGCTAGTCAGTCGATTGATCAGAAAGGAAGGTGAATTCGGTCGGCAGACTGGTGCTAATCTCCCCGTTGCTGTTTATCAGTTCGAGTTTCAATTCATAGGTCCCCGTCTTTAATGTCTCGGTTTGGGTCTGCATACTAAATCCAACCATTGGGAAATCTGAGTCGAGTCTCGCGCCTTCTACGACGTCAATGTCTCTTCGCTCAGTTCTGGCCCCCGTGTTAGTAAGAGGTTTTCCATCGATCAATAGACGGATTTGCTCAACTCTGCTGCCTTCGGCGAAGGCCCAGCCGCTCACCGTAAAGTTCTCATCGACGGAAGTCCCGGCTAGCGGTGAATCTATCCAGCCTCGAGCTGGAATTGGGCAATTCCCTGTTCGAGGTTTGGGGTTTAGCTTTAGAGCATAATAGGCAAAACGCTTAGCTCCGCCGAGAAGCTCAATCTGTTCGACTAATTCAAGCGTTCCGCTGAGGCCGCATGCCTGTTTGAGTACGGCTCGTTTTTGCTCGAAATTTAGCGTGCTGTCTTCAGTAATCAGTAACGCAACTGCATCTTTATCGCGTTTACTAAGCGCCACGGCATCCATCTCCCAAAGCGAGAGTTGGAGTGCACGGCCATCACGAATGGCTTTTTCGGCGTCTAGCGTATAAGTTGCGTGAGCTTCGCCTATTCCGGCGAAAACTAACTGTGCCGCTGTGTAGTAATTATCTGTCACCAAAAGAGGCGGACGCTCGAAATTATCGGCGATTACTCGCCGCGTCTCAGCAGCAAATCGCGTCCATCCGGCCATCTTAGTGGAAAGTATCTCGACCCCGAGCAAGGGTTGGAGTTGTTTGTGCAGCGACTGGGAACCAACACCTATGAGTGCAAGTAAGCTGCCCAAATAGCCCATAGCGACGACGAGCGCGATGGCTAGGTGTTTTGACGGCAGGGGCGCGGTCAGCCTGCGAAGGGCTGCGGGCGCGTAAACTAGAAGCGGGATAGTCCCAGCGAGCGGCCAGTGAATAGTCGTGCTCGTAGGATCGCTCCACGGCGCGAGCGCCGCAAAGAGCGCTATATGCAGCACAGCTATGCACGCAATCAATCTAGCGGAGGGAGTTGCGTTCCGAAGCGCGCAGGTGGCTGTAGCGAGCAGAAGCCCATACATCAGGGGCGTCGATATCAATGCCTGCTCGAATAAATGGAGTAGCCCCTCTGGGCGAAACTCCCAAGGATGCCGGTCGACTAGGTAGAACGTCAGGCTTCCCATCTTGTTCGCTATATTGAACATTATGACCGGCATCAAGCCTACCGCCGCGACGGCAAAAGCGAGTAGCGTGCGTGGATTGCGCCATAGGTGTCGTGACTGGGTATCCCATAGGAGCAATAAAATCGCTCCTGCGGGAAATAAACTAAATCGATAGTGTGTCGCGAGACCAAGCGCGACAACCACGCCAGTAGCGACCCATAAAATCGTCGCGTTACTGGTGCGTGCACGGGTGAAGAAACCGATTGCTAGAAGGCCAAAAAAAACAAGGGGTACATCGGGAACGGCGAGGAGGCCCAGCGAGCTGGCCAGTGGCAGGCACAGAGACAACAATGCCGCCTCACGTGCCTCAATCTTGCCGACTAACGGTAACGCTACCCAATAAATCGTTGCAGGCAGACTGCAGCCCATGAGGAAGAAAACTATGCGTACAGCGAAGGGAGTCTCGCCAAAAGCCGCGGCCCCCAGTCCTGTGAATAATGCGCTCATAAAGGGGAGGTCGCTATAGGCGAGGGCGGGCCGTGTCGATTCTAGCCAGTAAAAAATCTCGTCGCTGTAGAGTTCCAGACGCACGGCGAAAAGCGCTTTTACCCCGATTATCAGACCTGCTAGTGGCCAAAGCCAGCGTCTTGCGAGTCGCTGCAACAAGTCTTGGTGAAAGGTGTCTTGTGAGTTAGTCACGACGTTCTCTTTTATTCGGCCTTGGGCTTTGGTAGTAACCGAAGGTTTGTATCAATGAATACTCGAAGATTGCTAAAGCTGCTTCACCGGAATCAGTTTGGCCGGAAGCGCGCGCGCCCCAAGTTTTTTTAATTGTCCGATAAATAGCACAACTGCAAGCAGCATTGTGAGTATCCAGAGACCTGAAAATTCGGGGTGAGAGGCAAATGTCCCGAGTTGATAGAGGCATGTTGCCACGGCGTAGGCAAGGCCTGTACTCCAACTAAAGACAAGTAGCATATAACGCCAGCCTGCTTCTTTTGCTACCGCGCCCAGCACAGCCACGCAGGGCGCATAGAGAAGAACGAAAACCAAATAGCAGAAAGCCGCGAATGCGTTCGGAAATAACGCAGCCATGTTAGTAAGGGTGGCTGTCTTTATTTCTTGTGTCTGAGCAACCTCTTCGAGATCACTGACATCACCAATAGACATACCTAGCGGATCGACTAGCGTATTTCGCAGGGCGATTAGCTCTTCGCCAACAGAGGTGAACGCTGAAGTTAGGGCTGCGCTAAGGTCAGGGGTTGATGGTGTATCGCTGGATTTTTCGGGGCTATACAGCGCATCCAGTGTGCCAACGATAGCTTCCTTCGCGAACATTCCAGTAAAAAGACCGACAGTGGCCGGCCAGTTTTCTTCGCCTATACCCATCGGCGTAAAAACAGGGGTTATTGATTTACCGATTGAGCTGAGCAGGGAACGCTCGCTATCTTCGTTGCCAAAGCTGAAATCACTGCCGATCGAATTGAGGAAACTCAACGCTATCACTACGGCGACAATGGTCCTGCCAGCGCGTCCGATAAACCCGCGCAGCCTGAACCAAGTAGTAAACACGATGTTACGTAGTATAGGCAGATGGTAGGCGGGCATTTCTTGAAAAGAAGGGCTGATTTCTCCGGAAAAGAGTTGGCGCCGAAAAACCCAGCCAGTGAAAACGGCTAGGCTAACACCGATGAAATAGAGGCCGAATACGATATTTTGCCCGTTGCTGGGGAAAAAAGCTGCAGCGAAAAGTGCATAAACGGTGAGCCTGGCGCCGCAGCTCATAAATGGTGCCATCGCAATCGTCATTAACCGATCACTGTCTCTCGAAAGCGTCCGCGTTGCCATTACCGCGGGGACATTGCAGCCGAATCCGACAATGAGAGGGACGAACGCGGTGCCTGGCAACCCGATGCTGGCCATTAGCCGATCGACTACGAATGCCGCCCGAGCGAGATAGCCCGAATCCTCCAAGAGCGAGAGGCTCAGGTAGAGAAAACCAATAACCGGGATAAACGTAGCGACTAGTGTTATGCCTCCCCCCAGCCCATCGGCGAGAAGAGTGCTAAGCATCGCGGGGGCACCGACCGAATTAAGTAGCCATCGGCTGCCATCGACGAGCACGGCTGCGAATAGAATGTCGAAAAAATCGATAAACACGGCGCCGAGGTTTACTGCGATAGCAAACATGAGATACATCATGAGCAGAAACAGCGGGAAGCCCAGCCAGCGGTTTAGAACGAGCGCGTCTATGCGTTCGGAGACACTGTCGGCGCTGAGGCTTACCTCGACTACGCCATCGATAAGCTGTCTTGACCTTGAATACTGCCTCACCAGCGCGTCTTCCTCTTTATGATCGCTATGCTTGGGCTGCAAGGACACCGCATCTTCCGCAGTAGGCGCTTCACTTAGCGCGAGGAGCAGTTCGTCAACACCGATTCGACGTGCGGCAACCATTTCGATAACCGGAATACCGAGACGAGCTGAGAGTTCACGAGTGTTAATGATCAGGCCCTGCTGCGCAGCGACATCAAGCATGTTGGCAACAATGAGAGTAGGGAGACCGTGTTCGAGCAGTTGCTGGGTTAATACTAGGCTGCGTTCAATATTGCTCGCGTCAATTACATTGATGACGAGATCGATTTCGCCATTACGCAGATACTCTTGAGCAATTTTTTCATCGAGCGCTTTGAAATCCTCGCTTAGCGAATAAACCCCCGGCAGGTCAACCAACTCAAAGTCGTGCAACCCTGATGAGAACAAACCGAACTTCTTCTCAACTGTGACGCCCGGCCAGTTCCCTACTTTTTGGCGACCGCCCGTGAGCAGGTTGAATAGCGTAGTTTTTCCGCAGTTTGGATTTCCAAGAAGGGCGATTTTTTTCATTTTACGATAGCCAGTTGTGTTCCATTGAAGTGATGGATCTAAGCGTTAGCCATGGCTGTGTAGCAGCGATTGCAAGTGAATCATAGAGGCCTCTT
Organism: Gammaproteobacteria bacterium; assembly: GCA_017853205.1. Classification (GTDB taxonomy): domain Bacteria; phylum Pseudomonadota; class Gammaproteobacteria; order Pseudomonadales; family Pseudohongiellaceae; genus UBA9145. The sequence continues at coordinate 7,331 of JAFMKB010000038.1, forward strand.
GGCGGCGTATACTCACGGAACTGCCGCCGACCCGGACTTGCATTGGATCGCCTAATGGTGCGACCCGCAGTTTTGTAATTTTGGCGCCGGGCACAAAGCCGAGTGCGTAAAGCCTGCGTTTTAGTTCCGGGGTATCTCCCACTATATAGTCGATAGTGCGCGCTTCGCCCAGTGGAAGCCCATCGAGGCTTTGAGAGCTCTCGTCCTTGGCCGTCTGTGTTGATCGCCCATGCGGTATTAAGGATGGCTGTGACCCTGAGTTTGGTGAGACAGGTTTTGTATCAATTTTGGTCATACCAAATCCAGTTGTTCTTACGCGGTGTGTGAGCATTTAGCGGGCGTGCAATTACACCCTATCCCGCTCAGGGGTTAAAGTAGCAATTGCAAATACATTTGACAATCATTCTCATTTGCATCTAGACTAGAGCCACTGCATGAGGATTAAGCGCGATGTATGTGTGTATTTGCCGCCAAGTCACTGACAATCAAATTCGCGAAACCTGTAAGAGTGGCTGCGATAGCTTTAGCGATCTCCGCGCACAGCTTGGTGTTGCAAGCGAGTGTGGGTGCTGCAGCAAACTTGCACGAAGTATAGTTAAAGAATTTGGGCGCGCCGCTGCGCCTTCGCAGACGGCTTAATTTTCTTGACTGCTCGTAATCCCTTCTTTGCCCCATGTCACTAAGATAAGAACCCGAGATAAGGTGCTTGGGCACGTTCAGTACTTATAAATGGTATTAATGCGCCCGATTTCCCGTATACATTCGTGACCCTTACTACACTTGATGGCTTGGCTTGTCTCGATACTTTCAACAAAAGCGTAGAGGGTTCAGCTTGACATTACCTGACACAAATTAGACCCTCACAGTCGTTACTTAGCCGAAAAAATCAGCGTGACTTCGAGACTCCAAACTAGTCTCAGACTCGGTATGTGACAGAATTCGCCTAATTTTTATCAAGACGCTACGCGCAGAAACCCAGGGGCAATTATGAAATCTGATGCGACTGTACTTAAACACCTCAATAAGGCGCTAGGGAATGAACTGATCGCCATTAACCAGTATTTTTTGCATTCACGTATGTTCCAAGATTGGGGTCTGAGCAAGCTGGCGGAAAAGGAATACGAAGAGTCGATAGATGAAATGAAGCATGCTGATCTGCTAATCCAGCGTATCTTGTTTCTAGAAGGCCTCCCGAATCTACAGTCGCTTGGTAAAATATTGATCGGAGAAAATACTCGCGAGATGCTCGAGTGTGATTTGCAACTCGAAATGATTGCGTGCCCTGACTTGAGAGCAGGGATCGCTTACTGTGAGTCTGTGCAAGACTTCGCGACGCGTGACTTACTTAACTCGATTCTCGTTAGCGAAGAAGAGCATGTCGATTGGTTGGAGTCGCAGTTAGGGCTTATTGACCGCGTGGGCATTGAAAATTACCAGCAATCGATGATTTAGTTCTGTGGTTAAAAACTTACGAAAATTCAGCAATTTTCGAGGTTAGATTACTTTGCCTAACGATTCTCATTCTTCGCTCCAGGCATGCATCGACCTCGGTTCAAACAGCTTCCATCTACTCATTGCTAAATGGGCGCCCGATCGCATCGAAGTCGTCGAGCGGTGCAGTGAAAGGGTGTTACTAGGAGAGGGGGTGCGGGCAAGCGGTGCGATCTCTCCCGCCGCCTTTGAGCGCGGATTAGACTGCCTCAAGCGCTTCGATGAAATACTTTCTCGCTACCCCATTGAGCGCTATTGGGCGCTCGGAACCAATACCTTTCGCGTTGCAGGTAATGCGCAGGAATTCATCAATGCGGCAGATAGTCTGGGCATCCACATTTCACCTATTACGGGGACGCAGGAAGCAGTCTTAATTTATACGGGTGTTCTCAGCGGCCTTCCCAAAAACCATGCCCGACGTCTCGTAGTTGATATCGGGGGCGGGAGCACCGAAGTCATTGTCGGACATGGATCAGGGCAGGTGCTAACCGAAAGCCTTTCGATAGGCAGTGTTGCATGGCGTGATACCTATTTCAGTCGTGCTCATTTCACTCAGCAATCCCTTGATTCAGCCATGGATTCAGCGTTAGCTGATGCACGTAAGCTTTTCTCTAAGGTCGCGCCAGCCGTTAAATCAGCGGGGTGGGATGAGGCGTTCGCTGCATCTGGCACGATAAAAATGCTCGCTTCTATTTGCGAAGCTCACGGCTTTGCAGCCGGGCAGGTATCGCAGGAAGCGCTGCTTACTCTCAGAGAAGCGTTTGCTGACCATGCTCTCTCGGGTACAAGTTTGCAAGGACTCAAAGAGCGCCGTAGGGATCTTCTTCTGGCGGGCTGGAGTGTTCTACTCGGCGTGATGCAGGCCTACTCGATAGACACAATTACCTTCAGTGCAACGGCGCTTCGCGAGGGGATGCTCGAATTTATGATGCGCAACCAACAAGCGCTTCGTATTATGGATAACGAAGAAATGCCGCGCTTCAAGACGCGCAACTAAGTCTTCGGTTAATACGCTTGGAACTAGGTGAGCTTTTCGAGCAATTTTTGTTGAACACCATGTGTGAGTCCCTCCGTTTCTACGGGGTGAATCTTAGCGTATTCCCCGTCAGCTCCTAGCTCCCAGCACTGCGCTTTGTCCTCCAGGTACCAGTGGATCTCCGCAAGGATGCGGCTTTGATGCTTTTTCTTAAGGATAGGGAAGCACACCTCTATGCGATTGCTTAAATTGCGCTCCATCCAGTCCGCGCTCGAGCAGAAGAGTTGTTGATCGGAATTTTTAAAGTAATAAACGCGGGAATGTTCCAAAAAACGGCCGATGATGGAAACTACGCGGATGTTTTCGCTAACGCCTTCAATGCCGGGTCGCAGACAGCACATGCCGCGCACGATAAGGTCAATTTTTACGCCAGCATTCGATGCCTCGTAGAGTGCGCGGATCATTTCAGGATCTGTGAGTGCATTAATTTTCGCGATTATATGCGCTTCTTTACCGTCGCTAGCTGCTTGCGCCTCTTCGGCGATCATTTTGAGAAGCGATTTTTTTAGATTAAAAGGCGCATGTATCAAAAGGTTGGGGTGGATTTTCTTTCCCATTCCGGTGATTTGCTGAAAAACCTTGTGTACATCTGCGCAGAGCGTTTCATCCGCAGTTAGCAATGAGTAATCGGTGTAAATCAGCGAATTCTTGCGATGATAATTCCCCGTTCCAAGGTGGGCGTAGCGCTTCAATTCATTGCCTTCACGACGTACAAATAACAGCATTTTAGCGTGGGTTTTGTAGCCCATGACACCATACACAACGACTGCGCCTGCCTCTTGAAGAATGCTAGCAAATTTAATGTTTTCTTCTTCATCGAAGCGCGCGCGTAGCTCTATTACTACGGTTACCTCGGTACCGAAGCGCGCGGCTTCAGCCAGCGCCTGAACAAGTTCAGAGGACTCATTTGTACGGTAAAGCGTCTGTTTTATTGAAAGTACTGAGGGGTCTTTTGCCGCTTGGCGTACCCAGTCGATGACAGGTAAGAACGATTCATAGGGATGTAAGAGTAGCTGGTCTTCGCGCGCGACGGCGGCGAAGATAGATTGATGCTCCTCTAACGCTTTGGGGAGGCCCGGACTGAATTTCGGAAACCGCAGGTCAGGGCGATCGACCATGCTAAAAAGCGCCATTAGTCTCTGCAAGTTGACAGGACCATCCAGGGTGAAAAGCTCTTCTTTGGTTAAGTCGAAGCGGTCTAACAGGAAGCCTGTCAGTTCCGCTGGGCATTCTGCGCCAACCTCAAGCTTGGTTGCAGCTCCAAAGCGTCTGCTGTGAAGCTCGCCTTTCAGTGCCATGGCAAAGTCTTCAACTTCGACATTTGACATCTCAAGGTCAGAATTTCGTGTAACCCTAAACTGGTGGCATTCTGTCACGCTCATACCGGGGAAAAACTCGTCGACATAGGCATGGATAATCGATGATAAGAAAACGAAATTATCCCCTTCACCCAGGATTTCTCGCGGAATCTTGATGAGACGTGGGAGCGATCTTGGTGCAGGGACGATTGCAAGGCCGCTGTCGCGACCGAAAGCGTCTTTTCCGTCGAGTGAGAGAATGAAGTTAAGGCTTTTGTTCACCAATCTAGGGAAGGGGTGCGCTGGATCTAGACCGAGTGGACTTACAACCGGCACAACTTCGTTGAAAAAGTAGTCGCGAGTCCATTTCTTTAACGCATCACTCCATTCGTGCCGTGCTAAAAACCTAATCCCTTCGTTTGCGAGCGAGGGGAAAAGGTCTTCGTTGAGAATGCGGTACTGCTCGGATAATGCCTCGCTCACCTGCTGGTGCAGAATTTTGAGAGTTTGCTCTGGGTATTGGCCATCGGCGCCGGGGCGCTGTCTGCCGAATCCTAGTTGTTTTTTTAGACCAGATACGCGTATCTCGAAGAATTCATCAAGATTTGAGCTAAAAATAAGCAAAAACATGAGCCGTTCGAGCAGTGGGTGATTCTCGTCTTTCGCCTGCTCTAACACTCGGAGGTTGAATTTGAAATAGCTTAATTCGCGGTTTTCGTAGTATTCGCTACTAATTAGATCAATTTCTTTGTTGCTATCTGTGCTCACGCCATTACTCTCATCGGACGGATATCCCGCAATCGACGGAGTGGCGGGTGCGGATTCATTCGCAATGTACTGCGAAATGTCTGTGTCTGTCGATTCCTGCATCGGCTTTTCCGTAAATATAGTCTATGCACGTAGTCTAGCGAGAACAGGTAAAAGACAGTGTGACGATTGGATGACAATTTCTGCGTTGGAAAGTTATCTAACGCCGAAAAAGCGCCATATATTCGCTGTCATATTATTGTAATATTTCCGTCATATAGTGTGATGCTTGACAGGCTAATCACTAAGTTTGCAGTGCTGCTTCTGCTAAGTTTTTAAAAAAACTACCTAGGAATCAATAATATGAGCGCTAAATTTAAGAAAATTACTAGCATGGGTTTCGCGGGTTTGATCGCCGCAGCCTTTTTAGGTAGTGCGACGCTCAGCGCCGCAGACATCGATCCTGCCATTCCAGTCTACGAAAGCACCAGCGGGGTCTCGGGAAATCTCTCAAGCGTCGGCTCTGACACGCTCGCCAACTTGATGACTCTTTGGGCAGAGGATTTTAAGCGCGTCTATCCGAATGTGAACATTCAGATCCAAGCGGCTGGATCGTCCACAGCCCCTCCCGCCTTAACAGAGCGCACCGCGAACATTGGACCAATGAGCCGCGAGATGAAAGACAATGAAATAGAGGCGTTCGAATCTCGGTATGGTTACAAGCCTACCGCTGTTCCCGTAGCAATAGACGCATTGGCCGTTTATGTACACAAAGATAACCCTGTCGAGGGTTTGTCCATTCAACAGGTCGACGCGATCTTCTCCTCGAATCAGCGCTGCGGTTATGCGAATGATGTCACCAACTGGGGGCAGTTAGGCCTAACAGGCCCTTGGCAGCAGCGCGGTATTCAGCTTTTTGGCCGCAATTCTGTGTCAGGGACTTACGGCTACTTTAAGGATGCGGCGCTGTGCGATGGCGATTTCAAAAATAACGTCAACGAACAACCGGGATCTGCGTCTGTCGTGCAGTCAGTGAGTACGTCGATAAACGGCATAGGTTACTCTGGCATTGGGTATCGCACCTCAAGCGTTCGTGCAGTGCCTATTTCGCGTAATCCTGGCGACGAATTTTATGACGCGACTCCTGAAAACTCGGTCGCGGGTAATTACCCTCTCGCGCGCTTCCTTTTTGTTTACATTAATAAGGCGCCCAATACGCCTCTACCCCCTCTCGAGCGTGAGTTTCTCAAGCTCGTACTGTCACAGTCTGGTCAAAATGTTGTGCTAAAAGACGGTTATATACCTTTACCGGCGCGCGTCGTTGAGGGAACGTTGCGGAATCTGGGTATTTGATTCCGGAAACAGGCTGAGTAGCTTTTCAAACTAAGTCTTTACTTGCAGTAACCGAGGCTAGACGAACACCGTTCGCGCTAGCCTCTTGCATTTAACGTTGACCGGAACGCCGCGCATTTTCAGAAGTATCCCACTATCGGTGACTCTTCTGGCATTAAACTGTAATATTCGCGCTCATCGACAAAGAAACCGATCACATGCCAATAGAGACTCCCCCCGAGACGCAATCGCCACGCATGGATAGCAGTGAAAACCAAGCAAAAAAGTCCTCGGCTATGTCCTCCGAGAAGCTTGCGTTCCGTCGCCGTTGGCGTCACCTAAGTGACAAAACGGCGAAGGTAGGTATCGCTGTTGGCGGCATAAGTGTGATTGTCGCAATTTTACTCATCTTTGCTTACTTGTTTTACGAGGTCGTGCCACTTTTTGCCGGAGCTAAGGTCGAGCAGTGGTCATCCTATGCACTGGAGGATTCCTCAGAGAGTCTGCACTTAGCGATCGAAGAGCAATCCGAAATGGCAATGAGGTTGGGAAGCGATGGGGTGGCGCGTTTCTTTGACCTGAGCAGCGGTGAGAGCGTAGCGTCTATCCCGATAAACCTTCCCGAACAAGCGCGAATCACCAGTTTTTCCCTCGATTCAGAGCAATCGGGTTTATTTGCGCTAGGATTGGCGACTGGCGAAGCAGTCATTGCCCGATATGCCTACGACACGCGCTTCGCTGAGCTAGACAATCGGCGCATTCTCACCCCTAAAATCGACTATCCTTTCGGAGAAGCGTCCTACAAGCTCGCCGACGGTAAAGCATTGGCATCGATTGCACTTCGTACCTCTGGCGAAAACATGGTGCTCGCAGCAACTGCCGAAGGCGGTGACCTGAGCTTGCTAAAAGCGAGTAAACAGACAAGTCTTTTCGCTGCGTTCGACCTCGGGGGCGGTGCAGAGTTCGAAATAGAAGAAAGAAAATTAACCGGATTAACTCTTGGCGGTGAGCAACTATTTATTGACGGCGATCGTTTCTGGCTGTTTGTTATCAACGATGAAGGGCTGGCTCGCCTTCTCAATCTCCGCTCGGTTTTCACGGCTGCCAATCCGCAATTTGAAGTACGGGCATTGCTGACAGAAGGCCGTGCCAGTCCGACGGACATCTCGTTTCTGCTCGGGGGAATTTCGCTGCTAGTGGCAGATGATCAAGGCGCGATAGCGCAGTGGTTTCTTACCAGACGAGATGACACCGTTGCGCTTGAAAAAATTCGCAGCTTTGAAAATTCAGAGTCGCCAGTTGTCTTGCTGAGTCCAGAACAGCGTCGAAAAAGTTTTGTCAGTGTCGATTCGCAGGGCACGGTGTCTTTATTTAACACTACCGCAAGGCGACAGGCTTTCACTGGGGAGTTGGCGGCCGAGGGCGTTAGCGCTATTGCGATCTCGCCCCGCGGTGATGCGCTTCTAATTGAGGCCAGGAACGGACAAATGACGCTCTGGGACGTTGAGAATAAACATCCTGAGGTCTCCTGGTCCGCGCTGTGGAGTCGCGTTTGGTACGAAGGGTATGGCGAGCCCGATTTTATATGGCAATCCTCTGCCGCATCGAATGAGTTTGAGCCCAAATACAGTTTGGTTCCTCTGTCGTTTGGCACCCTAAAGGCTGCTTTCTACGCCATGTTGCTAGCCGCGCCGCTCGCAATTTGTGGTGCGATATTCACCGGCTATTTCATGGCTCCAATGATGCGCCGCAAAGTTAAGCCTCTCATTGAATTAATGGAAGCGTTGCCAACTGTTGTATTGGGTTTTCTTGCTGGCCTCTGGCTCGCGCCTTTTGTAGAGAACAACCTCCTCGGAATCTTCACCGTATTGGTCTTGCTGCCAACGAGTATCTTGCTTGCGAGTTTTGTCTGGGTGCAGCTGCCGAACGATCTCAGGCATCGTATACCCGATGGCTGGGAGGCGGGGATACTGGTACCTGTGATAATTGCGTTTACTGTGCTTTCTTTTGCTATTGCTACACCTCTCGAAGCGCTTTTATTCGGTGGCGACATGCGATTTTATCTCACTAATGAACTAGGTATTAGCTACGATCAGCGTAATGCCATGGTGGTAGGATTCGCGATGGGGTTCGCGGTGATACCAACGATATTTTCGATCGCAGAGGATGCAATTTTCACGGTGCCAAAACACCTGACTTACGGATCGTTAGCCCTCGGCGCTACCCCTTGGCAGAGTCTGTATCGAGTTGTCTTACCAACAGCGAGCCCAGGGATTTTTAGCGCGTTGATGATCGGTATGGGGCGTGCTGTAGGTGAGACGATGATTGTGTTGATGGCTACGGGCAACACACCGATTATGGACATAAATATTTTCGAAGGAATGCGCACGCTAGCTGCCAACATCGCCGTCGAAATTCCTGAATCTGAGGTTGACAGCACGCATTACCGCATTTTGTTCTTAGCGGCGCTCGTGCTGTTCATGTTCACCTTTATGTTTAATACAGTCGCTGAGGTTATCCGACAGCGCCTACGCGATAAGTACAGCACGATATGAAAATTAGCGCGGCAAAATGGTTTAGCTCAGGAACGCCTTTCGTTTGGCTCAATGCGGGTGCCGTGGCGATAAGTATTCTTATGGTTGTCGGTTTGCTGGGGCTTCTGGCTGTTCGTGGTATGGCACATTTTTGGCCAGCTGACGTTATGCAGGCGAACTATGCGCCACCAGTTTCTTTTGGCTCTGTGATGTCCACAGAAGTGCTCGGGGAAAGGGTAGAAACAGAAAGCGTATCGAGTATTCAGATCGCGTCATCTGGAATCCCTGTAGACGAATCGATTCCGTATTACGATCGCGAACTCGTCAAACTCGGCAATAGAGATGTGACTGGAGCAGATTTTGCTTGGCTTCTTAGCAGCTATCTTTCCAATATCAGTTACCCAGCTGATGTGGTTGCGCTTGAACGTCGTGAGTGGGGAAATTTTTATGGTTTTCTCACTGATGTAAGAGAAACTGGGGAAAGCGTTGTCGCCGCTGCGGCGGAGGAAGAAGCGCTATGGGTCGAATTTGAGCAGCGTCTGAGCCGAGCCCTCAACATTCATGATGAGATCTATCGAATAGAAAAAATCGAGATTGGCGAAGTTAACTACGCGCTCGAACGTCTTCGACTGCGTCAGCGCGGGCTTGAATTGAAGGGTGAGTTTGATGCAGAAACTGAAGCGACCTTCGCTCAACAACGTGAGGAACTAGGCGCAGACTATGCGCTCTTGCAGCAGGACCTGGTTGTGTTGAATAAGGCAATCGAGCGAGATTCTGCGTTGTTCCTCGCGGCGAATGGCGCGGAAGTGGATATCGAATTGGCTGACATTGTTCGTGCCTACAAGCCTAATCAGATGGGTTTGTTGGATAAGCTATTTATTTATTTCGCCAAACTGGGCGAGTTTCTGACTGATGAGCCGCGAGAGGCTAACACCGAGGGTGGAATTTTCCCGGCTATTTTCGGCACTGTGATGATGGTGCTTTTAATGTCAGTTTTTGTCACGCCATTTGGCGTCGTTGCCGCTGTTTATCTAAGGGAATACGCGAGACAAGGGTTTGTTACTCGCGCTATACGTATTGCTGTTAACAATCTCGCCGGTGTTCCTTCAATTGTTTACGGCGTGTTCGGGCTCGGCTTCTTCATTTACATAATAGGGGCCGAAGTCGATCAACTCTTCTATCCCGAGGCTCTGCCGGCGCCGACTTTCGGCACACCGGGCTTGCTCTGGGCATCTCTAACGCTCGCACTGCTCACCGTGCCGGTGGTGATTGTCGCCACAGAGGAAGGGCTTGCGCGAATCCCACGCAGCGTGCGTGAAGGAAGCCTCGCGCTTGGTGCGACTAAGTTCGAAACTCTGTGGCGTGTTGTACTGCCAATGGCAAGCCCTGCGATGATGACGGGCCTAATCCTCGCTGTAGCACGTGCAGCCGGTGAGGTTGCGCCCCTGATGCTTGTCGGTGTAGTCAAACTCGCGCCATCGCTCCCACTTGATGGAAACTATCCGTATTTGCACCTCGACCAAAAATTTATGCACTTAGGATTTCACATTTACGATGTCGGCTTTCAAAGTCCAAACATCGAGGCGGCAAGGCCCCTTGTTTTTGCCACGGCGCTGTTACTTGTGATCGTTATTGCAGGACTAAATCTGAGTGCCGTGGCGCTGCGTAATCGACTGCGCGAAAAGTTTAAATCTTTAGAAGTATAGAAAGCGGCGACGTCGTTGCCTTGACAACGTTTGGTTCTAATCCTGCGTTCAATTGTAAAAATGAGAACAAAGTCATGAGAAAAGTAGATGTCAGTTCAGTGCTCGGTGCCAGCGCGGAGACGCCTGAAGGATTAGAGAGTTGCATCGATGTTTCGGGATTAAATCTATACTACGCGAAGGACAAGCGGGCGCTAAATGGCATCGATTTGAAAATACCCAAACAGCGTGTCACTGCGTTCATCGGCCCCAGCGGCTGCGGCAAATCCAGTCTCCTACGCTGTCTTAACAGAATGAATGACCTTGTCGATGACTGTGTGATCGAAGGATCTATCGAGATCGATGGGGAAGACATTTATTCTAAGCATATTGATGTAGCTGATCTGCGTAGGCGGGTTGGGATGGTGTTCCAGAAGCCTAATCCTTTTCCAAAATCGATATACGAAAATGTGGCTTATGGGCTACGCATTCAAGGCATTAACTCGAAGCGTGTCCTCGATGAGGTTGTTGAAAAATCCTTGAGAGCGGCAGCACTGTGGGACGAGGTGAAGGATCGCCTGCACGACAGTGCGCTCGGAATGTCGGGTGGTCAGCAGCAGCGCCTAGTGATAGCCCGTACTATTGCTGTCGAACCTGAAGTATTGTTGCTCGATGAACCAGCATCGGCGCTCGATCCAATTTCGACGTTGAAGATCGAAGAATTGATTCATGAACTCAAACGCGATTATACGATCGTTATCGTAACTCATAATATGCAGCAAGCTGCGAGGGTTTCGGATTTCACTGCATTTATGTATATGGGTGATATGGTTGAGTTCGATGCGACCGATACTATATTCACGAATCCTGCGAAAAAGCAGACCGAAGATTATATTACTGGTCGTTACGGCTAAGCCACGCTTTCGAACGGCTAGAAGGATTAAGAAAGTTGATTGCAAACTCGTTAGATTCTAAGGATGCAAAATGATTTCAAATATTGAAGCTCACGGGCACCATATCTCCAAGCAGTTCAATCTCGAACTTGAAGAAATTAAGAACAATATGCTCGAGATGGGCGGCGTGATAGAACGTCAGATCGCCGACGCAATGAAATCTCTGTTGGAAGGTGATACAGGTTTAGCCGCGCAGGTGCTGACAGTTGAAGACCGCATCGATTCGATGGAAGTGAATATCGATGAAGAGTGCAGCCTTATTCTCGCCCGACGTCATCCGGCGGCAAGCGACCTTCGACTTGTGCTCGCGATCATAAAAACTGTACGCGACCTTGAAAGAGTCGGAGACGAGTCGGCGAAAATTGCGCGCATGGCCATCAAGTTGAGTGAAGAAGGCGAATTCAGTCAAGGGCTAGTGGAATTCCGGCATCTTGCGGATAGCGTTACGCGTATGGTTAGTGGATCACTCGATGCGTTCGCGCGCTACGACGCAGATGCCGCCTTAGAAGTTGTGCGTGACGATGTCGCTGTTGACAAGGTTTATGCCAGCGTCATGCGTTCGCTTATTACGTACATGATGGAGGATCCGCGCAGCATTAGTCGAGTGCTGAATATGCTTTGGGCGCTGCGCGCACTTGAACGTATTGGAGACCATGCGAAGAACGTAGCAGAGCACGTGATTTACCTGGTTAAAGGAATGGATGTTCGTCATGAAAAATTATCCGATGTGGAAGAGCAGCTCGAAGACTAACTTAGCACCCGCTCTTTGGGGATGTGAAAGCTAAAAATACTACCCTTCGTAGGTGAGCTTTCGATAGCCAATTCTGAGTCATGTCTGGCGAGGATATGTTTGACGATAGCGAGCCCAAGCCCCGTTCCGCCAGACTCTGCTGATCGGCTGGGATCGACTCGATAGAAGCGCTCGGTGAGCCGCGGAATATGATGCGACTCAATCCCCAACCCATTGTCCTCCACGGCAATAGAAACCCCTTTCGGACCGAGTGCAGCACGTAGCTGGATGCGTCCTTTCGGAGGAGTATACTTCGCCGCATTAATCACTAGATTTGATAAGGCACTGTAAAGCTCAGAGCGTTGACCCAAGAGAATAATCTCATCAGGGCAGTCGACTAAGAAGCGATGCTGCTTCTCTTGCATGACTTCCTCTGTGTGTGCCTCGATTTCCCTCGCGAGTTCCCCTAGATCAACCTTTTCCTGTGCTCTGGGCGCCGCGCGCGTTTCGATAGCGCTGAGAACGAGTAGATCCCGAACGATATTTTCCATTCTTTGTGATTGCGAACGCATCTGCTCGATTGGCTTGTGCCAGCGCGAGTCGAAAGAGTCAAGATTATCGGCGATTGTTTCAAGGTAGCCTTTAATGACAGTAATTGGGGTGCCTAGTTCATGCGAAACGTTACCTACGAAGTCGCGGCGCATAGATTCGAGCCGATGCAGTTGGGTCACATCTCTCACTAGCATCAATTTTTCATGCTCTCCAAATAGGGTGATCTGAAACTCGAGTGTTCGCCCACTAACACCGGGGGCTTCTATACGTAATGTCTGACTGTATTTTTCTTTATGAAAGTAATCAGCAAAGCGTGGGTCACGTATTAGATTGGTTACTGCTTGATTACGGTCATTGGGATAGCGAATGCCCAGCAGTTCTTCGGTGGCTCGGTTCCACCAATCCAACGTCCCTTGCTTATTGATCATCACTACAGCCATCTCTAGTGCTGCAGAGGACTCTTGGGCCTTGTCTAGAATGTTTTTTAGGTAGTCGCTCGCGAGTCGTTCCTGTTTCTGAAGGCGGTAGATGCTGTCGAAAATAGATCCCCATATCCCTGTGCCCTCGGGTGGTTGGGTATCGCTTTTATGTGAATCCTTAGCTACCCACTTAGTGAGGCGTCGCAGTTGCAATAGGTTGTAGCTGCTGTAACCGGCCAGCGCCACTACCAGTGTGAAAGAAATTTCTCCAATTATCAGACCAATAACCGCAGCGGTTCCTAACAGTATGAGAAAGCGCTGTAACTCGTTACGCCAATTCGTCATAAACACTCCGGCGGAGGCTTGCAGTGGGACCGATCTGGGGTAGAACGTATGAAGTTCTCGGGTAGCCAACGCCAAAAAACCGGCATGTAAAGCAAAGCAGTTGGACAATGCAAGACAGGGATGAATTCGGGTGATGAGAGTTAGACATAATCAGTACTAGCGCAGATTCAGCGCCCAACCTTGCCATAATTTAAGTGTATTGTCATGAAAATAGACGGAGTGTGCTGAGTGCATGAAAGAATTTTCACTCTTGCTCGGTCGTTTGTAACTTGGGTTATTTTGAAAAGCAGTAGCGCAATTAGGCTGTAGTACTTTTCAAACGCTCCAATATAGGTGTAGGCCAAATCTCTAAGTTAATAGAGTAGTCAAATTAGGAAAACAAGCAATGAAGAAATCACTAGTCTCACTGGCGATAACAGTTTCATGTTTAGGCGCCACTGTTTCTCTCGCAGATGCAGGGCAGTTTTATGTGGCACCGGGTCTGCAAAAGATGAATTACGATACTGAGGTGGGTCTGGATAATGACCTTGGCTACGTCATCGGCATTGGCTATGACTTTACCTCTGAACTGAGTGCAGAGTTTAGCGTGATGGACCTAAACCCTGAAACAAAATCCAAGCGAGAATTAGATCAAGATCTTTGGAAGGTTGATATCTTCTATGGCCTTGATTTCGCGCTTGGGCGGTTTAGGCCTTTCCTCGTGAGCGGTTTGGGTAGCAGCAATATCGATGGCGATAACGATTCTATCTGGGATATCGGCGCCGGGCTTAGATTGCCGCTGAACGAGCGTTGGACCTGGCGAACATCGATAAGGAACTACTACGCCCTTGGGCGTGACTTCGAAGATCAAGACTTTGGCATCGATACTACACTTGTTTATCGCTTTGGTGGTTCTGGTAAAAGTAAGTCGTCAGCCAAAGAACCTCCAAGGGAGAGAGTGCAGGAAGTGCCGCTAGAGAATGTGGATGCTGATGGAGATGGCGTGTCCGATGCGAATGACCTTTGTAGCGATACGCCGAGAAGCTATGCGGTCGATAAAGAGGGTTGCCCGATAGCAATCGAGGAGATTGCGCGTGTAGAGCTCTTGGTGAAATTCGATTTCGATCGTTCAGAAGTTAAAGAGCAATACTTGTCAGAAATAGAGAGCGTGGCGCGATTCATGGAACAGTATCCTGACAGGGTGGTAGAACTCGAAGGACACACCGATAGTCGCGGGACTGATGCTTATAATTTAGAGCTTTCGCAGCGAAGGGCTGAGGCCGTAATGGCTGAATTGGTCGGTCGATTTGGGATTTCTCCCAGCCGAGTTACTGCTAAAGGTTTTGGTGAATCGCAGCCTGTAGCAAACAATGATTCTGAGCAGGGCCGTGCCGAGAATAGACGAGTCATCACTGTCGTGATAAAAACCTTGCAGCGATATCAGACTCGCTAGTAAACGCGAATTTTGGGTGAGGTATCGAGTAAGCACCTAGTAAGAGCGTTCGACTATATAGCGAAGGAGCGATAGACTAGTGACTCTCGATTTCCATAGTAGTCTGAAGTGTCTAAACGTCCTCTTCTCAACGATTCTCCATCTCTGACAGAGCCTCAAGCGTTACCCGATTGGTTTGCGCTTAATCTGCTTGTTCGTGAGACACCTGGAAAGTGGAAGGCGCAGCATCAACTAGACGCGGTGCCATCATTAAGTTGTAGCCAATGGTTGCTGGATTCAGGTTCGCTCACGGCGAGGCTAAAAGTATTGAGCGCTGGAGGCTTTTCGGTTGAAGTCATCGACGAGTTGTGGACTTCACTCCCGGATAGGGAGTTCAGGTTGCGATTCGGTCCAATTGCCCCTGATCACCCTTTCTGGTCAAGACGTGTGATTCTGTCAGGCAATGGCGAGCCTTGGGTTCTTGCACATACGTTGATACCCGAGCATGCGCTGGGTGATGATTTAGGTCAGCTAGTTCTATTGGGAGAGAAGCCGCTTGGTGAGTATCTATTTAATCAGGCAGGACTGACTCGCTCTGACATTGAGATAAATAAAATTGATGAACAAAGCTGGGGTCGGCGCAGTTGGTTTTTTCTGAATTCGAAACCCATACTTGTTACCGAGTACTTTCTTTCTTCACTTCTCCTCAAAGGTCCTCCCCCAGAGTTAAGTGCTTAACTTAAGTAGTGGTAGGATCTCTCTAGGCCTTTTCTCGGCTTTCTTCGCATTAAATATTTAGGCCATTGGCCTTTCTTCTAATTGACTATTCCCCGCAATATTCCTTGCGTTTATTGTGTCTACCTAGCGTTCTTAATTGAGAATAAGTCTGTTTTTGTAAACCATAAGTCAACCCTTTCTGCGTCACACTTTTGATTTGTTTTTTTGGTTTATTTCTCTCATTCCTGGCAATAGCTTCTATACTTTTATTGGCGAGCTTCAGCACGCGACTAAACTAGCGACTAGTTAATCAAGAATAACTAAAAACTAGATAAAAACTAATAGGAGTCGGTTCCATGTATAGGTCGCCCAAGGGAGCAAAACGTGAGTTTTAAAGAGGAGAGTGAGATCATAAAAGCACATATCAACGCCAAAGAATCGATAACTAAACTTGAGTCAGCCGCTGCTGAGCGCCATGATCCAATATCGCCAAACGCGAATGACTCTCTGTCGACGTATCTCAAACAAATACGCAAGCCTGCTTTGCTTAATGCGGAAGAGGAGCGTCACTGTGCGCGTCAGGCGTTGATGGGAGACGAGGAGGGGAGAAGAAGGTTAATCGAGAGCAATTTGAGGCTCGTCGTCAATATTGCAAAGCGCTACATGCATCGAGGTTTGGCCCTCGCCGATCTTGTCGAGGAAGGAAATCTCGGTTTGATTCATGCGGTCAGCAAATTTAACCCGGAACTGGGCTTTCGATTCTCTACCTACAGCACTTGGTGGATTCGTCAAACTATTGAGCGAGGGTTG
>JAFMKB010000009.1 GCA_017853205.1 Gammaproteobacteria bacterium
CCCCTCAGGGACAAGGACCTCGACGCCCTGATCGCCCGCGCGGCAGCGAGCACGATGGACGGCCAGGACGACAGAGCGCTCTACGAGCGCATCGAATCGCGAATACTAAACCAATCGCTTCCCCCTCAGGATGCCCAGACACCCCGCAAAGAGCTCGCAGCATCTGACGGTTTCATGCGAAGCATCGATGCGCTGATCGATTGGCTCAACCCACAGCACCAGCGTCTTTGGCGTCCGATTTTCGCCGCCGCCTGTCCGCTCGTTCTCGGCATTGTGATCGGCAATTTTTTCAATTTTGGCCTAACCCCGACAAGCGAACCAAACTTCGGATCGTGGGACGACGAACTCGTTATGTTGTCTTTTTTGGACATATCAACCCAAGGTGAAATAATCGAAGAAAACGAGGGCGAAATCAGATGACACAGCTCAATAGACGTCGCGGCCTTATCGTCGCGTTGCTTATTTCGATCGCGATCAATCTTTTCTTAGTCGGCGGCGTCGCTTATCGTTTCTATCTAATCAACAGTGAGGCGAGCATCGGGAGACCCTTACCACCGAATATCAGCTGGCTCATTCGCGACCTCACACCCGAGCGTCAAGAAGAGCTCCGCGCCGGCCTCAGAGAACGAGGAATGCAGGGGCGCGCGGCGCGCATACGATTGTTTGAAGCACAGAGTGAATCGAACAGAGTCATGACCCAAGATCCTTTTGATGAAGAGGCGCTCGTCGCGGCTTTGGCCGAACTGAGAGACGCTGCAAACGATTACCAACGCCTGTCTCATCTACAGGCAGTTGAGACCTTAAGCGAGTTAAGCGCCAAGGAGCGCCGCAACGCGGTAGAATTTATTAATCGCCGTGGACCTCGCGATGGCAGGCCACCGGCGCTCAATAACAACTCCAGACGGCCTTCTGGGCCGCCACATGTAAATGACAGTGATCGGCGTGGACCACCATTCGAAGCGACTGTTGGGTCTCCACCCTCAAGACAGGAGCGTCAATAAGAACTAGTAGCATTTACAGAAGGCAAGCTATGAGCAAGCAGAGTAACAGCGACAAACCAGAAATCACTATCCCCTCAATACAGCGCGGTAGATACCAACATTATAAGGGACAGTTTTACGAGGTAATCGACTTCGTGCACCACAGCGAGACGCAGGAGCCTCTGGTTTTGTATCGCGCGCTGTATGGGGCACAGGGGCTATGGGTGAGGCCCTATCAAATGTTTTTTGAAGACATAACGATTGAGGGACGTTTGGTACCTCGTTTCGCCTTTCTCGGCGACGTAAATTAAACCTCACTCCAGCCGTGCAGCCAGACTCTCAAACTCCGCCAGTTGAGCGTCGATGAATTTATCCGCCACAGCGCGCTGTGCAGGCGGAATATTTTCGCCCAGTTCACGCCGTGTTACTTCCAACGCCTCGCGCTGCAAGCTTAACCGCGCTTGCTGCGAGGTTTCTTCAAGAGCATGTGGATTGAGCAGTGCATAGCTGCTCTCAAAGTGGGTTGCAACGAGATGATCGATCTCACCCGCAGCAAAATCCAGTCCATTCTGACGCGCGAATATTTCGACTTGCCCACGATAGCTTGGCTTAAATTTCTCCCATGCGTTGCGCCGCATAAGCGTCTCGAGTTCGGTGATTTCGGTTTGACTGAGTGTGGGCCGAAGGCGCGACAGCACATAATTTGCAGCCGGTTTATACGCCCTTTGTCTGCTACTCATTACACCCATGCTCTGCGCCAACCTAAAATCAGTTAATTCGCGATGAGCCTGAACGAGCGCACGACGAATCGCAACCTTTCGCTGTTCGTCACCTGAAAGGCTGGCATAAAATTGTGCGAAGTCGGCGTCCACCTCGCCGAGCAGACGCGCCTCAGCGACCGCCGACTGCTGCGCATCAAGATCGGCGAATAGAAATTGATTTTGAAGTCGCGCGAGGGAGAAGTCTTCAGAGGCATCTTGAACTAAGAAGCCAGAGCGCGGGGATGCACTCGATTCGGGGCCCTGCGGCGTTGGCAGCACGAGCGTTAGAATCAAGACAATACCAAGGCCTAACAAACCGCCCAAGACAACGCGAAGTACTCTTCTTACACCGTGCTCCATGCACCCTCTTCTAATTTACTGACATGACCCTGAGTCTACGCTCTTTCGGCAATAGCTGATCAGTGTGACTCCGGTTACAATTTGCTCAGCGCACTGCTGTAAAATTCCTACGCTAGCCAGGTGCATCAGATTCACCCATTTATCACTCTTGCTAACTGCATTTAAGGAAATCAGAAATGTCGTTCCGCTCGTTTCTTCACCTCAGATACCCTTCAAGATTCGTTAAAGCACTCACAAACTGCAGCTTGAGAAAAAAGCTGGCAGTCGTAGTTGTCATATCGACCCTCGCTCAAGGGGCATTGGCTTCAGAGATAGTTCGCGTCGACACCGACACCGGAAGCTTCGTGCTCGAAATGTATGCTGATATCGCGCCGGTAACTGTCGCTAACTTTCTTTCTTATGTGAACTCTGGTGCCTACGAAAACACAATTATCCACAGAAAAGTAACTAATTTTGTCGTTCAGGGCGGCGGTTTTTTTTACAACCCAGAACTTGGTGATATTTCAGAGATCAACGTTGGACCTGCGATTGTGAATGAGTTCAATCGTTCGAACACACGCGGCACGATTGCTATGGCGAAGGTCAGCGGTGACCCCAACAGCGCAACGAGCCAATGGTTTATCAACCTCGGCGATAACAGTGCTAACTTGGATTCACAGAATGGCGGGTTTACGGTTTTTGGCAAAGTGCTCGGAACAGGCATGAGTGCAGTCGATGCAGTTGGCGCACTGCAGACGGTTAATGTCACCGGCGCTATGTCATTCAGTGACGTACCTATCCTTTCCCTTAGCGGCAACACAATCGCCGACGCCGACTTTGTCAACGTTTCTATGACCGCGCTATCCACTTCAAGCAAATTTGATTCGGGAAAACTCTCTGTTGCCCTAAACGCGGGTGCTATCGGGCAAGCTTGGGTAGATTTTGCGCTAACCCAGAGCGCTCCCGAAGCGATTATTACCCTGATCCCCTCGAACACATTATTCATCGACAAAGTACTCGAAGATATGGCAACTTTCGACGCCTTAACAGGCACTCTATCGATTCCAGAACTGGAATTAAATGGGGAAGTTGCCTATACCAATGTCGTATTTAAGCTCACTGACTCGAAAACCTATTCCTTCACTTTGCAAAGTTTCGACGAAGCGCCCTAAGCCGCTATAGTCGGAATCGGCAACGAAAAAAGGGCCAACTCAACGTTGACCCTTTGTCGAGCGACCTCAGCCTGAAGGTCGCAGTAAAGTTCAATCTCGACTTAGGGGATAAGGCGCGGAATAAACTTAGTCATACCTTGAATCGGGCCGACTTCGCCAGCGTATACCACGCCGTTTCGGTCAACCGTCACGCCTTCGCCCATCGAACCAGTGCCGCCCATACCGGAGGCTCGCTCCGAAACGTGCTCCGGAATGAAGTACATGACTTCACCTGTCTTCGCGCTACCTACGCGAAGACCTTTACGCCAACCGCCTGGGTTGTAGTTAGGATCAGACTCAGAGTCGATTGCGTAAAGCATATCTGTCGACTTATCGATAAACAGGCCACTGATGCGGCTAAACTGATACCACGTGTCTTGATGGTTGCCGTCTTGGTCGAATATCTGAATGCGATTATTGCCGCGGTCAGCGACGAAGAGTCGGCCCTGAGAATCCATTGCGAGAGAATGCGGCGAGCGGAATTGGCCATCTTCGAAGCCCCACTCACCGAAGGATTTAATGAAGCTACCATCCGGAGCGAAAATAGATATTCGGCTCTTAGCAGTGGGTCCTGCTTCGTCTTGGAACTGTGCACCGTGCGTATCAGCCACGAAAATATTGCCGTTCGGCGCGATAAGCACATCATTAGGCGCGTCGAAATGCGTCGGCGGATCGCCTGCTTCTCCACCCGTTCCGAGAGTCATAAGTAACTCACCGTTCGGGCTAAACTTAAGAACAGTATGCCCCTTACCAGCCGCCGCAGGGTTCTCTTCAAGCTCTCTTGCTGTTGCGGCGCGTGCATCAACCACCCACACGTTGCCATCAGCATCTACATCCATGCCGTGAGGCCATATGATGAGGTTGGCGCCAAAACTCTGCACCACGTTGCCCTGCGGGTCGAGCTTCACAATAGGATCGACGTTTGATGTCGCGCAGGAATTTGAGCCACAGCGGTCACCAGCCCAAACATGGATTCCGTCGATATCGATATTAACAGCGCTCACCGAGCCCCAGCTGCGACCATCGGGTAACACGCCAAAGTCGCGCTGTGTTTCATAGGGGTTAGGCAGGTGGTTGACCGGTTCCTGGTTCGCATGTTCTGGCGGCTGCACCGCA
Organism: Gammaproteobacteria bacterium; assembly: GCA_017853205.1. Taxonomy (GTDB): domain Bacteria; phylum Pseudomonadota; class Gammaproteobacteria; order Pseudomonadales; family Pseudohongiellaceae; genus UBA9145. Next base: position 4,408 of record JAFMKB010000009.1, read on the forward strand.
CCGCGCTGAGCGACAGCGGCACCTGACAACAAACATAGCGCGAGCGAGGCAAGGCCCGCCTTGCGCGCAAACCCCGACTGCATTGTCCGCGTTGTTTTTGTTAAAAATGTATTGGTCTTCATCTCTCACCTCGTTGAATTTATGTAACGGCTAACTATTGGGTTTGCAGACCCTAATAACTCGAAGCACGCAGTTGGGTTTGGCTTAAATCTAATACCTCAACCTTTTCTTAAACTTTCTTAACTCTTTTTGAGAGCTTTTAGCTTAGTCGTCGGAAAATGACCTACAGGAACCAACTTGTCAAGATTGCGAGGAGCTGAGGGATAGCTGCAGAAGAGCGAAAAGAGGTGTCGTAAGAAAAGCTGCGAGCGATTGCGCCTGCCAATTCTTCGGTCGAGCACACTGCCCCTAGACTAAGTGAGAGGCGCGCTTTATGCTCGATTCCTCACCGCCGCGACCTTCAAACGATGGGGCATCGCTTGTGTTAGGCGGGTATGAATCAGAATCTCACTTAGACAGTGAGCCGGAGCCGCCAAATGGGCCGACAGCTTATCTACGTCATCGCCGCTATCTGCACGACAATGACCGTAATTTTACTCTTGATCCTAACGGCCGAGCCGGTTGCCAATGCCGGCGGCGCTGCCCACCCCGTGTTCTCAGGAATGCGCATCGGCGGCGACGGGCTCGCGCGACTCGAAACTATCGGCTCTCTGGGCTATGCCTTCCAAGCACTTCTACTCTCACTTATCGTCGCATTTGCGACGCTAGGCGTGAGCGAACGGCATCGCACGCCGCGACTGCGTGCCTACATGATCGCGACGCTAGTTTTTAGCCTGTTTATTCTTTGGCGCATGGTGGCGAGTCATCTGAATTTTATAGCGACTGGTGAGACAAGCTACTTTATGGGCTTCCCTGCCGCTACGGCGTGGGCGATGTATGGCGTTTGGCTTGGTGGCATTCCGCTCGTTTTCATTTACACACTAGGCTTTCGCCAATTTATCTATACCGACGAAGATCAAGCCGAATTCGAACGGCTTGTCGCCGAGTCTGTTGCCGAAGGGCGCGACACTGAAAACAGCCCCGAGGATACGCGCTAGTGGAAGCCTACAGACAGGAAATAATACTCGCAGCCGTAGCTCTCTATATGGTGTTTTGTGTCATCACCGGTCTATGGGCAATGCGGCGAACCACTGACGCCAGCGACTTTTTCGTCGCAGGCCGCGGTCTAGGCCCTATTGTCATCTCACTCGCACTGTTCTCTTCGACGCTGAGCGGCTTCGGCTTCGTCGGCGGGCCCGGGTTGGTCTACTCCATTGGCGTCAGTTCTTTTTGGATGATTACCATCTCGACGGCCGGCTATGCGTTGGGCTTTTTCATGGTATCCAAGCGCATTCGAATGATTGCCGAACTACGAAACTGTATTTCCCTGCCCGATGTGCTCGCAGCGCGCTATGGTAGCGAGGCCGTTCGCCTGCTCGTCGCCATAACCATCGTGCTAGGCGTTATGGGCTATCTGGCCACTCAGATTCTCGCGATGGCGGTTGTGATGCAGGCGATTCTATCGGGCACAGCGATGTTCGCCGACATCAGCCTAGTTGCCTGCGTGGCGATTTCTTCGGCTGTGCTTATTTTCTACTGCGTAACCGGCGGGATCATAGCCTCAGTTTATACCGACGTCGTTCAAGGTGGCATTATGATGATCGCCGGCGTTTTGATCCTCCTTACCGCGATGTCTGTTTTCGAAGGCGGGATGACAGAGGCCACCTCGATTATTCTGAAAGACGATTCGGAGGCGATTATGCCGTGGGGATCGGCAGGCATCATGGCATCGCTTGGCTGGTTCTTCGTTTTTGGCCTCGGCCTCGCAGGGCAACCGCATCTGGTTACCAAGATGATGATGAATCGCAAAATCTCGGACAACCGGCACATTTTTCCTCTGTCGATTCTAGGCTATGTGCTCGCTGCTCTACTTTGGGTGTCGATTGGCATCATCATGCGCGCGACAGTAATCGATGGTGTGATCCCGCCACTGACTCTGCCAGACGACGCCGCGTCGGTCTTCCTCTCTGTCTTTACCAGCCCGCTTTTAGCAGGCATCGTGTTTGCCGGCCTCTTCGCTGCTATTATGTCAACGTCAGACGCCTTTCTTAACATCGGCACTGCGGCAATAATTCACGACATTCCCAAAGCTATTCGTGGGAAAAGCATCAACAACGAGTTGCTCTGGGCGCGCATCGTCACCGTGATACTCGCCATCGTGGCCGCGCTGTTTGCCCTTTATTCCTACTATGCGGATGCGACACTTGTCGCGCTCCTCGGCGCTTTTGGATGGGCAACCTTTGCGGCATCACTCTTTCCGGTGGTCGCACTCGGCCTAAACTGGAAAGGCGCGACCGTCCCTGGCGCCGTTACCGCGATTGTTTCGGCGCTTATAATTAATTTCGGTGTACAGCTCACAGGCATAGCTCTGCCCTACGGCGTGAGCGGCGGCCTCCTCTCGTTTGTCGTCTCTCTGTTCCTCTTCGTCAATGTCTCTCTTCTCACCAAACCGCCGTCGTTAGACAGTGACATCGATCGCGCCATGGATATTTAAACCCAACATTCCTAGAAATCGAGGCAAAAGGATGCCTTAATAAGAAGAGAAGGAAAAACAGAGGCATACATAGCCACGCTTTTCGCGTAGACTCCGCACTCAATTTTTTGGCCACGACTGTGGCAGCAAGGATTATCATGTCGGAGTCAGAACAACTAACATTTCAGCAACTAGCCCTCTCGGCGCCCATTTTACAGGCGCTGAATGACGTTGGTTACGAAACTCCGTCGCCTATCCAAGCGGAAACGATTCCCCTACTTCTCAGCGGCCGTGATGTACTCGGCCAAGCACAAACGGGGACAGGGAAAACTGCTGCTTTTGCTCTGCCCGCGTTGTCTAATATCGATATAAACCAGCGCGACCCGCAGATCCTTGTTCTCGCGCCGACGCGCGAGCTTGCTATTCAGGTCGCCGAGGCTTTTCACAAATACGCGAAACACATCAAAGGCTTTAGCGTCTTGCCGATCTACGGCGGCCAAGAGTACGGTGGCCAAATTCGCTCATTAAAACGTGGCGTGCATGCCGTAGTGGGTACACCCGGCCGGGTAATGGACCATATTCGCAAGGGGACTCTCAACCTCGACGGACTCAAAACCCTCGTTCTAGACGAAGCCGACGAAATGCTCCGTATGGGCTTCATCGACGATGTTGAGTGGATTCTCGAACAAACCCCCAAAACACGGCAGATAGCTCTCTTCTCTGCAACAATGCCAACGCAAGTCAGGCGCATTGCAACGGCGCACCTGAGTGACCCTGCTCAGATTACGATTAAAATGAAGACGGCGACGGCCAATCTCATTCGCCAACGTTTCTGGCCCGTCAGCGGCATGCATAAACTGGATGCCCTAACTCGAATACTCGAAGCCGAAACCTTCGACGGCATGATCATTTTTGTACGCACCCGAATAGCCACTGTCGAGGTTGCAGAAAAACTCTCCGCACGCGGTTTCACGGCAAGTGCACTCAATGGCGACATTCCGCAGGCTCAGCGTGAACGCACGATCGACCAATTAAAGAAAGGCAAAGTAGACATCATTGTTGCAACCGATGTCGCTGCCCGCGGTCTCGATGTTGAGCGCATAAGTCACGTTGTTAACTACGACATACCCCACGACACCGAAGCCTATATCCATCGCATTGGCCGAACGGGCCGAGCGGGACGCGAGGGCGATGCGATTCTATTCGTAGCCCCGCGTGAGCGCCGCATGCTCAATGCCATCGAACGCGCAACCAGCAAGAAAATCGAATTGATGGAGTTGCCGTCGACAGAGTTGATTAACGATAAGCGAATCGCTCAGTTTAAACAGGCCATTTCCGACACGCTCGCCACCGAAGACCTCGGCCTTTTTAAACATCTCGTCGAGCAGTATCAGAACGAGCACAATGTACCCGCCATCGAGATTGCGTCGGCGCTGGCCAAACTCGTGCAGGGCGACTCGCCCCTTCTGCTTCAGCACAAGCCCGTGCCACGCGCCGACAAAGCATGGGAAGCACGCGGCAATGATCAGCCTCGCACTCGCGACCGTGGCAAAGGTTCGGAGCGCTCGGACAGGCCGCAGCGCCCCCGCAAAGACGCACCCCCTGAAAAAGGCATGCAGCGCTTCCGTATAGAGGTGGGTCACATACACAAAGTGATGCCAGGTAACATAGTTGGTGCGATCGCCAATGAAGCCAATATCGATGCGCAGAATATTGGCCGCATCAATATTTTTGATGATCACAGCACGATTGATCTTCCTGCCGATATGCCCGACGACATCTATGCTGGTCTCAAAAAAGTCTGGGTTGCCGGTCAGACGCTAAATATTAGCCGCGAGGGAGAAGCACCTAAGGCGCCATCGAAGCGTTCGCCGGCCCGCCGCACAAGCGATGACCGCGGCCGTGTATTCGACGATGAAAAACCAGGCAAAGGCTCAAAATCCAAGCGCGATGCCGGCGATAAACCGGTTAAGAAAGCCAAGCCTGGCGTAAAAGCACGTGAGCGTGAACGCGAGAAAGCCGCTGCAAAGGCAAAAGCGAAAACGGCTAGCTCGAAGGCGAAGAAAACCAAAGCAGCGGGTAAAGCTAAGAAGAAGGCAAACGGCAAACCGTCTCTTTAACGCTCTTGTAAAACCCTGTTAACGCGGTTGTATTAAATCGTTCAGATACTCGATATTGCGCTGAGGAATCGCGCCAATATCGGGGTGCGACGCAGCCGCGACCTCAATCGACTTCTCTCTCAGTAGATGCAACAGAGGTGAGGGAGAGCGATTCGTCAGATTTTCGGGGGCAGACGCCACGGTACCGGCAAAACGATAGTCCGGATGAAAGCTCGCGACCTGCAACACGCCATCGAGTGCCATGCTCACGATAAGTTCGTCAGCAAGATCTAGAAAATCGTTATACGCAGCGAAGCTTTTAAGCACATGGGGATGGACGAGGAGCGTGGTCTCGATGCGCGAGTCGGCTTGAAGCAATGCCAACTCGTCACTAAGGCTATACAAAAGCGCTTCGATGTCCCTAGCGTGCGTCTCAACAAATCGGACTCGCCCCGCCCGCAGCTCTTTACCCGCGAAGGGACAAAGATTGTGGCCGACAACAAAGTCACTCACCCAATCCTGCACCTCTTTTAATACGGCGCTGCACTCTTCAGTCATCGAAAATCCTTAGTCGTGCTGCTAGAAATCGCCAAATAAATCCAGACCCAAGAGCTCGTCATAGCGCGAATCGGCGATTGACGCTTTATCGAGTTCGCGGCTCAACAGGCGCCGAACGTCATTGCCTACCAGATTAAACACTTCGAGGCGTTGCTCGCCAGGCGTTGCCGACTGCAGCGTTGCCCCCCACAGTGCTAACAGGCGATTATCAATGGCGCGGGCACTGTTCTCTTTGGCCCACTCTGCCGCGATGAGGCGCCCCATCTCCTCAATTTGAAGCACCAACACGTCGACATTCTCAGGCGCAGAGGTGGCTAGCACGCGCTCTTGCACATCGAACCATCCCGTTGGATAGAGCACTGTCCCTCTGTAAAAACTCTTGATCCATCCAAGATATTCCTCGCGCGTCTGCAGCAATTGATTCGCCGCATCGGCAGAATAGGCTGCCTCGAAGAAAGCGCGATCCGGCAACTCCGGTGGCCACTCGATCTGCTGCCTCGACGCACAGGCCGACAAAAGCGCAAAAAGCATGAGCGCAATCATGCCCCGCCTAGGCGCAACGCGGGTCTGCGGCGATCGGTTGCTCGCCCTACTCTGCAGCATTTGTTCGCAACTCCTTTCGATTAGCCTCACAAAAAATCCTTCGAATTTACCCACTCTGGCTGACCCATCTGCCCTCTCTACTTTATCTTCACCAACCCGATTCGGTTCGAGCTCGTTTGATGGATCAATAAGTCGCCCGCTTCGGTAACCCAAACGTTTCGCACGATGCCAACACCGGAGGGGATCGCCCAACTCTGAAATCGCTCTGCTTCTGGATCAAACCTTACGAGCGCATCAGGGCGCATGCCCGATTCGTTATACCAAATGACATCGTCGATAACCGCAAGTGCATAGGGGTGTGAACTTCCGCCGCTGGGAGAGTCCCATTGCTTGATGCTCCCTGTCTTAGGATCAAGCCTACCAATCTTCCCAAGCGTTGAATTCACAAACCAAACATCCCCTTTACTGTCGATATCGAGGCGACGAATGCGCGTGCGGGCATCCGGAACATCGAAATAGGTGATCTCGAGGGTGTCTGGATCTAAACGTCCAAGCTTATTGGTACCGTTATACGCGACCCAAACCATGCCATCGGGCGCGACCTGGATGCCGTAAGGTCTCGGCTCGGTATCAATTTCGGTCACCTTGCCGCTACGGGGATCAACACGCCCGAGCATGGCAGCCCCCTGGGCGGTAAAATAAAGATTGCCGTTAGGGTGAAACGTCGCTGAATGCGGGTCGCGTGCTTTGGTTCTAAACTCAGTCACAAGCCCGGTTTCGGGGTCGAGACGCCCTATCGTCGCGTTACTATTTCCGGTATACCAAATACTGCCATCGTCGGCCGGCACCACAGTGTGGGGACGTGCCGTAGGCGGCAGGAGAAACTCCTCCATTTCACCCGTCTCTGGATCAAGCCTCCCGGCTAGGCTTGCCCACATACCGGTCCACCAAATCGAGCCGTCTTTCGCCTCGACTGGGTCTCGCGACCGCTGTCCGAGTGTCGGTACCATCCATTCAATTATGTCGATCTGAGTATCGCCGGCAATAAGTGTCGGACGCCTACTCGCGTCTTCAGGGAAATGTTCAGCCAAATAATTTGCTATCGTCTCAGACTGAGCCCCGGGCAATTTAATCATCGTTGAAAAAAGCCCTTGCCATTCGGCGGCGCTTCCAAAACCCGCCGAGCGCTCAATCTGCGCGGTGCCATGGCAACTCGTGCAATGCGCTAAAACCAAGTCGCGCCCTGCCCCTTCGGGCAGACCCGTTTGGGCCGAAGCGAACCAGGGAAGGGTGAGCAATAGCAGTAATGTGGTTACGTTGCGAGCCATTATCTTTATCCCTCTTAACAGACTCATTCTCGAGACTGAGCGGAAGTGGTTTGCTTATTAACTGTGTTTCGCTCTGTCTGCTTGTTTAAAGTGGAAACTAGATTAGCAGAAATTCAAACCTGTGCCAGGGGCGCACGATGGTATAACCGGCCTTTCTTACTCGCTCGCTCTGCCTACTTTGCTTACTCTGCTCACTCCGCCATTACCGCGAGTAGTCGTTCCTCCTCGCGCCACCGGCCCTTCCAAAGACGCCACGAAAACAGCAAAGCGATTGCGAATAACATAGTAACGAACGCAACCCACGACGCCCGAGGCCCCCATTCTGCAACCTTAATAACGTAGTACTGCGCCCCAAGTGCAACCCAATGCGTCGTTGTCGACGCATACATTAGCCATTTTGTGTCCCCCGCGCCGCGCAGGACGCCGCCGGTTACCTGTATCGTCGCATCGGCCATCACATAGCTCGACAGACCGATCATCATGTAACCCGCAAGTGCGAGGATGTCGCCGAAATCCCCTTCGGGCGGCTCGAACACACTCACCAATTGAAAACGAAATACGCTATAAATGAGTGCAATTATTCCCGAGTAGCCAAGCGCCATCACGAAGGCCGCGAAAATGACCTGGTTCGTTCGATTCATATCTCGTGCCCCGACGAACCGGCCGATCAGGCTAACCACGCCAATATTTAATCCGATCATTGGGACGAAACAGAGAATATCCCAATTGAACACGATGGCGGCCGAGGCTGCTTCGGTAATGCCGTAACTCTGAAACATAAGAAGAAACAGGTTGAATGCCGCTACATTGAGAAAAAGCTCTGTGCCCGCCGGTAGACCCAGGCGAACGAAGCGGCGCATGATTCCCAAATCGAAGACAAAAGACTCCATCACGCGAAATGTTTGTCGATGCTCTTTGGCAAAAAAACAGCTGATGAACAGCACAAGCGCGAATAATGTCGACAGTATTGTGGACAGAGCAGCGCCGGTTATTCCCATCTCAGGGAAACCGGCAATACCGAAGACCATGACATAGCAAAGTGGAACATTGAGGACGAGGCCACAGAGGTCGCAAATCATAACGAGCTTGGTGCGACCAATCCCTGCAAAGTAAGACGAAAACACCACCTTAGCGAGTGAGATTGGCGAGCCTACCATTAACCAGAGATAGTAGGTGCGCTCCAGCTCGGCAAGCTGTGGTTCATGCCCCATACTGACGAAAAGATCGGTGACAAAATAGGCGATAAACGCGAGCACCGGCAGGCAGGCGACAGTCATAATCAGCCCCTGACTCACTACCTTCGAACATTTGAACAATTCTCGGGCACCGAAATATTGAGCCGAAAGTGCGTTAGCGTAACCAAACAGACCTGAAAAGAAGCAAAACGAAAAAAACAAGGCCACACCCCCGCCAAGCGCAGCGGCCATGTGCGTAGGATCGATCATCGACATAAATAGCCGATCGGTAAAAATCATCACGGCGAAAGTACCCTGTGAGACCACCATCGGAACGGCGAGCTTGAAGAGTTCGGAAAACGTTTCGCGATTGTAGTGCTGGGTAACTGCGCGCATAAAAACTTCGATTAGGCTTTGAGGACTAGAGAATTCGTCGGGGAGGCATGTTACGCGATTGAGTGGGGCTAAACAATCAAGCGGTCGAAGACAAGCCATTGAGCATTAACGCAGTTTTGGACTCTGAGTCGGCGGTAGCTCGGCTGGATGTCGCTTTAAAAAATGACGCCGACAAAGTACCATATCGAGCAATAGATGATAGGTTAACCCCCCTTATCGGAGTAAATGATGACAACTCTTCACCTAGCTCAGTCTCGCTCGCTCTTTGCGGTATTCGTATTTATTGCGGCACTCACCTGCACTGTCTCTCTCTCGGCTCAATCGATCGATGACATTACGCTCAATGTTTACAAAGATATTAACTGCGGCTGTTGTGTAGGCTGGATCGATCATATGCAGGACAAAGGTTTCGCATCAAAAATTAATCACCCTCGCGATCTTAACAATGTAAAGCATGAACTCGGCGTGCTGCCTGAATGGCAGTCTTGTCACACTGCTGTGACTAAAGAAGGCTATGTTTTTGAGGGACACGTCCCCGCAAAATTTATCGAACAGTTCTTGGCTGCGCCGCCAGAGGGGGCGCTAGGACTGGCGGTTCCGGGAATGCCCTTAGGAAGCCCGGGTATGGAGATGGGAAATCGCTTCACCCCCTACGATATAGTCCTGATGAACAAAGACGGCAGTTCACGCGTGTTCGCTCATGTCGAAAGCGCAGCAGCGCAGAAGTAGGCCCCTTAGGCGTTAGTCGGGAAAACCAGCATAAAGGTCGCATTGCACTTTGCCACCAGTTTACGCGTCTGGTTTTCCCCGAGAGTCATACTGAACACACACATCTCCACTCTGTACAGACGCTTTCCCGCATGCAGCACTTCGGCCTCGGCTTCGAGTCGATTTCCCATAGGCGGTCTGATAAAGGCGATATTTAGGTCGGTCGTAGCGGAGGCAACGCCTTCGGGCCGCAAGCTGCGCACAGCGACTCCTGCGCATGAATCCGCTAGCGACGTCAGCACGCCACCATGCACTCGCCCGCCTGCGTTAAAGTGGTGAGGCTTAACCGCGATACTGCACAGTGCTTTGCCTTCGCCAAAGGATTCGATTTCAATTCCGAGGAATTCACCAAAGGGGCTCATCACCAAGCTAGTCGGCATTGGATGTCCTTTTTGCCCGCTCATAGTTGCGCTGCTCTTCTTTAAACTTAAGCTTCTGTGCTTTGCGCTGCCTGATAAGCTGCTCCATCGGCTGCCCGATATGCGCGTCGCCGCGCGCTTTAGCGAGAGCCATCTGCCTTTCTCGCTCGGCCAAGCCCTTCACTTTCTCGCGGGGCTTCTGCGCAGCGCAGTGATGACAACTCACCCCTTTTTGATACTCCTCGCGTTGCTTGTCGTCTTCACTTATTGGCATGCGGCATGCGTGACACTGATCAAACACACCCTGCTCTAGTTTGTGATTTACGGTAACTCGATTATCGAAAACGAAGCACTCGCCGCGCCAGAGCGTCTCTTCCTCGGGCACTTCTTGTAAATAGTTGAGAATACCTCCCTTGAGGTGATAGACCTCATCGAAACCCTGTTCGCGCAAATAGGCCGTCGACTTCTCGCAGCGAATGCCGCCGGTACAAAACATCGCCACTTTCTTGTGCTTAGCCGGGTCTAAATTGTTCTTTACATAGTCGGGGAACTCGCGAAAAGAGTCGGTTTCGGGATTGACCGCAGACTCGAAGGTACCGATTTCAACCTCGTATTTATTGCGCGTATCCAGCAAAAGCACCTCGGGGTCGCTGATAAGCGCATTCCATTCGCTTGGCTCTACATAGGTGCCAACGATCTTCTTCGGGTCGATGTCCTCGACACCCATCGTCACAATTTCGCGTTTGAGCTTGACCTTCGTGCGGTAGAAGGGGTTTTCCGCCGCGAAGGATTCCTTTGGCGCGAGATCGGCAAACCGCGCGTCTCGCTCAAGAAACGCAATCACAGCATCGACGCCCGCACGCGAACCTGCGATAGTGCCGTTTATCCCCTCGGCGGCGAGCAGCAGTGTGCCTCGCACATCGTTGTCGAGCATGCACTGTTTTAGTGGCTCGCGCAGGGATTCATATTCAGGGAATGTCGCGAAACGGTATAACGCCGCGACCACAGTGCCTGGCGTGGCAGAGTTAGGGTTATTCATGATGTGTCCTTTTTGCACTCTGGAGCGTAATTCCAGCGCAAATTAAATTACCTTAGTCGTGATAGTCGTGATAGTCGCGATAGCCGCGATTGCTCTCGCTAACACGTGGGCCCAGTGTACCAAAACAGTACAAGAAATGCCGGCAGGCTTATCGGCAGACCCTGTCACTCAGCGATTCTCAGAGCCCCCTAGACTCAAACGGTCTCTTTATCAGGACCCGCAACAACCGGCAGAGCCGGATCCGCTCCCCAGTCTGCCCATGAGCCATCGTAGACAGAAAGATGCGTATAGCCCGCGAGCGACGCAGCGAAAGTGACAACACAGGCGGTGAGACCCGAGCCGCAGCTGGTCACCACTCTCTGATTTCGCTGTGCAATGGGAGCCAGCATCAACGCGAGCTCGAGCGCCGACTTCATTTTGTCGCCGTTTAGCACGGTCTGGAAAGGAAAACTCAGTGAACCGGGCATGTGACCACCGCGCACGCCCGGGCGAGGCTCTGGAGCCTCGGCATTAAATCGAGCAGTCGAGCGAGCGTCTAGGACGCGGCAATTCGAATCGGTTAACGCCGTGGCTACTGCAGCGCTATCGACAAACGCGTCCAATCTGGGAATAGCGACAAAGTCACCCTCAGTATAGTCGTCGCCCGATACTTTTTTACCCGCGCGCCACTGCGCACCTCCCACCTCCGTTGGATTGCCGGCGTCAATCCATGCTTTGAGGCCGCCGTCCAACACGGCGACATTGTCATGCCCCATCGCCTTGAGCATCCACCAGCCGCGCGGACTCGCGTAGACGCCGACATCGTCGTAAATCACAACAAGTGTATGCTTGTTCAAGCCTAGGCTGCGCACTTCTTTTTCGAAGAGTGTCGCACTCGGCATCATATGCGGGAGGGTGGCGTCTGGATCGCAGAGATGCGCGTCGAAATCAAAGCGGCGCGCACCTGGGATGATACGCCAGTCAGCCCCCGGCACGTGGGAATTTAGTGACTCATATCCCGGCACGACTGGTGGCGCAGAGGCATCGAACACTACTACCTCGCTTGAGTCCTGAGAAAGCAGAGCCTGCAAATCAGCAACCGATAATAAAGACCTTAAAGGAGCACTAACGTGTGAGTTCAGCATAATTTCAGTTCTGGCCTGTCTAATCGATATCAGTACTTCTCTTCACCTAGAGTGCCGCTTTAAACTCGCGCAATTTCGCCTTTAGGCGAGCACTGTTCTCAGGACCAAGGCGGATAAGCTGTTTGTTCATGTCCGCAAGTTCCTCGAGCCGAGTATCGGCATAAAGATACATCACAGAAGGCTTAACCAATTGAAACGGGCCCTCGACTTCGGGTGCACTCAGTACCGCATCAATAGCCTTTCTAAGCGACTGTTCAAATTCGGCGTCACGAAACCCGATCTCGGCGTAGGCCTGTTGCAGTAGTGGAGACAGGAGCTTGTAAAGCCCCACGGCCTGATCGGTATCGAGCGCTACAAAGGCAGCGATTGCAGCATCGAACCTCTTATACGACGACGCTTCCATCGTAAACAAACGGCCATCGACGCTGCTAACCTGCATTTCTTCGGTTACCGGTTTATAGGGCAGCGCCGTCTGTGGATATTGTCCGCGTGAGATATTCTCGATCAGCACTACGGTTCTGCGAATAAGCTGCTCGTCGACGAGAAAGCTCAACAGCGACGCGCCGCTCGACAATTCCTTTAGCTTCTCCGCTACGAAACTGTCGCTATCGTTTAATCGCGGCAGATCGATGGCAGCCTCTATCTCGGGTGCTTCGACCTCCACTACTTCAACCACTTCCGGTTCCTCTTCGACGGACGCTGGCGCGACGGGAACAACCGGGGTTATGCGGGTGGGAACAGGACGCGGCTGAGTGATTTCTACCTCGGCCACAGGAGTCGGCAAGATAACCGTCGTAGTCCCACTCGGAGCTTCAAAAGCAACAGCAAGATAGACCAGATAAAGGAATGTACATACCGCGATTGCCGCGATGGACCAGATTCCCGCCTTAGACATGATTCACTCCAAAATGCGTGTTGTCGTAACGATAAGGCCTATTGTTGCATACCTAGACCGGCCAACAAATCAGTATCATTCCTAAAAGGGCCGCTTGAGAGAATTGCAATAAAAAAGGCAGACTCCCGAAAGAATCTGCCTCTTTTACGCGACCTTTATTTAGAGTTTGATTTAGAGTTTGGGAAAGCCCAGCTCTTCCATCGTCCTCGTAAGGTCTTTACCCGCCGTTGCTGGCTTGGTTTGCTTGTCGATCTTTAGGATCGTGCCGTCGATGCCTATGTAGTAGGTCCACCGATTAGCAAAACCGGCGCCCATCAGCGCGCCATATTCTTCAACCATGGTCTTCTCGGGGTCAGCAAGAATTGGAAAGCCTGCTTCATGCTCTGCCGCGAAAGCTGTGTTGTCCTCTAGCGTGTCAACACTCGCCATAAAATATGCAACGTCGAAACTCTGAATTTCTCTAGCACTGTCACGCAGCGCTTTACATTGCATCGTTCAACCACCGGTGAAAGCTTTCGGGAAAAACGCGATTACCACGGGCTTAACCCCGACGAATTCCGAGAGCGTGTACGTTTTACCGTCGGACGCTTGCAGCGAAAAGTCAGGCGCTTTATCGCCCTCCTCTAGCGCCGAAGCAAGCTGGCTGCTAAGTGCAGTGAAGGCAACAGTCGCCGACAACGCAATCTTTGCGAGCTTGTTTAGAAAAGATGACATAAGTCCTCCTAGTTTAGTCCGGTCAGGACAGAGGATGCCGAGCAACTCCCAACACCCCCCTTATTGAAGCGCGTCTTGCTCAAGATTACTACTGCCAGTGACGGTACTCGAGCAAAAACAACGCTACTACCTCTACGCCGACGCTAGACGAATAGGATCAACCGGCTCATCGCTCGCTGCTACCCTGGGCTGCGTTCGAGTATTTAGAACAAGCTGCGCGATCGTGCCTGACGGAGCATCTGCTGAGTTTCCAGCTCAAGTCGCGCAATGCGCGAATCTAAAACATCAACCTCGTCTCGATCGAGCAGCGGCGTACTATCTCGGAGCCTCTCGATGCGCTCAATCGCTTCGCGGATTGACCTAACCTGCCGATTGACTGCGACTTGCTTAGCGTCTCGCTGTGACTGCCTATACCTCGGGTTTTCGACCTGTATATTGGTGCACTGCTGGACGACTTGACCATTGGCATCTCGTACATTGCGACAGCGCGAACGGTAGACATACGGGCTCACCGTGCCCGGAAAATCGGTGTAAGGCGTAGACGCAATCGCTCTGATCAACACCATATCGGTCTCGGCCTTTGAAAAGACGAAATCCAACAACTCTCCTGAATGTTCCTGCCCTTTTGACTCGAGGGCCTCAATGACGTCGCCATAAAACGCAGATAGTTCCTCGGCTGTGCGCGCGAGTCCCTGGTAGGAGTCGTCGAGCAAGTTCTCGCTCATGACGCGAAACCGCCAATCGCCATACTGTCTGGCAGCAGCCAAGAAGCGCCCGTCCGTTTTCGAGTACAAACGACTTGCAATATGCAGATGGAGACTCTGAAAGTCGTCCGCTTCGGCCCATGCTTTGCTTGACGCGTTGCTCGCTATCAGCGCCTTGATGAGTGGCAGCTGCTCCTCGCTATAGAGCCCCGTGTTTATTCTGGTAATTTGAAGGGCCTCAGAGTACACCTTCGCTGCTCCCTCGAAATCCTCCACCTCAATCAAATAGGCGCCGAGGTCTGCCTGAACCTCACGCAGTTGATCTGAGTAAACCCCAGAGGAATAGCGAAGTTCCTCGATAAGCGCCTCGCGCCGCGCAATTTCGCGACTAATGTCCAGCGAGCGCGCCGACTCAGCACTCTCAGCAGCATTCTCAGCTTCGCGGCCAGCACCCTCGGCCAGTGGGTCGAGCTTCTCCTCGGAAGTCCCAAAAGAATCCGTAACACCGTCGGTGCTAGCATCAGACTGCGTAGAAGATCCATCCTGAATTGGCTGCGACAGCGCAACTGGGGAAACAAAGACTATTACTAGCCCAAAAGCGAAAACTGAGAGAATTAGACGCAGGAATGAGCAACGCCTATAGGCTGATCCAGCAAGACAACTTTTGTCATCACTTAGTTTCATTACGCGCATTGACTAGAGTCCTTGGCGAGAGAATTAACTTAGACAACAGGAAGCTTAGGAAATGCGACCAAATGCTCTACATCGAGACGAATTCCCATTGGTTCGCCTATCGCGTGGTCATGGTGACTCGGGGCAAGAGACAAAACCCGCTTCCCGCTTTCGAGTTCGAGCGTGTAGAGAAATACCGCGCCCCTAAACGCCTTCTCGACCACTCGCGCCTTCGTTGGGCTCGCGTCATCGTGAAATACATCGTCAGGCCGCAGCAACAGCGAAATGTCTATTGTACCCGGCAAGTTGAAATCCTGGATCTGTCGCGTATCGATGACCCCTAGCTCAGTCTCGACAGTATGCTCTCCGACGGCACGTCCATCGATTAACACGCCCTCGCCGATGAAGTCGGCGACCGCGAGGGACGCAGGCGTATGGTAAAGATTAAACGCATTGTCCCATTGCAGCAGTTTTCCACCTTTGATCACCCCAATCTCGTCAGCCATGGCAAATGCTTCGAACTGATTATGACTTACCAAAATCGCCGTAATACCCTCATGCTTGAGAACGCCTCTGATCTCACGCGCAAGCTGCTCGCGCAGCTCGACGTCGAGGCTCGAAAAAGGCTCGTCGAGGAGGAGTACCTCGGGCCGAGGGGCCATCGCACGCGCGATCGCAACTCGCTGTTGCTGTCCTCCAGACAATCTATGTGGATAGGCATCGAGGAGATCGCCTATCGCCAGCAAGCGGGCTAGCTCATCTACGCGCGCATCGCGCTTGGAAGCATTTAATGACTGCAGGCCGAATGCGATATTGTCGCGAACGCTGAGGTGCGGAAAAAGTGAGTGGTCTTGAAACACCATGCCCACTCGGCGTTTCTCAATATCAAGAGTTTTTTCCGGCGTGCTGACTTGCGCGCCATCAAGCGAGACGCTCCCAGAACTGACAGACTCAAATCCTGCGATGGCTCTGAGCAACGTGGTTTTGCCGCAGCCACTCGCGCCTAGCAGACAGCCGATCCCACCTGCAGGAACGCGAAACGACACAGAGTCGACAATTAATTTACCGCCGAGATGGACGCTTACGTTGTCCAATTGCAGTGCAGGTGATGTCATCGATTCTCGTCCGAGGGTAAAGAGGCTTGGGGCAGAGAGGAAGGTGCCTCACCTGCTTGCCGCAGTGTTCGACTGAGAAGAATAACAGGAATTAGGCTCGCCAACACGATCGCCAGTGCGGGACCGGCAGCATCAGCAAGTCTCTCTTCATTAGCTAGCTCGAAGGTTCGAATGGCCAGCGTATTAAAATTGAAAGGTCGCAGAAGAAGCGTCGCGGGCAGCTCTTTGAGCACATCTACAAACACCAGTAGCAGCGCGGTTGCCAAGGAGCCGCGCATAATCGGAATATGTACACGCCGCAGCAACGTGGCCGGACCCAACCCCATACTGCGCCCAGCCTCATCCATCGACGGCCGAATCTTTGCAAGACCGGCATCGACCGTATTGAGCGCGATAGGTAAAAACCTGACTAAATAGGCAAATATAAGAATAAACACGGTGCCGCTCAGCAAAAGACCCGTGTTGTAGTTAAAGTTGACGGTCATAAATTCACTTAGTCGATTGTCGAACCAAGCGAACGGCACCAACACGCCTATCGCGACCACGGTGCCTGGCAACGCATAGCCGAGACCGACGAGACGCGCCGAAAAACGAGACATCGTACTTGGGAAAGCTCGCTTGCCGTAGGCGATAAAAAGCGCGAGTCCCAACGCCGCACCCGCGGTGAGCGCTGCGAGAGTGACGCTGTTAAAGAGATAACCCGCAAAGTCGCTAGTCAAAATCGTGTCGTAGGTGATTGATGCCCAGAAAAGAAGCTGCAGAAAAGGCACAATAAAACCAAATAGCACTGGCAAGCCGCAGACCGCATAGGCCAAACATAAACTGAGTCCTTGGAGCGCCTCAGGGTCGCTCGGCCGATTGCGCGCACCTGTATTAAAAAACTGCGATTGCTGCCGCGACCAAGCCTCTAGTGAAAGCAGTATAAAAACGAAGCCAAGCAAAAGGGCCGAGAGCTGCGCGGCACCAGTACTACTACCCAAGCCATTCCATGTGCGATAAATACCGGTGGTAAATGTAGAAAGTCCAAAATACTGCACCGTGCCGTAGTCGGCGAGCGTCTCCATGAGTGCGATACTCAAACCAACCACAATCGCTGGACGCGCTAGAGGTAAAGCTACCCTCAGAAATGCGCCACGCTTTGAGCAACCCAGGCTCCGCGCGGCTTCCATTACGCTACCCGACTGCTCGGTAAATGCGGCACGTGCAAGGAGATATACATAGGGATAAAAAACCAGAGACAGCATGGCAATTGCGCCGCCCAGTGATCGAATTTCGGGAAACCAATAATCACCATAACGCCATCCGAATGCCTCTCGCAAATTACTTTGCAGAGGGCCCGCAACGTCGAGCATCCCTGTATAGGTGTACGCAATGATGTAAGCAGGAATAGCCAGCGGGAGCAGAAGCGCCCACTCGAGCACTTTACTGCAGGGAAACCGGTAAACGGTCACAAGCCAAGCAGGGAAAATGCCTAACGAGAGAACGCCGACGCTAACACCCGCCATGAGCAGCAGCGAATTGCGCGCGTAGCGCGTGAGCACAGTGTCGAGCAGATGCGCCCAAATGTCCCCCGCGGGGAAAAACACGGAGGAGAGAACAACAACGATTGGAGTTGCAAGCAGCAACGATAATACCAGCAACGACAAAGGCCAAGACCTCAATCGAGACAGCCTTGGCCTAGGAAAGTCACTCTTTAGTAGTGAGACAACGCTCACACTGCGCTCTTATTCATAAACGATCGATCATTAACACCGCTGGACCACACTAAAAAAACTAAACAACTCCCTTTTATCGAGTCATTTACTGCCAACCCGCGCGGTCAGCTAGCCTTACTGCAGCCTCGTTATTCTTACCGAGCGCCTCGAGGTTTAGCTGGTCAGCCTTGAACGACCCAAATCCCTGCAGAGTAGCGCTGACAGGAATATCTGCTCGTACTGAATACTCGTTATTAACCTCGGCATACCATTGCTGCGCATAATCGTCGCTCAAAAATTCGATTAACTGCTGTGCCTCATCGGGATTCTTCGCTGTTTTGATCATGCCGGCTCCGCTCACATTCATGTGCGCGCCTCGGTCGGCTTGGTTGGGCCAAATCACCCCGACCTGCTTAGCCACATCGACATCGGCGGCCACGCTTGAATTGAGCATGCCGGCGAGATAGTAAGTATTGGATACCGCGAGTTTGCATTGCCCTGCGACTGCCGCACGAATTTGATCGCGATCCCCGCCCTGCGGACGCCTCGCCATGTTCGCAACCAACCCCTCGGCCCATGCCTCTGTCGCCTCTTCACCAAGATGTTCGATAAGCGAAGCGAGTAGCGACTGGTTGTAAATATTCCCCGATGAGCGGATGCATATTTCGCCCTTCCATTTTGGATCGGCGAGGTCTTCATAACTGGCTATTTCGTCAGCAGAGACACGCGACTTATCAAACATGATGACCCGTGAACGCAGCGACAAACCGAACCACTGATTATCTGGATCGCGGTAGGCAGCTGGAATGCGCTGCGTCAGAATCTCGGACTCTAGCGGTGCCAGAATACCCGCTTCTTTAGCCCTGAATAGCCGTCCTGCGTCGACCGTCAACAAAACATCGGCGGGCGAGTTGGCTCCTTCGAGCTCAATGCGGCGAATAAGCGCGTCGGCGCTCTCGGTGATTAAATTTACTTCGATACCGGTCTCCTCGCTAAACCGGTCCAACGCAGGCTTGATGAGTTCTTCTGAGCGCGCAGAATACACATTGACTTCGGCGGCACTTACGCAGCCTGCAGCAATCAATGCTGCGCAAGTGGCGAGTGACAATAGTTGTTTCCTAATCATCGATAGTTTCCTCAAAAAATCTAATTACCTGATTCGTGAATTCGGCGCGCCCAGCTTCTGCGCTTTTCGGGCGCGTATTATGCGCCAACTTTAAGCCCGATTGCATTGACTTAAAAATTAAGTCTGAGCCCCGCTGACAGTGTGCGCTCTTTATTCGGGCGCGCGCCGTAGGGCTGGCGACCCATGATGTCGTGCGTGTTAGTCAGATTTTCGACTCGTGCGAACAGATTGATCAGCGGACTCAACTGATAGCTTGTACTAAAGTCGATAGTGAGACTGTCATCTGTGCGCTCAAATGCACCACACGACGCGCGCACGCAGACATCGTCAACATAATTTGCACTCATGTACGCTGTCCATTGACCAGTCTCAAGCCCGAGCGCAATACGCAGCTGATTCTCTGGGAGATACGGGAGTGGATCACCCGCCTCGACTGCGCCGAAGAAATCGGTGTCCGCAATATTCGTGTCAAATTCGCCGTCTATACGCGTATAGCTCAACGTTAGCGGCAGTCGATAGGCTGGGTTCTGCGACAAATCGGCCGTGAGCAACGCCTCCAAACCGCTTACCGTTGCCGCGTCGCCATTGAAGGCGTCACCGATAATGCAGTCGCTGCCCGAGGAGGCAGTGCATTGACCCAGCAAATTATCGTAGTCACTCATAAAGGCGATGAGCTCGGCTGAAAGACTGCCGTCTTGGAAGCGTGCTCCCAGCTCGTAGTTAATCGCCACTTCTTCCTCTGCACCTGGAGTATTAGACGGGGCTGTAAAGCCTTTGTGCACCCCACCGATCAAACTCAAACCAGGCGTTGCCTGATAGCTTACGCCGATGCCTGGCAGCCAGACCTGCGCAGTATTTGTGCGACTATCGCGAAAAGCGCGCGCTGCGCCATTCTTAAAACGTGTGCGGTCCTGATCTATGTCTTCAAAACGAATACCGGGTGACACCGTCCAGTCGCCAAAACTAATTTCATCGCGGATGAAGAAGGCGAGCGCCTCGGCTGACTGCACTTGATTACCCGCATTGCCCTCGGTACCTAGCGAGTCCAGACCTAGCTTGCCAGCTCTTTGAGAGTAAGTATCGTTGCGTTGAAAGCGATCTTCCTCGTCTTCGTGGAAACGCAGGCCAGCACTGATTTCATGCTGCATCCTGCCGAAATCACCTACCCAGCTTGCGCCGAACTGAAGACCACGGGAATAATACTCACGGTTGTTTGATCGCAGCTGCACGCTGCCGGTTGGCGTGTCGACAGTCCCATCAAGAATTCCCTGCAGCTGTTCGTGGCTGTAAACGCCCAAGCCATTGCCAAGATTCACGGCGTCGATGACACTCGCCCAACTTTTACCCGAGTAACTGTCAGCATTCGCACTGCCATCGAGGTCTAGCCCTTCGGTTTTGAACCAATTGCGCTGATGCGTGTTGTTGTAGGCTGTAGCCGTTACGCTAAAGTTCTCGGACACGTCGAAGCTGTAACGCAGAATCGCCTGCTCGTGTTCCGTCGCTATGTTGTCGAGCTCCGAAAGCCCATAGCGGCGCAGAGCATCGTCGCCGAAATCATTGTCGGTGAGACCTAAATAGCTTTGATTCGAATCCTGATCAGCAAGCTGCAGCTTTAATTCGATCGCATGGGGCGAGCCAACGGGTGCATAGCTTAGCTTGGCAGTAAAATCGGTCACGTCGAGACCTGTATTCGCATCGCTTCGATCGATCGTTTGAAACCCATCTGACTGCCATTGATGTGCTTCGATGAGAAAGCCCACACCATTGTCGCTACGACCACCATAGGTGGCGTGAACGCGAACCGTCGCGTCTTGTCCGACTTCGGTAAGCCATGTCCCAGCCGTTTCGCGTGGGATCGGCGTCGATGCCATATTGAGCGCGCCACCAATTGTATAAGGCCCCTGAGTAATTGCCGCCGGCCCTTTCACTACTTCCACCGCCGCCATACGTCCCATCGTCGGGAAATAATAAGCTGACGGCGCTGAATAGGGTGCTGGGGCGATGAGTACGTTGTCTTCGAGCAGCGTAATGCGGCCACTGCGCTCAGTCGCCACACCGCGAATACCGATATTTGGACGCAGGCCGTAACCATCTTCTATCTGTAAGCTCACTCCGGGCACTTCGCGTACGATTCGCTGCACATCAGAATAGGCGAACTGCCTAAGCTGCCTCTCGCCGATAAAATGGGCCGAACCAGCTATTTTGCGCGCTTCTTCCAAGCTTCCAACTATAGTGACTTCTTCGACCGATGAGCCAAGCGCATCCTGCGCTGCAGCCCAAATGGGGACCATTTGCAGCGCGCCAAGGGCTATCGCGCTAGTAAGAGTGTTACGTGAAAAGCGTGTGTTCATTCCAGTTCCTGTAGACCGGCGCTTTATTTCGCGCCGATTGATCACTGTAATTGATTGGTAGCGATACTATTGCCTGTCTGCCCCGCCAGCGCCTGCGATCCTTCGCTAACGCGCTACGTGGCGGGACAGGGACGCTACTTTAATGCAGATGAGAATCATTATCAATTAGATTTGTGTTTATTTTTGATATTTTTTGCTTCGCGTTAGACACTACGCTCAGAAATTAATAGTGGAGCATTCGCACCGCCACAGGGTAAGGCGACCATGCAAACAAATAAGCATGAAGCGATCAAAGCAGCATTAAAGAGCGATTTATAAACCGACAAAGCACTACCCTAGGACCATCTAAGCGTTATCAAAGGACAGTTAAATGACCCTCCCTAACAAGAATTCGACACTCGGCGCCTTGTTTGCGTCATGGCTCCTCGCCTTATCATTTTCAGCCACTGCGTCAGCAAGCGATGCCGATCTACAGGCTATAGCTACCGCACCTTCCGCAGCGCGAATCGCAGCCGACATCGAGACGCTCGTGGGTTTCGGAACACGGCATACGTTATCGGAGACCCGGTCGCAGACACGGGGCATCGGCGCAGCGCGGCGCTGGATCGAAGACGAATTCAATCGAATCTCGGCTGACTGCGGCGGCTGCCTTGAGGTATTCACAGTCGGCGATACCGTGTCAGGCGACCGAATACCTCAGCCAACCGAAGTCGTTAACGTAGTCGCCGTGCTGCGCGGAACGCAGGACCCCGACCGCTATGTGATCATGAGTGGGGACATCGACTCGCGCGTGAGCGACCCGCTCAATGCCGAATCCGACTCACCGGGCGCCAATGACAATGCCTCGGGCATGGCTGGGGTGCTGGAGGCAGCACGAGTGCTGAGCAATTATCAGTTTGCAGGATCAATAGCCTTTGTTGGCCTTTCAGGCGAGGAGCAGGGGCTTTACGGCGGCGCGATTCTCGCCAAACACGCCATTGCTCAAAACTGGGCTATTCAGGCAGTCATTAACAACGACATGATTGGCAATATAACGGGCGTTAATGGCGTGACCAACAATAGTACCGCACGCGTTTTTTCCGAGGGGACACGCTATGTCGAAACTGCCGAAGAAGCGCGTCTGCGTCGCTTTCAAGGCGGAGAGGTCGATTCTGCCTCGCGCAATATCGCGCGCTATGTTGATCTCATGGCTGACAAATACATAAGCAACCTCGATGTGATGATGGTCTATCGCTTAGACCGATTCGGGCGTGGCGGCCATCACCGCCCGTTTAACGAAGCCGGCTTCCCTGCGGTACGCATAATGGAAACCAACGAAAATTACACACAGCAGCATCAAGACTTACGAATCGAAGACGGTATACAGTATGGCGATACGCTCGAGCATGTGGACTTCGACTATGCCGCTAAACTCACCTCACTAAATGCGGTCGTCTTAGCCGGCATGGCATGGGCACCGGCACCGCCAAGCGGCGTCGAGGTACGAGGTCAGGTTAGCCCCAACACTACGCTTAGTTGGATACCGGACGCGCGCGCTGCGGGCTATCGTGTGCACTGGCGCCTAACCACGTCGCCAACGTGGGACTATTCGCGCGATGTCGGCAAAGTCGATACATTTACGCTCGACAATATTGTCATCGACAATTACTTTTTTGGGGTGTCCAGTCTGTCGACTGACGGCGTGCAGAGTCCGGTAGTCTTCCCAGGGCCGGCCGGCGCTTTCTAGCCAGACCTTCTAACCTCAAGCGTTTAGGAGTGATGCGTGTAATTCGCTAGTTTGCGCGAGCTGTGTAAAACTCTTGTATCGGTCTAGGCCGATAAAAGAGATCAGCAAAGCCTGTGTTTCGCTCGGAGACTGCAAAATTTTAATGTTAAAAAAATAAAGAGCCGCGGCACTGGTGCCGCGCGAGATCCATAACTAGCAACAGCGAGAGATAATAGGAGACTTAACATGAAGACTAAACGCTTACTCACTTGTGCAGCGGTCATCGCGGCGTCGACTTTCGGCGCGATCAACGCACAGGACTCAGAGACAGATAACGCCATGAGCTTTTTTATTACTAGCGTCGGCAGCGGCGACGGAGCCAACCTCGGAGGCCTTGCTGGCGCTGACGCGCATTGCCAGAATCTGGCAGAAGCGGCTGGCTCACGCGGCAAGACTTGGCGCGCCTATCTCAGCGCCCACGCAACCGAAGAAATGGCAGCGATCGACGCCCGTGATCGCATAGGCTTTGGTCCGTGGTATAACGCGAAGGGAGTCGAAGTAGCGAGCACGCTGAATGCTCTGCACAGTGACTTCATGAATCTCGGCAAAGAAAATTCACTCGACGAGAACGGCAATCAAGTAAAAGGTCGCGGAGACTCGCCTAACGAACATGACATTCTTACGGGTTCCTCTTTGGCCGGCAACGCCATCGATGACGGCGAAGATCACACGTGTAGCAACTGGACAAGCAACAGTACGGGAAGCGCACAGGTCGGCCACTTTGATCGCCAAGGTGGGGGTGCCAATCCCAATTCATGGAATAGCGCTCACGGATCGCGCGGCTGTAGTCAGGCGAATCTGGTTGCGACCGGCGGCGCAGGTTATTTCTACTGTTTTGCGACAAACTAGCGATCGCTTATTCGAGTAACGACTGCGAGAACCACTGGTCGCATTCGTTACTCGTTAATTTTAAACCTCCCCGCCCTGCGCGCGAAAACAACATCGGCTGTATTAGCGCTATTGTTTTATAAGAGACAAAAACTATGAGTCACCCAGCACCACTCAAACTCTATGGATTTGGACCCTCTCGTTCTTTCCGCGCGCTTTGGGCACTTGAAGAGGCAGGGCTTGATTTCGAGCATATCGAAACAGTCCTACGTAAGGATGGATCGCTACCGAACAGCGCAAAGCACCCGAGCTATCTCGCACTCAATGCGCAAGGCAAGGTGCCAACCCTCGTCGACGGTGACAAGGTACTCACCGAAAGCATCGCAATTGTGAATTACATCGCACGACTCGCACCCGAATCGAAACTGATGCCAACTTCGGTGAGCGATCTCGCGCGCTACGACGAGCTCTCATGTTTCGTTCTTGCTGAGCTTGAACAACCTCTTTGGAGTAAAGGCAAACACCTGTTCGCGCTACCCGAGGAACAGCGAGTGCCAGCGATGTTAGACACAGCTAAATTTGAATGGGCGAAAGCTGTGCGCAGCCTCGATGCTCTGCTCGAAGACACAGAATATGCGCTCGGAGATCACTTTAGCGCCATCGACATTTTACTCGCACATACCTTCAATTGGGCCCAGCGATTCGAGTTTGATGTGCCCGAAAAATACATTGCGCTTCGCGATCGCCATTTCGCGCGCCCAGCGGCGCAGCGAGCTCTTGCGTCGATGGCTTAGGACTTTGATGCTAAGAGAATTATTGAGCATGAGTACACCGGCGCGCCTTTTCCGATGGGCACCGGGCCGGTGGCTTTATCTTTTTTTAGCGGTGTTTGTATCTGCAGAGACGCAACATTCTGCTGCGCAAGAAGTCGACGCGCTGTCGCCACTCGATAGTGCGTTCTTCCGAGTCCAGAGTTTTAACACCAGCGCGGGCGATCGGCCTATCGCAATCAATCACCTCGGCATCGAAACCGAACGCGCAGCCGACGGCGGACACCTGATTACCGCTGCTCTTGAAGGCTATCCCGCGCACGCCGCAGGACTCGAGCGAGGCGACGTTATTCTAAGAATCAATGGTGCTGAATTTCATCCTATTCTCAGCTTGAACCCACGCGCAGCGGAAGGCGAATTTAATCCGTTTAAAGACAGTGTAGAGATAACTTACATGCGCGGCGCGGCGATTCTTACCGTCCTCATTGCGCCTGTTTTCGAAAGTCTCTATGACAGTTATCGCAGCGCCACACTCAATAGTGTGCTCAGCTTTGCTGCAGGGAATAAAGTCATTGGCTATGTGCGCTTCTGGGCGCTAACGCGCGAAACGGGCGACCTCATTACTTTAGCCAAGCTAATTCGGTCATTACATGAAACCGACGGCATCGTGTTGGATTTAAGAAATAGTCATGGGTATCTGGCTCCGGAGCACATCGATTTTTTTCGCTCAAGCCGCAGTGATTTGTTGTCGATTAGTCTGAGTGACCCAAGTGATGCAACCGGAATAAATCGCGAACGGAGACGACTACTTCCGGATCGGCCGCGCGATGATGAACTCCGCGCTTACCGCAAACCCATCGCGATCCTAATCGACAGCTCGACACGCGGCGCGGCAGAATTGCTTGCCTATCAATTAGCCAAACTCGACAGGGTCACCACAGTCGGCGAGCCGACTCTCGGGCGTTTGGGACGCCACACACTCGACAGCACTGATGAAATAATTCTGGAATACTCGGCTGCCTATTCCACTCTAATAGATGGCGAGATCTTCGAAGGCATCGGTGTCAAACCAAAACGCAGCGTTTCCTTTCCGTATGAATCCATTTCGCGGACTGACCCGCAGTTTCAAGTCGCCGTCAATGTGCTGATGGGCGTCATTTAGCTGCTAAAGCCCTTACGAAGGACTCAGTGCTAGAACCCAGCGACTTGATTCTCCGCGTCACTCCACTTGAGCTTACGATAATCAAATCCCTGTTCCAGAGTGGGCTTTACAATTCGAAAGTAGGGAGATAAATCAAAATCTCGAGGCGTGTAGTGCGTAAAATGGCGACGATAATAAACGGGTACCTCGCCTCCTCTCCCAACAGTCTCACCACCCAAGGTGAAATGCTCGCCCGCCTCATTCATAACGAAATCTTGAATAGGCAGAATGGGGTAGTCGATGGATTGAAAGCTCTCTGCGATGAGAGTCGAACAGATCGCTTTCGTCGGCTCGCCACTGCCGAGCCCGATCATCGCGCGACGCAGCCTATTAGGAACCGCGGGTTTCTGAATAAGATACCGCACAAGGTCAAAAACATTTTTCTTATCATACTGATGCCCGAGCTTCGACAACGCAAAATTCACCAACGCATCGCGGTCTTCGTCGCTTAACCCAACGGGCCTGCAAATTCGTAGATTCGCATCGGCGTAATAGTTCGGCTCGACAAGCCTAACGCCCTCCTGCAGATCAGCTTCAAGCAGCGTGCTCGCGCTACTAGATTCCCCTCCTCGCCCTACGAAGAGGCAGGCATGAGACCAGGAAGACTGAGTAAGGTATTTGATCGCCGTGCTTATGCGGGTATTGCCATCTACCAACAGAATATCGCCAGTTCGCAGCACAGACGCGGTCTGATCTATTGACGTTGATTCGAACCGTTTGTAGCCGGGAAGTCGCTTACTGAGATACTCAGCAAGCTTGACGCCTGTCGCCTGTTTCAACCAATTGAGCATGCAATGACACCGTTATAAGACCGTTCGGAAACCTGTATGAAGCCTACATACAACCTGCACAGCCCATACCTGTATAGCCCATAAGAGACGAGTAAAAAAACCGTTAATTTTCTAGCTAGGTCTTGTACACTGAACCGCGTTGTAGTGTAAACGAATCATCAGGAGTTAAGAAATGACGACAGCTTATAATAAGTTTTATATCAACGGCGAATGGGTAGAGCCAGCTGGCCGCGAAACAATCGACGTAATCAACCCCGCGACTGAAGAAGCGTTCGCGACAATAAGCATGGGCACGGCAGAGGATGTAGACGCGGCGGCAATGGCAGCCCGAGCAGCATTTCCAGCTTGGTCGCAGTCGAGTGTTGAGGAGAGAGTTGCTGTCTTGAAGAAGATCATGGCAGGCATTCAAGCTCGTGCAGGCGACCTCGCCACTGCAATCACTAGCGAAATGGGGGCTCCTGTGGGACTCGCTAACGCCGCACAGGTTCCCAGTGGACTCGGGCATTTCGCCGCCGTGCTCCCAGTGCTCGAAAACTATAAATTCCAAGAAACGCGCGGCAGCACGCTAATTGTTAAAGAAGCGGCCGGCGTGTGCGGTTTCATCACACCTTGGAACTGGCCGCTCAACCAAATCGCCTGTAAAGTCGCACCCGCGCTTGCCGCCGGCTGCACGATCGTTCTCAAGCCTAGTGAAGTAGCCCCTATTAATGCCTATATTCTCGCCGAGATAATCGATGAGTGCGGTCTTCCGCCTGGCGTTTTCAACCTTGTTAATGGTGACGGCCCTACTGTTGGCGCGGCAATATCGGCACACCCCGAAGTCGACGTGGTTTCGTTTACGGGGTCGACACGCGCGGGTCGAGAAGTGGCGAAGGCAGCTGCCGATGGCATTAAGCGGGTCACACAGGAACTCGGCGGCAAATCTGCCAACATCATCCTCGACGACGTAGCTGACTTCGGCAAAGCCGTGTTCAGCGGCGTGCTCAACTGCTTCGGCAACAGCGGCCAGTCGTGTAATGCGCCTACTCGCATGCTCGTGCCCAAGGCGCGCATGGCTGAGGCAATCGAGTCAGCGAAGGCCGCTGTGGCTAAGGCTGTCGTCGGAGACCCCACTAACGAAGGCACAAGCCTCGGCCCAGTCGTAAGCGAGCTACAGTTCAATAAGATCAATGCGCTGATCGAAGCGGGGATCAAAGAAGGAGCAGAGCTCATCGCTGGCGGACCCGGTCGTCCAGACGGATTTGAGAAAGGCTACTACATCAAGCCGACTGTCTTCGCCAATGTGACCAACGATATGACGATCGCTCGCGAAGAAGTCTTCGGTCCGGTGTTAACAATTATCGGGTACGAAGACGATGCTGAAGCCGTTGCGATTGCGAACGATACCGAATACGGCCTCTCGGGCTATGTTTCGGGTGAGCTCGCACACGCACAGCAAATCGCTCTCCAGATTCGCACGGGCATGGTTCATATCAATGGCGCTCCGCTCGATATCTCGGCGCCCTTCGGCGGCTATAAGAAATCTGGCAATGGTCGCGAATGGGGTCTCGAAGGATTCGAAGAATATCTCGAGACTAAGGCGATGATGGGCGCGGCGTAAACGCCACGCTTTGCCTGTTTAAGACAAATGGCCGCTGCTGCGGCCATTTGTTTATTGGCCTAACCGACCCTTGCACAGGTCGTCTGGATTAGGCGCAACACACCTAAGACAAAGGAAGAACTATGAGTCTTGCTATTACCAAACCCTCTATCGATATAGGCATCGTCTGCAAGGATATCGATGCCATGATGACATTCTACGGCGAAACCCTGGGCCTGCCTTTAGAGGCAACAATCCCAATGCCAGGCGGCGGTAAGATGAATCGCTTCAAAGTTGGCGACAGCGTCATCAAGGTGATCGAACTCGACCCAGCGCCTGCGACGCCAGCCGCGCCCGGCGGCATTCGCGGCGCTGCAGGTTATCGCTACTGGACTATCGCGGTAAGTAATCTAGCCGCTAGTGTTGAGAAAGCAGCGGCTGCAGGCGCACCAATTGTCGTTGCCGCAAAAGAAGTACGTCCCGGCATCACTATCGCCATTATCGCTGATCCCGATGGAAACTGGGTTGAATTACTCGAAGAAAGTGCATAGGTTGAGATGGCGTGAGTCTAATGAGCTACGGTAGTTTGACGCGATCGAGGTGCAGATTGAGATCGCAGCCGAGAGGATTCACGATCTCGCCACTCGAGTGAAAGCGCTCACTGAATAACAGCACATAAAGTATCGGTATCTATTCCGAAGGATACCGATTACACTGATCTTTCTTGAGCGTTGTTCTTTATGGCGACCCCCTTCTTTTTGCACGCTGCGTAACTGCAGCTTATCCAAGATCGTAGTCATTGCCCCTCTTTAGATTGCATCCTAGCGCTGCAGTTTCTTGAGCATGCTAGGCCCACTAGCTGACTCCTCTCTCGAAAAAGGCACTGCCGACAAAGGCACTGCAGAAAAAAGCATGACCCGCACGAAATGCGCGTTCGGCACTCTGCCGACTGTGTAAAGTGAAAGTTAATTCCAAATAAGGAAAGTAAGTAATGAGTAAAGGTACAGTGAAGTGGTTTAACGCAGACAAAGGCTTCGGCTTTATTACACCAGAAGACGGTGGCAAGGATCTGTTCGTACACCACTCAGAAATCAAGAACGGTGGCGGCTACGCGACATTGAACGACGGCCAAGCAGTAGAGTTCGAAGTAGGCCAAGGCCAAAAAGGCCCCTGCGCGAATAACGTCGTAGCAGTATAGCTCCTCCCATAGCTGCCGTTAGCGCGGCCTCTATGTGTTTCACGTCAGCGCCCCGCCGCGAGTCTTCTCGCAGCGGGGCGTTGTTGTTTCTGAGCTATACTTACCTTGAAACTGGCACCTAACTAATAAATACGCCTCATTGACCATACTTTAACGTGCCTATTTAATTTAGCTTAGTTAAGTGTTTTCTACGGCACACCCTTTCGACATGGAGTCATACAATGTCCACATTGATTCACCAGCGCGTTCGCGACTGCAACCTAGGCCTCTATCCGAAGGCGATTGGTCGAGTTAGTTCTGGCTGGGTTGTCGCCGGCGATGTACAGTTTTTACCAGGCTATTGCCTCCTCTTGCCAGATCCCGTGGTGCCGGATCTTAATTCACTCGACGACGAGGCTCGGAAGACATTTTTGTTTGAAATGAGTGTGATTGGTGATGCGATACTCGCAGTCACCGGCGCAGTGAGGATCAATTACGAGATGCTTGGCAATGTCGAACCCGCGCTCCACGCCCATCTGTTTCCTCGCAGAAATGATGAGCCCGAGGCTCTGCGCTTAAAGCCAGTGTGGTTTTACGACTGGGAGAAAGAACGCGCGTTCGACCCAGCCCTGGACGCGCCAATGATGGCGGCCATCAGGGACGAATTAGCCAAACGCGGCGTCCTCATCGACTAAATTACTTCCAGATGCTTCGTGCCTTGAGGTTAATATCGAATTTAGCCCCTGCAGCCTGCTCAACATGAATAATAAACGTGTCTGCGTCTGGGTGGCTGTAACCGAGGGTTTTCATTCCGCCCTCGCCGACCGCTTCGAACTTCACGCTGCTGTCGTCAATCTCCATAAGACGCATTTTTTGCGCGCCGGGCGTGCGTGGATCCATGCCCGGATTCCACTGCTGAATGTTGAGCTCTAACGAACCGTCGACTTCTTCGATCGTGATCATCTCGAACATGCTCGTCGCATTGTCACCTGTCATTCGAACCATCGCGGCTAGTGAGCGCCCGTCAGTTCCAATCCAATTTTCTTCCAATTGATTCGGACCGAGCGCGCCTGCCCAGTTCCCCGTCATCCATGACAGCTGTTCGATCTTCGCTTCGGGTGCGGCAAATGCCGAGACCGATGCGACGAGTGCTATGGCTGCAAGGGCCGTGTTTGCAAATTTAGTCATTTTCATTTTTATTCTCCGGGTTGGTGATTTATTTCTGGCAATTAAGTGGGTCGCCTAATCCTGCGATTCTTCACGCTTTCGATAAGCGTCCTCAAACTTGTCGTTGAGCCTGCGCATACCGCCAAGCCAGCGATCATAATCATCTGTTTTTCGCCGCATATACGTCAGCACCTCGGGATGCGGTAAGACTAAGAATTCTTCTTTTTCGAGCGTCTCGATTACCGTGTTAGCAAGTTGCTCTGGCTCGAGCATACCGTCGAGTCCCGCAACGCCTCCATCGCCCGCGCCTACCGCAGTCATTGCAGTTCGCACGGCCTGTGGGCAAAGCGCTGAGACTTTGATACCTCGATTGCCATAGGTGATCGAGAGCCACTCGGCGAAGCCGATAGCCGCGTGCTTTGTTACCGAGTACGGCGCAGAACCGACCTG
The DNA here is from genome assembly GCA_017853205.1 of Gammaproteobacteria bacterium. GTDB lineage: Bacteria > Pseudomonadota > Gammaproteobacteria > Pseudomonadales > Pseudohongiellaceae > UBA9145. The sequence continues at coordinate 35,368 of JAFMKB010000009.1, forward strand.
GCTTAGTAGCCCCGCAGCCGAGGAAGTATTAAGCAAATAGCCCTCGCCGCGCGCGAGCATTGAGGGCAGCACGGCACGCGCTGCAAAGACATGTGACATCACATTAATGTCCCAGATAGACTGCCACGCCTCGGTTGAGACATTTTCGCCGCCCGCAGTAAAAATGCCGGCATTCGAGCAGAACAAATCAATATGGCCAAATTCGGCGAGCGTGGCGTCAACCAGCGCGGTCACTTCCTCCTCTTTGCCCACATTCGCGACGATGCCCCGCGCCTGGGTGAGCTCGGCAATATCGGCAACGGTTGCATCAACGCCCACTCGATTGATATCCGATACAATGACTGCTCGAGCACCCTCCCGCGCAAATCGCTCGCTTAGGCTTTTCCCTATTCCGCTTGCACCGCCCGTTACAACGACGACTTTGTCTTTAATTTGCATGTCGCTTTCTCTTTTATTGTCTTCAATCTGGCGCCGCGGCGTCTGCGTATAGGCAGAGGCACGACAGTGAGTTGAAGCAGTTTACGTGGTTATTTCGAGGCGTGCAAAGCCGCCAGAAAATCCCGAAATACGCACAAATTGCCTGCCTTTTCGCAGGTTGTAAGCAGTTGCAACAGCGGCTACCCAGGCAGGGCAAAACAGTGCTGCCTGTGCTATATTTGCCGGATTAACACGACTCGTCAAAGCTGTCGCAGAGCAGCCGCAGAATACAGCGCTATTTACACAAACCCAGTTACACGACCCCGCCAACAAAAACCCGGGTTCGACACTGTGAATTTCAAGTGGAGAGACACATGCTACGCACACTTTTATATACAGGCATCGCGACAAGCCTATCACTGATCGCCATCTCAGCGTCTGCGCAACAGGCCGCAGACGGAATAGAGGAAATCACAGTAACCTCGAATAGCCGCAAGTCGGAAGGACTCGCCGACATCAACGCGGCCGTGTCGGTTATTGGCGAAGAAGAACTCCGCAGTATCGGTCACACACACCTACAAGAAACGCTAAACAGACTCCCAGGGGTGAGCATTCACCGCAATAATGGCCAGGAGAGCCTCACCGCGATTCGCTCCCCGGTGCTCACCGGCGCCGGTGCCTGTGGCGCATTTCTCGTTGCCGAGAATGGCATACCTGTTCGCTCTAGCGGCTTCTGTAACGTAAATGAAATGTTTGATCTACACGCCGAGAACGCGGCGAGCGTCGAGGTTGTGCGCGGACCAGGCAGCGCATTTTGGGGATCGAATGCTGTGCATGGACTCGTCAACGTGGTGCTCCCAAAAGCCGGTGACGCGCGCCAAGTCACGCTTGAGCAAGGCCCCCGTGGCTCGCAGCGGATAAAAGCGCAACTCGGACAAGATCAGGGCAATTTCAAACAGCTCCTGCTCGTTAACGGCACGAGCGAAGAAGGCTACCGCGATGAAAGCGGCTTCGATCAGCAAAAACTCACCTACCTCTACAACTACACAACTAGCAGCGGCTGGGAACTCGATGGGGGTATCACCCACATCAACCTGAATCAGGAGACTGCAGGGTTCGTCACCGGTTTCGAGAGCTACAAAGGCGCCAGCCGCACGGGCAACCCCAATCCTGAGGCGTACCGCGACAGCAAAAACACACGCGCATGGACCACTTTCACCAACACACTCGGTGACTGGGACGTTGTGCTAACGCCCTATGTGCGCGATATCGATATGATTTTCATTCAGCATTTTTTACCCGGCCAGCCCATTGAAGACACCGCTCATCAGAGCATTGGCCTGCAGTCTGTCGCCTTTACTGACCTAAGCAATGGCGCCCAGTTCGCTTTAGGCGTCGACGCCGAAGTCACCGATGGCTCACTCATTCAGACCCAACCGAACCCAACTGAAGGCTCGTTCTTCTTAAGAAATTCGATCCCTCAGGGTAAGCACTACGACTATCAGGTAGACGTCGAACAGGTCGCCGCGTTCGTTAGCTACGAACAAAGCTTTCAGTCCGGTTGGGACTTATCCCTCGGCCTGCGCGTCGAAGATACCAACTACGACTACGACAACAGGATGATCGACGGCCGCACTGATGAATTCGGGGTGGCTTGCCGCTTCGGCTGCCGATACAACCGACCTGCAGATCGCAGCGACAGCTTCACCAATATTTCACCAAAGTTGGGCTTAAGCTATGCGCTTAACGATTCGCATAGCCTGCAGTTCCGCGCGCAGCGCGGCTTCCGCGCCCCCCAGGCAAGTGAAATGTATCGCCTGCAGAATGATCAGAACATCGCAGACTTAGACTCAGTAGAGCTAGACAGCTATGAAGTTGAGTTTAAAGGCGCAGGCGAAGGTTGGGCCTACTCCGCTGGCTATTACTTTATGGACAAGCAAAATGAGATCGTCACCAATAGCGATCGCGTGAATCTCAATAACAGCCACACACAGCATACTGGCCTAGAATTTACGCTCGGCCTCGATATCACTGAAACCTTGGCGTTAGCAGCGGTCTACAATTTCGCTGAACACACCTATGAAAACTCTGAGCTCTCAGGTGGCATCGACATCCAGGGCAACATCGTAGACACAGCGCCGCGTCAGTTTGGCAATGTACGCCTGCGCTGGACACCGAGTGAGCGCATCACAAGTGAACTCGAACTTGTCAGCATGGGCGAGTACTACACAAACCCCGAGAATACGGCGAGCTACTCTGGTCATAACCTGCTAAATCTGCGCACGCAGTTTGCGGTCAATGACTCAGTGCAGATCTATGCGAATATCCTGAATCTCGACAACCGCGAATACGCCGAGCGTGCAGACTGGACCTCGTTTACTGCTGACCGCTACTTCCCCGGCGAGCCACGTCGCGCGTTTATTGGGATAACGATTAACTACTAATTGCAGCGCGACCAACGTATGACGAAGACTCTCAGCGACCTCTCTCTAGGCGAGCACAAAAACGCTTCAAGAGAGGCGACTGAGCCCTTCGAGAAATCTGAGCAGCATCGCACTTTCGCGGCACTGCTCCGACATTTTTCGGATTCAGCAGAATCTGTAAAAAAACCTACCGAGCACGCCGACCCTCGCATCCATCAAGACATAGTCTCACCAAGCTCGCTTCGAGCAGCGGCAGTATTAATTGCGGTTACTAAACCGACCATGACTGATGTCAGTCGAGTAATACTAACTCTTCGTTCCGAAAATCTGAAGTCTCATGCCGGCCAAGTAAGTCTGCCCGGCGGCACTTGTGATGCTGGGGACGATAACGCGATCGCTACCGCATTAAGGGAGGCCGAAGAAGAAGTGGGACTTGCCCGCTCGTCAGTAGAGGTCATTGGACAGATGAGCGAGATTTCGCTCCCCTCGGGCTATAGGATTACTCCGATAGTTGGCCTTATCGATGCTGGGCTCACTTTGACGCCCTGCATCGACGAGGTCGCGGATATCTTCCATCCGCCGCTGGATCTGCTGCTCGATCCCAGCGCTTATTCGCGCTCGACAACCCATTACCGAGGCGCCGATCGAACAATTTTCGAATTGCCCTATGAAGGTTTTCGTATTTGGGGAGCGACAGCCGCCATCCTGTATTCTCTTGCCCGGCAAGTGAGGTGCTAGGGTTGCAGTTTCTGCGCTTTATTCAGATAGAGAGCCTCATCGGCTGCGGCCAAGAGATTGGCTGATAGCTGCGCTAGGGAGTCTTCATGCGTCGCGCAAACTGGGCTAACGAGGACTGGTTTTCCAACAGAATTTAGCACCGAAACTCCACTGGCATCCACGCTCGCAAAGCCAACACTTACCGAAAAAACGAACATCTCATCGCTATGATTGAACACAAGCGGCGTCGCCTCGAGTCGATGAGCGACAGCGTCGCTTGCCTCTGTGCTGCACCCTGAAAGAACAATCGCAAATTCGTCGCCGCCAATTCGATGGATCGAATCTAAACGCCGAACTTTAGCGCCTAAGACGCGCGCCAACGACTTAAGGCAGGCGTCGCCTGCCGCATGACCGCGGGAATCGTTGATGCCTTTCAATCCGTCAACGTCGAGTAATATAAGACCGGTTGGCAGACCGCTACGAAGGGTTCGCTCAAGCTCTGTCTTGAGCCCCCTATCGAAAGAACGACGATTGCCAATATTGGTTAGCGGGTCTCGCTGAACAAGTGCTTCGAGATCAGCGACTCTTTCCCTCAGTACATTATTTTCGCGGCGCAGCTGATGTAGCCTTTGCTCTGTGCTGTTGGCAATGTCATCGACCATTGCTAGCGCCCCCTTGCCGAAGCCAATTACAGGATTGCTACGGTGCGGCCCAACTCGGGAATTCGCCGAGCACATCGAAAGCAACGTGACCTAATGTGTAAACGAAGGCTGTGACGATAATGACCGATAGGAGATCAAGCCAGAGACCGGCAATGACCATTTTGGTGATCGGCACTCGCCCAGACGCGTAGATAATTGCATTCGGAGGGGTTGAAACAGGCAGCATAAAAGCGCAGGACGCCGCGACTGTCGTCGGGATAATAAGCAACAACGGATGGACCGCTATCGCCTGCGAAAGAGAGCTCATAATCGGAAGTGCGAGTGAAATGGTGGCAACATTAGATGACACCTCGGTCAGTAGCGTGATAAATCCAACGGTGCTGAGTACTATCGCAAACGGACTCGCATCACCCAGCAAGGCCTGAAGTTGACTCGCCATATAGGTGCCAAGCCCCGACGTTGAGAACCCCTTCGCAATCGCGAGCCCACCGCCGAAGAGAAGTAAAATTCCCCATGGGACGTTTTTCGTGTCTTCCCAATCCATCAGGCGGCCGCCTACGCTCTTGCTGGCAGGAATAATAAACAGAGTGAGCGCCATCGCGATAGACACAGTGCCATCGTCGATGAGTGCGCTTATCGGAGCTACACCAAATTTTTCGAACAGCAGGTCGAGATAATAACTCCAACCGAATATATCGACGTCTTCACCAAAAAGTCTCTCTTTTCGAGTCATCCACAACACCGCAACGGCAATAAAAACGCCGCGTACTCGCCGCTCTTCCGTTGTGATTGGACCAAGCTTTTTGATTTCTTCAGCGATAAATTCTTTGCCGCTAAAAGGCGTGGTAGCCGGCAGCGGAAAAACGAACCGCGTTAGCAACACCCAGCTGGTGAGAAGAAATACAAGACTCATCGGCAGAGCAAATGACATCCACGTCATAAAGGCGAATTCAGGCGCGTCTGGAAAAAGTTGACCCATTTGCGTAACCAGCACGCCATTAGGAGGCGTGCCAATCAACGTTGCAACGCCGCCGATTGACGCCGAGTACGCGATACCTAATAGCAGCGTAAGCGCAAAGTTAGGCGCTCGCGCGTCCACGTACCCGCCAGAAAGTCGTGTCTTTTCATTGAGCTCTTCGTAAAGCAACACGAGAGACATACCCATAGGCATCATCATCATCGCGGTTGCTGTGTTGGAAAGCCACATCGACAAAAACGCCGTGGCGACCATAAAACCAAGGACAAGTCGGTGCGGTTTACCACCAATAATGCGTAGGATGCTGAGAGCGATTCGCTTATGCAAATTCCATTTTTCGACCGCGGTTGCGATGATAAATCCGCCAAGATACAGAAGGATGATCCAGTCCATATACTGCGCAGCAACGTTAGGGTACACAATATCGAGATCACTTAGCGCTACCCCCGATGGCAGACCAGCTCCCTCGGCGTCGATAAGCCCAGCTGCCGACTGCGCGCGCCCACGCATGATGCCGAGAAGCGGGAACAGCACGATAGGGAGAAGCGCCGTCGCGGACAGTGGAATCGCCTCAGTAATCCACCAGATAGCCATCCAGGCAATGACTGCGGCCATTCGCGTAACCATGGGATTACTTGGATCTAGCTCGACGAACAACAGCATAAAAATAAAAGCAGCCGGCCCGAGAAGGAGGCCAATGCGTGACCTCAAAGGCGTTTCTACGCTGACATTCTCATTCAACTCTGCTTGCACTGTCATTTCCGAACCTCTGTTATTTTTATTCGCTCGTATCATGCGATGGTCTGCTCTTCACCCTCGCAGCCGTTGCAAAGCACCTGACTGGCTCTTTGCAACGGAGCAGAAGTGCTCGACGGTTAGCTAGAGCTGCGCGAGGATCGCGTCGGCTGAACTCACTTTTATTTCGCCAGGGGCTTCGACGCCAAGATACGTCACCGTTCCGTCTTCGACAATCATGCCGAAGCGCTGCGCGCGCTGCCCCATGCCAAAACCGCTTGCGTCAAGCGACAGACCGATCGCAGAAGTGAACTCACCATTGCCGTCGGCAAGCATGACAATCTCTTCAGCATTCTGCGCCTGCCCCCAGGCTCCCATAACGAAGGCGTCGTTAACTGACATACAAGCAATCGTATCGATACCCTTCGCTTTGATCGCATCGGCATTCACGACGAAACCAGGCAAATGCGTCATAGAGCAGCCTGGGGTAAAGGCACCTGGTACTGCGAAAAAGGCCACTTTTTTTCCGGCAAACAACTCTTCGCTGCTCAGCGGCTTGGGGCCTTCGCTAGTCATCACTTGAAAGCCGATCGCTGGTACTTTATCGCCCACTTGAATAGTCATAAAAAAGCTCCTGCGGCGTTTGCCGCTGTAGGGTTTATAGCTGGGTGTGAATAAATATCGCAGGAATAATAACAAACAAGCCGTCTAACTGACGACAGTTAAACGGCTCGATGGGTGAACTAGTCGCTTAGGCTAAGGTGTAGTTTTCAGAAGATAGAGCGAAACACGGCCCACTAGACCCTGCATAACTCATTGGCCTAATTTCTCAGGTTACGCAGCCTGTTACTGAGGGCGTCGACTGAGGTACCGAGTGCCTCCTCTACTTTCTCTGCTAGTTGGTCTTCGATTTTTTCAACTTCCTCGCGTGCGCGGTCTTCGACGCCCTGCCTCACTTGATCGAGACTCGGTAAATTAGCTTCGCCAATCGAGCCTAGCAACTCTCTTATTACGACCTCGGCCGCCGCGGCTATTGACGCTCCACCGTTTGCGCCACCAATGTCTGTCAGGATAATGTCCGGCAGAATTAACTGAGTTGAGCCTAGTGCCGCCGTGACGGATAGCAGTGGGCCAAGGATTTCGACACGCCGCAGGAGAATTTTCTTAGCCGAGTCCGTCGCAGGCTCTTCTTCTGATTCTGAACCAGCATCGCTGCGTGGCAGATTAGCGAGAAGAGCCCGGAGATTGTCGCGAGTGATCTTTGTTTCGTAATTGATCTGTGGCTGGGCAAGTCTTAGCAGCTCGATCTCTATCGTGTCATCGAAAATAGAAGCTAGATTTACCCTAGCTTCGACGGCGCCTAAAGCAATGGCAGGTCCTTCGGAGAACCCCGCGGGGTTCGCTATGGACAGACCGCGAATGCTAGATTCGCCGGTGAGGGGAGACAGCGTTACCGAATCAACTCGCACCTCAGTCTTAAACGCTGATTGTCCCGCAAACTCGATACCCGCCTTCGCTGCCGAGCCAAGATAATAATAGCCAGCCCACAGAACAATAGAAATCAGCAGTACGAACGTCATAAAAATTCGTGCAACCATTGGCTAATCTCCTCTTCTGCCCGCGCGAATGAGAGGCAAAATCCAACTCGCTTAGGCATGGATGTGAATTGAGTCTCCTTGTAGTAGACCCGAAGGAGACCAGTTTATGCTCGCCTAAACGGGGAAAATACTACGGCGCCAATGACCGACTCTCGAGACTTGCCCCGACAACACTCACGATCCAATTCCGATGCAAACCAAGATACTCGAACACGGCGACAGCGCCATAGCTACCTTGTGTCTCCTCATTGAACGTCGCGCCGATAACTTCGCCCACGGTGATACCACCAAGCGCGTAGCCTTCGGCGGTCTTAATGAGTGCAGGACCGCCACTGTCGCCTAGACTAGGCATTCCCTCGAGTTTTTCAGACGCGCCCGTGTCGACGCGGGGGTCATCGAAAAAAATGCTGAGACGGTTATCCACCTGAGTAAGACGGTTACTCGCTCGCCTAAACTTGCCGTCGTCACGATCGCGCCCAGACAGTCCCTGCCCGGTGTAACCCCATCCTAGCAGGTAGACGAGCTGACCGACCGCGACCTCGCCGTCGGCTAGTAGTATGGGCCTCGGAAAGCCGAGCGGTTCTTCAAAATGCAAAAGTGCAAGATCGACATCAGTTGACGAGGTCAGGTCGTAAAGGGGATGAACGACGAACGCATCGATTGTTCTCGATTCATTGGCAAGCTTCACACTAAACTTTGCCCCACTCGAAAGCGTCGATTTCAATGAAGTTTGCTCTAGGCAGTGCGCTGCAGTGATCGCCCACTGAGCATGAATCAGCGTCGCAGCACAAACCTTACGAGGGCCCTGCTGTTCGAGAAAGAATACCGCTGGGAAGTCGCTCGCGTTAATCTGATAGGCGCTGTCCGCGACGTCATGCCGTGTGATGATCGCGCTAGCCTGAGAAGGCAACACGCCAAGTGAAACGCTCAATACAGTCAACGCAGCCCCTAAAATCCAGCTGGAATGCTCGCTGCTTTTTTCGTGTTTTGCTGCGCGTGCGCGGCGAAGCGGTCTAAGATTAGGTGCCGAGCGCTTGCGGCGAGAAAGCGACAAAAGACCAACCATGCGCCACACCACCACACCAATCGTGACGAAGATAAACGCTAAAAGGACCGCCGCGAGCCATTCTTGCGAACCCCAGCCGTTTGTATTGATGAACTTTGCTAGCATAAGCACGCCACAGTGGGATTAATCTTCACCTGATAAATCCTTGAGTAACTGCATGAGGCTTTCGGCGCGCGCCCGAGGGTCGTCGAGCTCAAGCAGCGCCTGCCGACTATTCTCGCTCATCGGTATAAGCTCGCTAAGGTGCCAGCCTAAGTGCCAAAGATTATCGTATTCGATGGCGAAATTTTTCTCGGCAACGAGCGGGTGTTCCTCTAGCCCCCGCAGCACCTCGACTAGCTCACCAAAGTCGTCTCCATAGGCCACCGGCTCGCTATCTATCGTATCGCGTTCGCTTAACACAACCTTTGCCATCAAAAGATCAGAGTCCGCCTCCCAACAGTCTTCGACACGGAATTTAGTTGTGCCTTCGATGGTAATACCGAGCAGACCGTTATCGAGTTGATTCCAATCGATAATGCGAGCAAGTGTTCCTATTCGATTAACGCTGTGCTGCGTGCCCGCCGCCCGCTCACCAGTTCCCGACTCAATCGAGCAGATACCAAAAGACGTGCCTGACTTGAGACTCTCAGTGACCATGTCGATGTAGCGCCGCTCGAAAATCTGCAGATCATGTCGGCCTGCGGGGAACAGCACGATTCGGAGTGGGAAAAGGGGTACGGTGATGGCGTCTTCTAACTTCGCGAACGACATAGAGCTTGATCCTGAGGTGACGCGCGGGCTCAGCTTAGCGTCGAAGCGCCCGCAGTAGTTTGTCGTGTATGCCGCCGAAACCACCGTTGCTCATTACAACGATATGATCGCCTTCGACCGCACTCTGTGCGAGATAGCTCACAATGTCATCGACCTCGTCAAAGCTGCGACTCGGTACAGGATTACTGGCCTCGAGCGCGGCGAAATCGAGACCGGAGTTTGCGGGTCGACGCCAAACGACCTCATCTGCAGATTGGCATGCGGCTACCAAGGTCTCCTGATGTACGCCCGCGCGCATCGTGTTGGATGCCGGCTCTATCACGGCAACCAACCTCTGTGGCTTGCCGCTGCGGTCAGAATGAATCCGTGACGCCATACCCTCGAGTGTTGTTTCGATCGCTGTCGGGTGATGGGCAAAATCATCATAGACGCGAATACCACGACGCTCACCTCTAAGCTCCATGCGTCGTTTTACGCCGCGGAAATGATTGAGCGCCTCCGCCGCAGTTGACACCTGAACGCCTGCATGATGGGCCGCCGCGATCGCTGCCACAGCATTGTTGACGTTGTGACGCCCGGTCATCTGCCACTCGACCTGCTCATACTCTATAGGTTCTCCGCCTACGCCCATCTTCGACAAGGAAAACCGGCTGCCGTCATCGCGATTGAGTTCGGCATTCCAGTAGACGCCGCCAGCATCAAGCAGCGCGAGCGAATCCGCCGGGACCGCATCAACGCCAAAGCTCTGCCGCGGAGTCCAGCAACCACGAGCGAGAACATCCTCAAGCGCCTCTTCACCACTGCCTGATAGTATAAGCCCATTGCTCGGAAGCGTTCGAACAAGGTGCTGAAACTGACGTTTGATCGCCTCGAGGTCATCGAAAATGTCTGCGTGATCGAATTCAAGGTTATTTAAAATTGTCGTCCGCGGCGCGTAGTGAATAAATTTCGAGCGCTTGTCGAAAAATGCGCTGTCGTATTCGTCTGCTTCCACAACGAAAAAAATAGAGTCGCCGAGGCTCGCTGATGCCGGAAGATTATTCGTCACACCGCCGATCAGATAGCCCGGCTTCATTCCTGCGTATTCGAGAATCCACGCAAGCATGGCGCTAGTTGTTGTTTTACCATGCGTGCCAGCAACCCCGAGCACCCATCGGCTGTGAAGCACATTTTTTGCTAACCACTCAGGCCCCGAGGTATAACGGATCCCTCGATCGAGCACGTACTCGACGCTAGGATTCCCACGGGACATCGCATTACCGATGATCACGAGATCGGGTGCAGGGCGCAGATGCTTGGGATCAAATCCCTCACAGAGGCGAATGCCCTGCTGTTGTAGCTGCGTACTCATCGGCGGATACACGTTTGCATCGCTACCGCTGACTTCAAATCCGAGTTGCTTAGCAAGTATCGCGAGGCTGCCCATAAAGGTGCCGCAAATACCTAAAATATGAATATGCATAAGGCCTAATTCTGCGGCTCCGCAGGCCGCCTCTTTCATGAATGTACCGTGTTTATAACATGAATCTCGGGTAGCATTGCAGCACTGGGCAGGCAAACTTTCCGACAAGCCCGACCCGAACCTACTTTAACCCCGACAACGAGACTATTTCTGTGACCCTCTGGGATTTTTCGCTCTCGCTCTACGGTAAACCGGGTGTGCCTGAAGCCTGCCTTACCTTGCAGAACAAGCACAACCTCGACGTTAATCTGGTCCTCTTCTGTTTGTGGCTAGCCGCCGAGTCTCGCTGTTTAACCAAAGACGCTATGCAGGAGGTCATCGCTCGCTCCGACACGTGGCGAGAGAAAATGATCACCCCTCTGCGCGCACTGCGGACAGAAATGAAGGGCTGGCCTTCGGATGTGAGCATTTCCGATTTCTCTCGACGTGAAGACTTCGAAGCGCTAAGAAGTAAAGTGAAAGCAATAGAACTCGAAGCTGAGAAGTGGCAACAGGAAATGCTCACCAGCTACGCCGATCACTCTGCGAGTGTCGCAGATCCCAAACTAGCCTGTTTCTCTAGAGGCCTGGGTTTATTACTCGCGAGGAGCGGCGACGACAATCCAGGCTGGAAAAACGCAGTTTTATGGATTGCCGACGCCCACGGAGCGGACTTTGCTGAAAAAGTACGCATTGCCCTGGTCTAAATACGAAGACGCGAAGCTTATTGCTAGCGAGAAGGACGAACCTTTTCACGAAGCGTCTGCCACAGAGAACCGCCGCTCTCGGACTTCGCTGGCACCGATCGCTGCCCGCTTGTACCTTGACGTCGACGCGCAGTTGCCCCGCCATTGGCACCTCGACCGCCTGCAGGGCGCGGATTCGCGGCATGGGAGGGAGCGCGATTCCCGCGATTGTCGTCTGCATCGATTCGGTTGCCGTCACGATCACCGTTCTCATCGCGCGGCACTGGTTTTGCCTTTGCTTGGTTTGGGCGTCGAGTCTGAGCGTGGGTCTGTGTTCGGCCTGGCGACTGCCCTGCACCTTGCGAGCGACTGCGACCCCGCCCATCACCCGCTGCGGAACCAGAAGAACGGCGACTGTTAGCCGCGCCACCTTCGGCACTCCGCCCATTACGACCGCTACGCAACCCGTTGCCGCGGGGCTGTCGAGGTGGACGCGCCTCCTCGACATAGTCCTCAGCACCCGCAACCGGCGTAAGATCAAACTCTTTCATGTCGGCTTTGGGAATAGGCTTTTTGATGAGACGCTCGATATCGCGAAGCTGTTTGCGCTCGTCGCTGCTGACTAAAGAGATCGCAAGACCACCTGCGCCCGCGCGTCCGGTCCGACCGATGCGGTGAACATAGTCCTCAGGTACATGCGGCAAATCGAAGTTGATCACTGATTCAAGCTGATGAATATCAATACCTCGTGCAGCAATGTCGGTTGCTACGAGTACTTGAATCGAGTCTTGCTTGAACGAATCCAATGCTTTGGTTCGCTGCGCCTGCGATTTGTTGCCGTGAATCGCCGCTGCCGTGATGCCGTCTTTGGACAACTTTTTAACAAGGTTGTTGGCGCCGTGTTTAGTCCTGCTGAAGACCAGTGTCTGAGCAGTATTAGAACGAAGAATCGCACTTAATAACTGTGCTTTCTGCTGCTTCTCTACTTGATACATGCGCTGCGTAATAATTTCGACGGTCGAGTTGCGCGGCGCAACGTCGATTTCGACAGGCTGATTGCAGATCGTTTTTGCCAGCTTACGGATGTCGTCTGAGAAAGTTGCAGAAAACATAAGATTCTGTCGTTTCTTGGGCAGCAGCGCCAAAATCTTCCGAATATCGCGAATAAAGCCCATATCGAGCATGCGATCGGCTTCGTCGAGAATAAGAATATCGACTTTGTCGAAATGCACAGAACGCTGCTGATGGAGATCAAGTAAGCGACCCGGCGTTGCCACCAAAATATCGAGGCTTTTGCGCAGCATCGTTTTCTGCGGATTGATATTTACGCCGCCGAACACGACGCCGGAGCGCAGATTCTCATTCGTGCCATAAGTTTCAATGCTGTCTTGAATCTGTGCGGCGAGCTCACGAGTAGGGGTTAGGACTAACGCGCGCATAGTGTCCGGTTTTTTATTGGTCTCACCGCTAAGGAGTTGTAAAAGCGGGAGAGTAAATCCAGCCGTTTTGCCAGTGCCGGTTTGTGCGGCTGCCATAACGTCTTGACCGCTCAAAATTACGGGTATCGCTTTTTCTTGAATAGGTGTTGGCTTGGTGTAGCCAGTCTTTTCGACGGCGCTGAGTAATGAATCGGACAGGCCGAGGTTTGCAAATGTCATAAAAATCTCTAATTTATCTGTTTGAATTGCGCACAAAACGCCCGCTAGCTGCGCGCAAGGCGGCAACAGATAACTTAGGTGATAAGGTGCACGAGTGTGCATTCGAAAGGTCGCTAACTTGCTGACCAGAGACGCATAAATGCGCACAAGGGGAGCTAGACTCAGTAGAAGCACAGTCGACGGCAGAAAGGTGCCTTGATCGACTTGCGCGCAAGGTACAGCAATAAGAGGCTCGCGTCAGCTTTTATTTCGCGCGCTTCTTTAGCGACCTCTGCTTAGTTAATGAAGAACCCGCCATCGATCAACAGGCTGTCTCCCGTATGATAGCTGCTTGCATCACTCATCAGATAAACCGCAATTGCTTCGAAATCTGATCGGTCGCCCCAGCGTCTCATGGGTATGCGTGGAAGTACTGCGTTGGCGAACCGCTCGTTTGCATAGTTATCCGCCGTCATCGCGGTCTCAATATGCCCGGGCAACACAGAATTGGCAGTAACGCCGAAGCGCGCATACTCGACTGCCAGCGCCTGCATCATCGAGATAACAGCTCCCTTGCTCGCGCCGTAAGCCTCTACACGCGCCATACCCATAAGCGCTCCGAGAGATGCAGTACCGATGAGTCGACCGCCTGCATCACCCGCTTCGGCACGCGCACGCATATGGCCTGCAGCCGCACGCAGCGTATAGAAGAGCCCATCCAGATTAACATCAAGCACCGCGCGCCAGTCGTCGGTCGTAGTTTCGTCGAAACGGCCCGAGCGCGCGACACCTGCATTGGCGAAACAAGAATCGACTCGGCCGAACACACTGAGAGTCTCGGCAAAGCTTGCCTCGACTGCCGCTTCATCCGCGACATTACAGACAATCGAGTGAATTTTTTGCTGCAAATCGCCATTCTCCTCAGCTAGTGCGGAGAGCGTGGCAACCGCCGATGCATTTTTTTCAACGCTGGTTCCCCATAAGCACACGCTTGCGCCGTGCTTTACAATCCCTTCGCCAAAACCGAGGCCGATGCCACTGTTGCCGCCCGTGATAAGCGCGACTTTACCGCGTAGGTCGAAAAGGTTTGCTGCCATGAAAACTCCTGGGGCTTATTTTGCTATTCGTTCAAAGCGTGTCTATTTCGCGTCAGCGACTGCCTGCTGCACACCCTGCCATCGTTTTACGAGACCTGGATCGATATCAAAAAGATCGAGCACCCGTCCGACGTGATGGTTGACGAGATCGTCGATCGTTTGAGGCTTAATGTAATGCGCAGGCATTGGAGGCGCGATTATTGCCCCGAGCTGACTTGCCTTTAGCAGCAACTCGCAATGTCCCATATGGAGCGGTGTTTCTCGGGGTACTAGCACTAAACGCCTGCGTTCTTTAAGTATCACATCAGCCGCACGCACTATGAGCGAATCGGCATAGGAATTAGCAATCGCCGAAAGCGTCTTAATCGCGCACGGCGCGATAACCATGCCGTCGGCTCGGAAAGAACCGCTTGCGATACTCGCACCGATATCCTTATTGGAATGTACGCGATCTGCTAGTGCCTCTACCTCCTTTGCGCTGAAGTCAGTTTCGACAGCAATGTTTAATTTGGCGGAGTCCGACATGACTAAGTGGGTCTCTACATCAGCAATGTCTTTCAGCACCTCTAAAAGTCGAATACCGTAGATGGCACCACTTGCCCCCGACATTCCAATAATCAATTTCACTGCATATCCTAAATGAGCTGTGCTCAATTTTTACCAAAACAGGGCTGCGATGGTGCATTAATCGCAAGTGACAGGCAAGCATGAGACTTGCCTATGGTAACGCTGCCTAGATTTCTCGCGAAGTTTCGCGTTCGAGACAAGAGCCAGATGCCATCGCCTCGTTAGTGAAAACAGCTCAAATTGCGGCGAGGCGCACCACCGAGTAAACTGCGAGGCGCTGAATAATGGCAATTTTGGATTCCATTCATGCGCCGCCAGCAGGAAGCACTGCTAATAACTAGTCAAACGTGAGCACCCAATCATGAGCAAGGCCAACCTTTTTTACGCCCAGTCCGGCGGTGTCACCGCTGTAATCAACGCGAGTGCCTGCGGTGTTATAGAAACCGCGCGTAAGCACAAAGACAAAATAGGAAAAGTCTACGCAGGACTTAATGGCATCGTCGGCGCTCTGCATGAGGAACTCATCGACACCAACAAAGAGTCTGCAAAAACGATTGCAGCCCTGCGCTCTACGCCTGCCGGCGCCTTCGGCTCTTGCCGCTACAAGCTCAAATCATTCGAAGAGAATGCGCGCGAATATGAGCGCCTCATGGAGGTGTTTAAAGCGCATAACATTCGTTATTTTCTCTACAACGGCGGCGGCGATTCACAGGACACCGCGAATAAATTTGCCCAGTTGTCCATCGACAAAGGCTATCCGATCACGTGCGTGGGCGTGCCAAAAACTGTCGACAACGATCTTCCTATCACCGACAACTGTCCTGGATTCGGCTCCGTAGCAAAGTATGTCGCGGTTTCGATTCGTGAGGCCGGACTCGATGTTGCATCGATGTGTGCGAGCTCGACTAAAGTATTTGTGATGGAGGTGATGGGTCGCCACGCCGGCTGGATTGCTGGCGCCGCTGGCCTTGCCTCAGAGCAAGAGGGCGATGCACCGCACATCATTCTTTTCCCCGAGATCGCGTTCAATCGCGAGAAGTTTCTAAAAAAAGTAAAGAGCTGCGTAACGAAGTTCGGCTATTGTGCAGTAGTTGTCTCTGAAGGTGTTCAGAATGCCGACGGCAGTTTCCTCGCTGAAGCTGGAGGCAAAGATGCCTTTGGTCACGCGCAGCTCGGCGGAGTCGCACCATTTATTGCCGACATGATCAAGGCAGAGCTCGGCTATAAATACCACTGGGCGGTAGCAGACTACCTGCAGCGCTCAGCGCGGCACATTGCCTCTGCCACTGATGTCGACCAAGCGTATGCGGTAGGGGCTGCGGCCGTTGACTTTGCGCTCGCAGGCAAGACCGCTGTCATGCCCGCGATTATTCGTGGAAAAGGTAAAAAATACAGCTGGAGCATCGGCGAAGCTAAGCTGTCTGACGTCGCCAACGTCGAAAAAATGATGCCGCGCAATTACATAAGCCGCGATGGATTTCACATTACCGACAAGGCTCGCGAGTATTTCGCGCCACTGATTAAGGGCGAGGACTACCCCGAATATAAAAATGGCCTACCGCAGTATGCGCGCCTAAAAAACGTGCTCGAAAAGAAAAAGCTAAAAGCGTGGCGTGGCTGAGAGAGTTAAGGTGCAAGCCTCTCAATTCTCCAGCTCGACCCCTCTCGCGTGTAGCGAAAACGATTGTGCAGGCGGTTAGCGCCACCCTGCCAAAATTCAATTTGCGACGCCTTTACCCTATAACCACCCCACGTCGAGGGGCAGGGAACTTCCGCGCCCGCTGTGCGCTTATCAAGTTCAGCGAACGCCGCCTCTAGGACCTCCCGAGACTCAACGACCTGACTTTGTGGTGACACCGCGGCTGCGAGCTGACTGCCTCGCGGCCGGCTATGGAAATAGCGTTGCGAGTCTTCTGCGCTGAGCCGCTCGGCTACACCACTAATCCGCACCTGACGCTCAACACTGTGCCAAGGAAAGTGAAGACTAATGTTAGGATTCGACTCGAGGTCGCGCCCCTTGTGGCTGGCATAACTGGTATAAAAAACAAAGCCGCTAGCGTCAAAGTGCTTGAGCAGCACAATGCGCTGGCTCGGCATGCCGCTGGCATCCACTGTCGCGATTGTCATAGCCGGCGGATCCACAACCTCCATGTCAAACGCCTGCTGCATCCACTTAGCAAACTGATCATGAGGATTATCGCTAAGATCAGCACTACGTAGCTCCCCCATTAAATACTCGCGTCTGAGATCGTGTAAATCCATTGTCGCCTTAAATCCTTCTCTGCCTACATGACAAACTGACCGTATTCCCATACCTGATTGCGCCGAGTGCCAGTCGCATAAAAAAATGTGCCTGGTCCGTGCTTTTTACTGGCGAAAAAACGCCCTTCGTAGCGCTGCCCATTAGGCCAGCGATAGGTCCCCTCACCCTGGTAATGGTCGTTAACGAAATTACCCGTGTAGTTTTCCATGTTCTGACTTAGCCAATATTCGGAGTGTTGATTCTCTTCCCAGCGTGGCAGGCCGAAGAAATATGAGCCATGGCCATTGCGCTTATCGTCTCGCCATTCTCCGATATAGAGCTTGCCATCGCCATTCCAATAAGTTCCTCGACCGCTGCGGAGTCCTTTTTCCCAACTCCCGACATAAACCGATTTTTCGAGAAACGACACGGGTATCTCGAGTCGACCCTTGCCGTGAAACTCACCGTCAAGAAATTCGCCGCGATAAAACCCCTTACCGAACTCAGTTTTCAGCTCGAGTGTTCCACTGCCGTTCTCACAGTCGCCGCGCACGCATGCGCTCGAGGTCACAGAATCCAGTGGCAAAGCATGGCCCATCGCTGCGGCAAATAGAGAAACAATAAAGACACCGTATCGCGTAGCTAACTGACGTCTTTTGCTAGATGCGACAGACCAATGTCGAAAGCCTGATAACATTTTGTGCATCGGTTGATCCTCCTCAATCAGCCCTAAGCTAGTCGTCTGAGCACATTTAACGGGCTTATATTTA
Source organism: Gammaproteobacteria bacterium (assembly GCA_017853205.1). Lineage (GTDB taxonomy): Bacteria > Pseudomonadota > Gammaproteobacteria > Pseudomonadales > Pseudohongiellaceae > UBA9145. The sequence continues at coordinate 53,155 of JAFMKB010000009.1, forward strand.
CAACGCCGCGTGTCGAATTAATGCCGAGCCCTGCGATTATTATCATGCCGGCGAGCGGCCCTGCGATCCAAACCCAGTAGTGTAGATTAAACTCCTGCTCGAACACTTGCTCCTGCAGATAATACAGACTCGCCTCTGCACCGAGCGTCGCCACTAGTCCCGCCATGAGGCCAATACTGGCAAACTCGATTAGTAAGCTCGTCATAATTAGCCGCTTGCCGGCGCCAAGAGTGCGCAGAATCGCGTTTTCGTAGAAGCGCTCGTCGAGCGTGGCATTAACGCAGGCGAGCAGCACAAGCGCACCGCACACCAGCACCAAGACTGAAATGAGCTCGATCGCCGAAGTCACCTGCGCAATGATATTTTGAATTTGCTCGATCAGCGCGTCGATCTCGATCACAACGATTGTTGGGAAACGCTGCACTAATTCGTTGAGCAATATTTTCTGCTCTCGTTCCATCAGTGCGGTCGACAAGAACGTCGCGCCCAGATGATCGATCGTACCGGGGGAGAAAATGATAAAGAAATTTGGCTGCATATTGTCCCAGCGTACGCTGCGGAAACTACTCACCTCAGCGCTAACCGTCTGCGCGTTGATTTCGAACTCGATTACATCACCTAACTCGATATCGAGCCAGTCCGCATAGTCTTGCTCAATCGATACGAACCCCGCTTCGGCTGCCTCACCCCACCACTCGCCGCCGGTGACACGGTTATCCGCAGGGAGTTCCTGCGCCCAGGTGACCTGACGCCTGCTCAGGCGTCCACGGACTTCGCCCTCCTCGGCCTCTTCAACCGCTTCGCCTTCACCTGACTGTTCGCTCGAACCTGCTGTAGGAGCGGCATTGGCCTCGCCCTGCCCGTAACCCACTGAAAGGCCCACGCGCGCGGCACCCTTCGCGGCGTCTTCCTCGGTGTCATCGCCACCGCCAGCCAGCGTGCCACGCTCAGCATCAGATTCAAGCTCGTCCTGCGGATCTGGCGTCGCACCGTTTATCTTGGTCACGCGCGCACTGATAAGTGGATAGAACGCATTTACCTGCACGCCATTTTCGTCGAAAAACGCTTCGATGCCAGCGATCTGTGGCTGTGAGATATTCATCATGAAGTGATTTGGCGTATTCTCAGGAAGCTGCGCCTGCCAGTCAGAAATAAGATCTGTGCGCAGTAGGCCTAAGATAAGCAGAGACATGATCGTTACCGAAAACACCATCACTTGTAAGACGTTTTGCTTTCGCCTGCGACGTGCCGCGCTCATCGCAAGCTTCCACGCACTGCCGGCGCGCATGCCCACCGCGCTGCTCGAGTTCAACAGCAATAATGAGAGTCCCGACAGAAGAACGGCGATGCTGGCAACTGCAACGACGAGAACCGACGTCAGCACCGCATCTTGGCTATACCAGTAGACGAGCCCGATTGTGCCACCAACGCCGAAAATATACGGCACATTCGCACCCACTTTTTGCTGGCTAATATCTTTTCGCAACACGCGCAGCGGCGGCGTTTCTCGCAGAGCCAGAAGCGGCGGTAATGCGAACGACAGCAGGCAGATTACAGCCGTCATTGCCCCCACGATGAAAGGCTCGAAACCGGCAGCGGGAAGATCGACAGTGATTACCGTTTGCAGCGCCCGCAGAATCACGTGGTGAACACCCCACCCTAAAACACTGCCGACGAGCACGGCGACAATCGCAAGCAGCGCCTGTATCCACAAATAGATAAAGCCGATTTGCGGTGAGGTGCAGCCGAAGGTCTTGAGAATAGCCACGTAATCATAGTGGCGTTCGGAGTAGCGCTTGGCGGTTAGCGCGATAGCTACGCCGGCAAGGAGCACGGCAAACAGCGAGCCCAAAAGCAAAAACGATTCAGCACGGCTCAGCGCCTCGCTGACCTCTTCGCTTTCGTCACGCACGTCGCGAAGGCGATACTCGCCCTCGTATTCGGTGTCGACCCATGTTTCGAAGTCGTCGAGCGCCAATAGTTCCTCGGCTGCAAAGAGGAAACGGTAGCTCACGCGGCTTCCAAGCTGCACAACATTGGTCTTGGCAACGTCATCCATATGAAGCATTAGACGCGGGCCTGCGTTGTCGACCATGCCACCGCCCGACCTGTCGGGCTCTGCGATAATAATTTTGCTGACGGTGAGTTCCGCTTCTCCAACATAGACACTGTCGCCGACGTCCAGCCCGAGCGCGGGCAGCGCACGGGATTCGAGCCACACTTCACCCGGCTGTGGACCGCTTTGAATCGGCTCGCCACGAATAAACGGTGCATCGGCGATAATCACATCGCCGCGAAGCGGATAGGCATCGCTTACCGCTTTCGCGCTAACGAGCATATTGCCGGTATCGGAGAATGCCATCGAGGTAAACGACAGCGTGCGCGCCGTGCGCAAGCCTCGCGACTGCGCCTCGTTTATAATCTCGTCGGGTAGCGCCTTGCCGCTGCCGAGAACGCGGTCAGCGGCGAGCATGTTCGCCGACTCGAGAAGAAGCGCTTTCTCGAGACGATCGGTAAACAGCGCAATGCCGCTCACCGAGGTCACTGCCATCACTAAAGCGAGGAACAAGAGGCGGAGCTCACCGCTAAGCCAGTCGCGCCATAACAGTCGTGACGCAAGGCCGATGAGAGTCGACCAGCTTTTACTGCCGTCGGTCAGCGGCTGCGCGGAAGACTGCCCTAAAAAACCGGCGCTGGTCTCGCTTTGACTAGGTAAATGCGCCGAAGGCGTGGGTGAATTAGACACTCGCAGACTCCGCGCTTTCGCTTATGGATAGTGCCGCACTCGGTGCGCCTGAATCGCTCTCAATTCCGCCGGCGATCAAGCGAACGATGCGACCGCAGCGCTGCGCGAGGCGTTCGTCGTGAGTAACCAAGACCAGCGTTGTCGAAAATTCTTTATTAAGATCGAAAATAAGCTCGACGATCTTCGCGCCTGTGGCGGTATCGAGATTGCCGGTGGGCTCGTCGGCGAACAGGATTTTGGCCTCGGTCGCAAACGCGCGCGCTATTGCCACGCGCTGCTGCTCGCCACCCGAAAGCTGATTAGGATAGTGCGTGATGCGCTCGGCGAGGCCAACGCGTTCGAGCAGCGCCGTAGCTTTTACACGCGCCTGCGCGTCACCCTTGAGCTCGATCGGCAACATGACATTCTCGAGAGCAGTCAGGCTCGGCAGTAGCTGAAAAGACTGAAAAACAAACCCGACGATCTGACCGCGCAGCACTGCACGCTGCTCCTCGTCCATTGCCGCCAGACTGTGGCCACCGAGCCAAACGTCGCCGCTGGTCGCCGCGTCGAGACCCGCCATAAGCCCCAAAAGCGTTGACTTGCCTGAGCCCGAAGCACCCACTATCGCGACCGTCTCGGCCTCCGCGATGCTTAAATCGACCGACTTCAGGATAGTCAAAACACCCTCGCTGGTCGGCACGCTTTTGGTCAGTCCGCGAATCTCTATCATAGTTATTGATCGTCCCTGTCTCTGGTGATGCTGCGCCACCGCGCTAGCAATTCGTGTCACGTTACCGAAATCCCGCGGCCAGGCTGCAGGCGTAGAGTGTACCCACGCGGGCGTCTTAAAACGAGCGGTGATAAAGTGTAATTAACCAAGTATAACGCTAGATCAAGCTTAGCAGTTTGCCGAGAAAGGCTTACCGCTACGCGACCACTGAGGTATTCTGAGCGTAGTGAACTAAGCACACCTAAAATTACGCCACGAGAACTGAATTTACCGATGATTAAAGCTTTTATTTCAGTAATCTACGCCGCACTGCTTTTGATGCAGTCGTCAGTTGCCTTTGCGCAAGAGATCCCCGCCACTCAGGCTTCCACTCAGGCTTCCACCCAGCCGAGCATTCTCATATTCGGCGACAGCTTAAGTGCCGCCTACGGCATAGGTGAAGACGAGGGCTGGGTGACGCTACTCGCCGAGCGACTCAAGCAGGAAAACAGCGAGCTTACGGTAATTAACGGCAGTGTGAGCGGCGAAACTACCACCGGTGGCCGCTCTCGACTGCCGAGCCTGTTGCGGCGCTACACCCCGGCTTATGTCCTAATCGAGCTTGGGGGTAACGACGGCCTGCGTGGCTTACCGCTAGCGCTGATGCGTGAAAACCTCACCGAGATGATCACGCTCTCAAAGACGAGCGGCGCGACGGTACTGATTGCCGGCATGCAGATACCGCCGAATTACGGCCCTCGGTATACCGAGCCCTTTTACGCGCAGTACGCTGAACTAGCCGAGGAATTCGACCTTTATCTAATCCCCTTTCTCATCGACGGCATCCCACAGCAGCCAGAGCTGATGCAGGCCGATGGCATCCATCCGAAGGCCGAGGCGCAGTCGATGATTCTCGACAATGTTTGGCCAGTACTGCAAGAGTCAATAAGCGCAGCCGACTTAGCTAACTCCGCGGTAGGCGATCTTTGATACGGTAGAGCATCAGTGCCGAGCCCAGATTGCACACCGCAATCGCAACCAGTGCGAGGTCATAGTTGCCGACTTGGTCGTAGTAATACGCGACGAGCACAGGGCCTAACGCCGCCATACCAAGTACAAACGGTAGCGCAGTCGAGCGAACCGAGCCGAGATAGCGCCGTCCAAACGTAGTCGCCCAGATCACTTCCTGAAGCGGCAACAGACCGCCCCAACCGAACCCCATCATGATGAACCCTGAGTATACGAGCGCATCGAAACGAGTCGCGACGCTGTAAACGATGACCAGCACCGCGCCACCGGTTAGCGCAGCACCGATTGCCGCGAGTTTCTTCGGACTGTACCGATCAATCAAAATACCCCAGACAGGCTTGCTCAAAAAGGCGGGGATCGAGGCGAGTGAAATCATGCTCGAGGCGATAAAGCGCGAATAGCCTGCGTCGGTCATCAAGGGAATCGTTTGCAGAAGCATGACGGTAATTGAGATCTGAAACAGACCGAAGGCAAGCACGAGCGTGTAGAAGGTTGAGGTCCGCATCGCCTGCGCGCGGGTCATCGAGTTAGCGAAGTCTGCGCTTGCCGCCTCGCCCTGCCCTGCCGAAATCTGGTCCGGCGAAATGCCATCGGGGTGCCAACCGAAGTCCTCAGGCGCGCGCCGGACAACGAACGCCATGGGCAATGTCATCACCCCGGCGAGCAGTGCTAGCAGCTGCCAAGACGTGCGCCAGCCGAAGGAATCCACGAAATACGTCGCCAGAATCGGGAGCACAATGCCCGAGAGCGAAATACCCATGCCGGCGAGAGCGACCGCACGACCCCGGCGCTCGACGAACCACTTACCTAGCGTCACATTGACAACAAGATTGCCCACCATCGCAGCGCCCGCAGTCAACACCAGCCCGTTCAGCACTAACCAATGCGTGAGCGTCTGCACTTTGCTCAGCCCGAATAGCGCGGCGACGAGCAAACTTCCACCGATGAGAATAAAACGGCGACCGCCATGCTTATCAATTTGCGCTCCGATTAAAAATCCGGTGAACGCCATGACCATCTGGCCGATGGAACGCGACGCCGAAAACTCAGCGCGACTCCAGCCGAACTCCTCGGTCATCGGGATCATGAAGGCACCAACGACATAGTTTGCCATGCCCACCGAAATAAATTGAGTGACAAAGCCGGCGAGGATTATCCAGTAGCCGTAGTAGAGGCCCGCGCTTGCGCCCGGCTCTGGCGGTGTCAACGGACCCGCGGCTTTCTCGATAACGCCATTTCGTGAAATGTCTGACATGGAATCCTTTAGCTAGCTAATAGGTGTAGCGCCCGAGTGCAGTCAGGCTCGTTTAGCGCATCGCATGCAGAGCGGCTAGGCTTATGCTGCCTCTGCACAAAGCGCGAGATAGCGCGCTATTACCTTATCGACACCCTGATGCAGCGACTCCACTATAAGTGCATGCCCGATCGACACCTCAAGAATGGAAGGGATAGTTAAAAATCCACCGAGGTTGGCAAGATCCAGATCGTGACCCGCATTGAGGCCCAGACCAAGCTGCGAAGCACGCAGCGCCGCCGCGCGATACTTCTCGAGAACGGCGTCCTGCGACTCACCCCCGAATGCCTGCGCGTAGCTTTCGGTGTAAAGCTCGATTCGGTCGGCTCCGACACTCGGCACGCGCTCGACCATCTCGACATCGGGGTCGAGAAAAATACTGCTGCGAATATCGGCATCGCGAAGCCTCCCCAGAACATTCGACAGTAGGCTTTCGTGGGCACTGATGTCCCAGCCATGATCAGAGGTCAGCTGATCTGGCGCGTCGGGGACGAGCGTGCACTGGTCGGGTTTGGCGTTGAGCACAAGCTCCATAAAGTCTTCGCTAGGATAGCCTTCGATATTAAATTCGACACCCGGATAGTCGGCGAGAAATGAAGTGAGTTCGCGAATATCGCGGCGCGTAATGTGACGCTCGTCGGGACGAGGATGCACGGTGATGCCCTTTACACCCAAGCCAATTACGCGCTTTGCAAATTCGATCACACTGGGAAAATCACGCCCGCGTGAATTTCTTAGCAGCGCAATTTTGTTAACGTTGACACTCAGTACAGTCATCAATCCACTCACTTATAAATGAAAGCCGCAAAAGAATTAACAGCCAATTCAGGCGTCCGTCGCCTCAAGAAAATCGAACACAATTTTCTGAAACGCCTGCGGCTTGTCCGCATGCACCCAATGTCCGGCTTCCATGACAATTTTAACCGACGCCTGTGGAAACAGCGCGAGTATTTCCTGCTCGTGTTCCGCACCGATATAACCTGACTCGCTTCCCTTAACGAACAGCACTGGTTTATCGAATGGCGCGTCGCCCTCGGGTTTCTCGCGGAGCCGATCGTACTGCTCGTTGATTGCGGCCACGTTCAATTTCCAGCGCAGTCCGCCGCCCTCGGCGCGCGCGAGATTGGTCATAATGAATTTAAGCGTCGCCTCGTCTTCGATATATTGTGCAAGATGTGCCTCAGCATCGGCTCTCTTGATCGCCGTCGTCAGATCCAGCGTCATCATGCCCTCGATAACGCGATGGTGACCTGGACCCATACTCTGGTAAGCCACCGGCGCAATGTCGACGATGATTAGGCGCTTAACAAGAGCGGGATAGTTGAGCGCTAACTGCATCGCTACCTTGCCACCCATTGAATGACCAAGCACTGTGCAGGCGCCGAGCGCACGAGTCTCGATAAGCAGGCGGACGTCCTCCGCCATCGCCTGATAATCGAGCTCGGGTGCGTGCGGCGAATCGCCATGATTGCGCAGATCGACGCCAATTACACAATAGCGCTCGGCAAGCGCCTTGCTATGCAGCCCCCAATTGCCTTGATGACCAAATAGCCCGTGCAGCACTAGAAGCGGTTCGCGTTCTGTTGCATTCGCCTTGGCAACGGCCTCGTCTTCGGCAATATAGTCTCGGGCATTTAATTCAACAACGTGGTTCATCAGGCATCGAGCTCCGCGAGCAAGGCGAGTACATCGTCGTGATG